>NZ_VDEZ01000001.1:1310000-1637500 GCF_017922435.1 Thalassospira sp. ER-Se-21-Dark | reverse complement strand
TATAGGGCCCCTATCCGAACCTGTAAACACCTTTTTTCGAGATTTATCGAGATTTTCGGCGATTGTTTTTTTCACCCCCGAAACGGTCCGCACAAACCCTTGGCTTTCGGGGGTTTCACGTAGAAATCGGATATGCGCATAGCTCGACCCACATCGGTGCATAACACCGAAAACCACAGGGAAAACCGACTCTGCGCCAATAATTACAATATGGAGTCCAATGACTTCGCAGCAAAAACGAAAAAGGAAACGTTCAAATCGCAACAAGATTTTCGCTTTTTCACACAATCCAAGTCGCGTAAGAGAATCGCATTGATGTTCTTGCACCACCAGAACAGCCGATGGCCTGATCCATCATCTGTTTTGGCGGTTGCAGCCCCACATATATAAAAGGCCCATATCCGTGATCGATATCCCGCACATTGTCGCCCATCGCGGCGCTTCAATTGAAGCCCCGGAAAACACCATTGCCGCATTCCGGGTTGCCGGCGCACGCGGTGCCAAATGGATTGAGTGTGATGTCACGCTAAGTGCGGATGACAAATGCGTGCTTATCCATGACGACACGCTTGAACGGACCACCAACGGTACCGGCCCCATCCATCACAGCGATTTCGACGCCTTACGCAACCTCGATGCCGGGGGATGGTTTTCAGACATATATAGGGGCGAACGAATCCCCAGCCTGAAAGATACGCTCGAAACCCTGTATTTCATGGATATGGGAGCCAACCTTGAAATCAAGCCATCTGGCTGCGATCCGGTGCGCCTGTGCGAGGAAGTCATCAAGGAACTCCGTACATCGAAGACCGTGCCGCCAATTCTGATTTCAAGTTTTGATGACACCGCGGTTGCCCATATGCGCAAACATATGCCAGACCTGCCATGCGGCTGGTTGCTGGAAACCCTGCCGAAAAACTGGAAGACCGAGTATGCGCGTCTTGGCGCATCGGCCATTCATATCGACCACAAGGCACTGACACCGGTGAGTGCTGCCGAGATTGTCGATGCTGGTGTCCCGCTGGTTTGCTATACCATCAATGATGTCGAACGCGCCAAGGAGCTGTTCTCCTGGGGTGTAACATCGGTGATTACCGATGATCCGGCCAAATTGCTGATGGCGATTCCCCGCCGACCGTTCGCCGCCCACAGATAGACCCTGGATCAAACCAAACCCGGGCAAAACGGCATCACGGCTCTGATCGCCACCACGACCCAGAGCCTGATCGCCAGATAAAAACAGGAAACAGTCCAATGTCCATTGCCCCACAAGATGGTGCTCCGGCTCCGCCACCAATTGATCCGGCACTTGATCCTGCACTTTCGCCTACCCCGCTTTATCCCAATAATCGGATAAAGCGTCACCTAAGCGAATTGTTCAGACTGGCACTGCCGGTGACGATTGCCCGTCTTGGCATGCTGATCATGGCGGTTGTCGATACCATCGTGGTTGGCAACTATGACAGTGCGGCACTGGCCTACCTTAATATTGCACATGCGCCCTTTACATCCTTGATGGTGACCGGCATCGGACTCCTGACCGGGGTCATGGTCATGACATCGCATGCCAAGGGTCGCGACAACCTGATGGCGGCCGGGGCTGTGTGGCGCAATGCCATGCCTTATGCTGTCCTGATCGGCATTGTCTTTACCCTTCTGACCATGCAATCGGACTGGCTGTTTAAAATCACCGGTCAACCGGTCGAAATCACCGACCATGCCGGCGATCTGGCCATGATTCTGGCAATCGGAATGCCCGCCGCACTTATTTACATTACCTGTGCCTTTTTCCTTGAAGGATTGCAGCGCCCCCTGCCAGGCATGGTGTTGATGATCGCGGCCAACCTGGTCAACCTCGTTCTTGATTACGGGCTGGTTTACGGGGCATTTGGCTTGCCTGAATTGGGTGCCGAAGGTGCGGCATGGACATCAAGCGTCATTCGCTGGTTCATGGCGCTTGGTCTGCTGGGCTATATCCTTCTGATGAAAAGCCATCATCTTTATGGCATTCGCAACGGCTTTGCCGGGTGGTGGCGCGGATCGCGCGATGCCCGCCATCTGGGCTATGCTGCGGGCGCCAGTCAGGGGATGGAAACCGGCGCCTTTGCCGCCATGCAGCTTTTCGCCGGCCGTCTTGGCGTTATTGCCGCGGCGAGTTACGGCATCAGCATGACGCTTTTGGCCCTGATGTTTATGGTAGCACTTGGTCTGGCGTCGGCAACATCGGTTCGGGTCGGCATTGCCTATGGCAGGCGCGACCGACCGGACATGGCGCTTGCCGGGTGGATTGGTCTTTTGACCACGATGTGCGTGATGCTGGCCCTTAGCATTCCGCTTTATCTGTTCCCCGATGCTGTTGCACATCTGTTTACCCAGGATGTCGCGGTGCTTGCCACCACGGTTTCTGTATTGATTTTGATGCCGATCATTTTCCCGACCGATGGCGGGCAGAATGCCGCAATCAGTGCGCTTCGCGGCGCTGGCGATAAATGGGCACCAACGATTTTGCATCTGGTGTCCTATATCTTTGTCATGATCCCGGTTGGCTATTACCTGTCATTCGTTCTTGAGATGGGGGTGCGCGGCCTGTTTTGGGGGATTGCGATTGCAAGCCTTGTCGCGGTCAGCGGTCTGGCGATCCGGTTCCTGATCGTGTCATCGCACGACATTCCGGAACATCCCGAACAGATCTAGTCATAGAGAACCAACGAACAAAAAGCGCCGCCGGTTTCGCCCGACGGCGTTTTTAAAAATGCATACCATCACATGATCAGGAACGCGCAGCATCAAATTGGCGCTTCGGCATCAAAAGATCACAGAACGGCAGGACCAGTGTGTCGAACGCCGATGCAGCGCGCGCGGCATCAATCCGGATGATGTGCTGTTCGATATCGCGCTGGGTGGCAAACGCGCCAAGCGGTGCCAGTTCCGGCAAGGCATCAACCATGATCGCGTAAAATGCGACCTGATCCTCGCGCGCTGTTCCCGCCGCCAGATTGCCCAGATGGTTATAAAGCGCCATCGCCAGGAACCAGCGGCAATAGGGCATCAGACCTTGCAAGATCTCGGAGCGTTGTTGCGGCTGGACATATTGTTGCAGGTCATGATCAAGCCAGACGGCATTTTGCACCCCGGCAACAAAGGCGTTTCGAAGGGCGGGATACTCATCACTAAAGAACACAGTCGTCAGCCAGGATGACACATCATCAAGGGCTGCTCGGCGCGATGCCGGTGTGCTGTCATCCCCAAAATCAAGGGCCGGCATCGGCGGTTTGCCCGACATGGCAAGACTTGCCACCGCCGGATCAATCAATGCATTGGCAAGCCATGCCTGATGCCAGATTTTCATCGGCCGGAAATAGGGCTCCTTTTCCGAACCACCGGCTTCGATCCAGCTTTCGATCAGGTGCGCGCGCCCCAATGCGATACCAAGGCGCAGGGCATCTTCAAACCCCATGCCGTTCTGCAAAAAAGCATCACCGAGCATATCTTCAAGCAAGGGCAGCATGCTTGTGACATTGTCAGACCGAAGTCCTGCACCAAGCGGCTGATAGAAAGATGCAGCATCGCTGTGGCCCAGAATGGCGCGGGCATGCTTGGCAAAATCACCCCAGAAAACAAGCTTTACCGGTTCTGCCCGCTTGCGCCAAAGCGGGCGGGTCGTGTGCCAGTTTTCGCATTCAAAATTGGCCATCGGCAGGGCATCAACAAGGCGCGCCAACGGTTTGGCCACCGCCAATTCCAGATCATCCTCGGATCCGACATGACCGATGGACAGACGCCAGCCCGGTTCTTCATGCGGATGACGATCAAGCCACAACATGGCAAACCCGGTCGCATTTGACCGGCCCGCTGACGGGGCAACCAGATCAAAAAACAGCGAAAGGGCGGCCGGCATTTCCGGCACGCTATGATCGGTCAGTGCGTCCCCAACGGTCCATGTTTTGACCAAAACATCATCGGCATCCGGTCGATTGTCAAAACGCGGCGGCAGAAAACCGGAATACTCGTTTGCAGGACGGGTGGGGTCAGTCATGGCAGCCTCATGGATGCGAAAGGGCACGATGATTTAAACGAAATCATTCATGGCGCTGCTGATACCCAAGGAAACCGGGCAGGTCAATCACCGGGCAATCAGCCAGCACACCGTGAATGGTCGCGGCCCCTCCAGACTGGTTGACCGTTATGCCCGGGTCAAACCGGCATGGCCGATGCTGGCTTCACGGTAAACCGAGGGCGGCATCGCCATCAAACGTCTGAAATCGCGTGAGAAATGCGCATTATCTGTAAAGCCGCACCAGAACCCGATTTCACCAACCGAGAGGGTAGTGCCATATAAAAGCCGACAGGCTTCACGCACGCGCACCAGACGCAATAGGTCGGAAAACCGGCTGTTGGCCTGTTGCAAGCGGCGCTGCAATGTGCGGCCTGATGTATCAAGTGCTGCAGCAACTTCATCAATTGTCCAGCTACGCCCGATATCATGTTCCAAAACCGTACAAAGCTGTTGCACGATCGGGCGCTGCGCCCCGATTGACGGCGCGGTGCCGGGCATATTGGCCATGAATGGATAGGATGACGAAACCTGTTCGAAACTGCCCCAATTGATCCGAAAACGAAGGCCACGACCGGAAAATGCCAGTTTATCGCTAATGCGGCCCTTGCGCGTCACGCGCACTGCCGGACCGTGGCTTGGCAAAATGGTGGCGTCAATATTTTCGGCCCCGGCCGCCTCAAGCAAGCCGATCAGGAACCCCAGCAACAGCAGGTTTTCCACCCGTGCCGGTGGCTGACCGCGCACGACCCCGCGATGGATGGTCATGGATTTTCCGGTGACGGAAAAATCGCTGCGCGCACGTGCGTGCGAATAACCTTCAAGCCGGCGCCAGCGATCAGCAATCACCGACGGGGTTGCCGAGTGGCGTAACATGGTCAGGATCGGTTCCTGTTCCTTGGCCGCCAGATAGCGCCCAAGACGCACCAGCACCGCCGGACCATTGATTTCTTCCAGTGCGAGCATGATGCTGCGCAGCTTGGCAGAAGTTACAACCGTCCCGCCCGGGACAAGGTCATAGCCCCGCGGCAACCATGCAAGTTGCCGGATCAGGGCAACATGCAAACCAAAAGAAACAAATTCCTGCATCAAAACGCGCCAAATTAAAGGTAATTGGCGCGATCATACAAACTAATGACCGACCTGTCAGTGTCACATTCAAAATGTCACGAAGCTGTTACATTGATCGCGATTTTTAAAAATCCGCTGAGATGAAGGTCACTTGGCGCAACGACCAGCCATTGCCGACCAGGTGCGGGCATGTCACTTTTAAACCATCTCCTGCCCCTTCCCTGACAATACGGATTGATAGCGTGATCAAGGTTCTTTTCGTCTGCACCGGCAATATATGTCGCTCGCCCACGGCCGATGGCGTTTTTCGCAAGATGGTTCGCGACGCCGGACTGGATGCCCATATCAGCGTCGATAGCTGCGGGCTGTCGGCCTATCACGTTGGCGAATTGCCCGACCCGCGATCGCGTGAAATGGCAAAAAGCCGCGGCATTGATCTTAGCGACATCCGATCCCGCAAGATCAGGCCTACCGACTACCATGAATTTGACTATGTTCTGGCCATGGATGACGGGCATTTGCGCGATATGCGCCGCCAGGCACCCAATACCCATCAGCACCGTATTGAGCTGTTTCTGGATTATCATCCGTCGATGGCCGGACAAAGTGTCCCCGATCCCTATTACGGCGGTGCCAACGGGTTTGTCGATGTGTTTGACATGATCGAGGAAGCCTCAAACAACCTGCTGTCGCACATCCGCGAAAAACACGATATCTAGGCCCTTAACCCCCGGAAAGGATTATGGATAAACGCGCGCTTGCAGATTTGATCAAACGCCACACCGGGGCGTCGGTGCGATCCGTCGCGCCACTTTCGGGTGGATGCGTTGCCGATGTGATGCGCACCGATCTGGATGACGGGCAGCAACTGGTGATCAAGCACAGCACGACAAATGATGCGCAAAATGATGCAGGTCTTTTGATCGAAGCGGAAATGCTGCGTTATTTCAAAACGCACTCCCCGATCCCTTGTCCCGAGGTCATCCATGCCGACGCAAATTGTCTGGTGATGACATTTATCGCCAACGATAACCGAATGACTGGACGCGTGCAGCGCGATCTTGCCGAACAGTTGGCAAGGCAGCATCAGGTAACGTCTGAAACGTTCGGACTTGGCTTTGACACTTTAATTGGCGGCCTGGCGCAACCAAATACACCCGAGGAAAGCTGGATCACGTTCTTCGCCGAACACCGTTTGCGTCATATGGCGCAACACGCACATCGCGCAGGCAAGCTGCCCGGTAGTATGGCCGCGCGCGTTGATCGATTGATCGACAGGCTTGGTGATCTTTTGCCAGACCAAAGCACAGCGGTACTGCTGCATGGTGACTTGTGGGGTGGCAATATCCTGTGTCAGTCTGACAAGCTTGCGGGCTTGATTGATCCGGCGATTTATTACGGCGATCGGGAAATCGAACTGGCCTTTGGGACGTTGTTTGGGGATCTGACACCGGAATTTTTCGCGCGGTATGATGAAATACTGCCGATAGAGCCGGGGTTCTTTGAAGAACGCCGTGATTTGTATAATCTTTATCCGTTACTGGTCCATGTTCGCCTGTTTGGCGGCCATTATGTCGGTTCGGTTGACCATATCCTTGCCCGATTTGGGCACTAAAGCACGTGAACAAACACAAAATACCATCAGTCAGGCACACCTAGAATGGGGAAGAGAGAGTTGAAAGTACTAGCAGGAGCCGCCATCGCCTTGACCATGACGGTCAGCATTGCCGCCATCGCACATGAAGGGGCAACCGGCGTTGTCAAGGAACGCATGGAAGGCATGAAGGCCATTGGCCAACAGGTCAAAATCATGGTCCCGATGATGAAGGGTGCATTGCCCTATGACCCGGATCAGGTCGCGAAAGCCGCAACGATTATCGAAGGTCACTCAGGCGAGACCTTTACCGCCCTTTTCCCGGAAGGCAGTAATGGCAAACCGTCTGAAGCACTGTCAGACATCTGGGAAGACTGGTCAAAATTCACCAATCTGGCAAACGAACTGCACGCCAAGGCCAGCGATCTTAAATCGGTCGCAGTTAGCGGCGGATCAGAAGACGATTTCAAGGCATCACTTGGTGAAATGATGCAGACCTGCAAATCCTGCCACAGTGATTTCAAGGAATAGATCGCGCGAATTTGCGGTCCCAACGCAAAAAAGGTCGCAGCATTTTGGTGCTGCGACCTTTCTTTTTGGATCATCTGAATGCGTCTTAGCGACCGATCATGGCAAAGAATTCGCGACGCGTGATCGGGTCATCGCGGAATGCGCCAAGCATCCGGCTGGTGACCATCGACACGCCGGTCTTGTGCACTCCACGGGTGCTCATGCATTGGTGATTGGCATCAATCACCACCGCCACACCAAGCGGATCGAGTTCTTCCTGAATGGTGTTGGCAACCTGTGCGGTCATCTTTTCCTGAATCTGCAGGCGTTTGGCATAGACCTCGACAACGCGGGCCAGTTTGGAAATACCAACGACACGGCGGCGCGGCAGATAGGCGACATGTGCCACACCAATGATCGGCACCATGTGATGTTCGCAATAGGATTCGACGCGAATGTCGCGCAGAACGACCATTTCGTCATAGCCGTCGGTTTCTTCGAATGTCCGACGCAGAATCTCGGCCGGGTCCTGCTGATAGCCAGCAAAGAATTCACCATAAGACCGTGCCACACGGTCAGGGGTTCCGCGCAAACCTTCGCGGTCGGGATCATCCCCGGCCCAACGCAGAAGTGTCCGAACCGCTTCTTCTGCCTCTTCGCGTGTCGGACGCTTCACCGGGTTATGTTCGCTGCACATACCAAATCCTTTGTCATTTTATTACAGGATTGAACCTGCCTTGGTGGGGCTCAGGGCCCGCGCTACCTGATACTGTTTTTTGACGCGATCAGTTCACAGTGTGTTGCCCATGCGGACTGTCCAGCGAAAAGGCTGGAATCGCAATATCAAAATGATTGCCGTCCATATCCGTCATTTCGAAAGTGCCCACCATGAAGCCGCTTGGCGTGGTCAGTGGCGCGCCACTGGTGTAGTTGAAACTTTCGCCACAAGCCAAAACAGGCTGTTCGCCGACAACACCCGGGCCTTTGACTTCCTGGGTTTCGCCACGCGAATCCGTAATCCGCCAATGACGGTTAAGCAACTGAACAGTTTTCGAGCCGAGATTCTCGATCTCGATGCGATAAGCCCAAATATAACGATGGGTGTCCGGGTCTGATTCGTCCTCAAGGAACATCGGCTTTACCGATACCTTGATGTCGTGGGTTACGGTCGAATACATGCATATCTCCGGGCCAAGTGTGTTCCAGTCAATTTGCATCAGCCAAGAATGCGATGGATGGACCCTTTATGTAGACAATCCTTCCCGAAAGTACCAGTCAGCAGTCAAAACAAACTGGCATTATCCCCCGGATCGGAAACGAAAAGGCCCGTACAATGTACGGGCCGGATCGATGTCAGGATTACTGTTGGTCCATGCTTTTAAACGGCAAGGGCCGCCAACAGGTCTTCCTTGAGGTCATCAATATCTTCCAGACCGACAGATAGACGCAGCATGCCCTCGGTAATGCCCATTGCAATCTTGTCCTCGGCCGGTACACGCTGATGCGTGGTGGTCCAGGGATGGGTTGCAAGGCTTTTTGCATCGCCAAGGTTGTTGGAAATATCAATCAGCTTGAGATTATCAAGCAACGAGAAGGCTGCTTTCTTACCACCGGCAAGCTCGATTGCGATCAATCCACCACCACGGCCAGACATTTGCTTCATTGCCAGTTCATGCTGCGGGTGACTTTTCAGCCCCGGATATAGAACGCGTGACACTTGCGGCTGTTCCGTAAGAAATTCAGCCAATGCAGTTGCATTGCGAATATGCTGATCCACACGCAGGCTAAGTGTCTCAAGCCCCTTAAGAAGAACCCAGGCATTGAACGGGCTCATGCTTGGCCCGGTATGACGCAGGAAGGTGGTCAGATGTTCGTCATGCCATTCCTTGTCATTAAACAGGATCGCCCCGCCAAGGCAACGCCCTTGGCCATCGATATGCTTGGTCGCGGAATAAACAACAATATCCGCCCCCAGTTCCATCGGCTTTTGCAGGATCGGTGTGGCAAAGACGTTATCGACAATCACCTTCGCACCGGCCTTGTGCGCCAGTTCGGAAATGAAGGCGATATCAAGAACCTCAAGGGTCGGGTTCGAAGGTGTTTCAAGGAAAACCGCATCGGCCGGTTTCGAAAGTGCCTTCTCCCAGGCGTCCTTGTCCGTGCCGTCCACCAGTTCGGTCTCAACGCCGAACCGCGGCAAAAGCGTGGTCAGGATAAATTCACACGACCCGAACAGAGCACGCGATCCAACCACACGGCCACCGGCCTTGGTGCTGGCGGCCAATGCATTCCAGACAGCCGACATGCCCGATGCCGTCGCCCGGCAATATTGCGCGCCCTCGATCAGGGCAAGGCGTTCTTCGAACATGCCAACGGTCGGGTTGGCGAAACGCGAATACACAAAACGTTCCGGACCGCTGCCATCAAAGGAGGCCTCGGCCTCGGCGGCAGTTTCATATACATAGCCGGAATTCATAAAGATGGCTTCGGAGGTCTCGCAGAATCCGCTGCGCGCTGTACCGCCACGCACGGATCGGGTCGCTGCGCGCCAGTTATGGGAAGCCTTTTTGTCGGTCGTCATCGTCTTGCTCCTACATGCCCGGAATATCTGCATACCGTAATCCGGACACAAAAAAACCCTGACCGGCATGAATGGGTCAGGGCCGAAGCCATAGCACCCCTCTTTAGCGATTTTTTACGTGGCCGCAAGCCGGTCGACAAATCCCACGATGCGCAGACGATACGTCCAGTTTTCCCCTACGTCAAGCGCCACTCCCTCAGGTTTATTGCGCATGTTCCTAAGCCATCCGGCCAGGCTTTGTACAATTTGCCCTCACGCAATGGTGAAGGCAGTTCATAAGCAAGTTTTGAAATTTCTCTCTAATGTTGGGTCAAATAATGCGATCCTGTATTCAGGGATTTGCATTTCGAACCAAACGAACGACTTGCAAGAGCCTGAAATCAATGACCAAAACCAGTTCAATGGCGTCACACTTGTCCGACCAGAAACCAGATAACCATAGCGAAATCAAAAGCACGTCAAAGCCCCTATGGCGCAAGCTTTTGCCGGTGATTGTTCTGGTTGTCGGACTTGTCATTGCATGGGCCAGCGGCGTTCTCGATTTGCTGTCTTTTGAGACCCTGCGTGAAAACCGCGACCTGTTGCAGGGCTTTGTCTTCGATAACCCGGTTTCCAGCGTTCTGGTCTTTATGGGGCTTTACGTCGTTTCAGTCGCACTTTCCCTGCCAATCGGGTCGATCCTTACCATCACGGGTGGCTTTCTGTTCGGGGCGTTTCTTGCCACCAGTTATGTTGTGGTATCCGCCACCATCGGCGCGACGATCGTTTACCTTGCGGCCCGCTATGCGTTTTACGATCTGATGCGCGCCAAGGCCGGAAACGCCGTCCGCAGGATGGAGGAAGGCTTTGCTGAAAACGCGTTCAGCTACCTGATGGTTTTGCGCCTGATCCCGATCTTTCCGTTCTGGCTGGTCAATCTTGTGCCGGCCCTTCTTGGCGTCAAACTACGATCCTTTGTTTTTGGCACCATGATCGGCATCATTCCGGGCACTTTTGTTTATGCGTCCATCGGGGACGGTCTTGGCGCGCTGTTTGATCAGGGCAAGACACCTGATCTTGGCATCATCTTTGAACCACGTATTCTGACCCCGATCATCGGGCTTGCCGTGTTGGCGCTTTTGCCGGTGGCCTACAAGAAGTTGCGCAAACGTAAAATCGGGGCGAACGCCGATGAATAAGATCATCACGACCGACATTTGTGTCATCGGGGCTGGATCCGGCGGCCTTTCCGTTGCTGCTGGCGCGGTTCAGATGGGCGCAAAAGTTGTCCTGATCGAAAAGGGCAAGATGGGCGGTGATTGCCTTAATACTGGCTGTGTTCCGTCCAAGGCGCTGCTGGCCGCTGGCCATGCCGCGGAAAATGCACGTAGGGCTTCACGGTTTGGCGTATCGACCGGGCCGGTGGAGATCGACTTTGGCCGGGCTATCGACCATGTTCATTCCGTGATCGCGGGCATCGCGCCCCATGACTCGGTCGAACGGTTCGAAGAACTTGGCTGCACGGTCATTCAGGCCGAAGCCCGTTTTACCGGTCCGGGTGAAGTCGTTGCCGGTGACACCACAATCAGGGCCAAACGCTTTGTGATCGCCACGGGATCACGTGCGGCCGTGCCGCCGATCCCGGGGCTTGAGACCGTTTGCTATTTCACCAACGAAACCATCTTTGAAAACCGCGTTCGCCCAGAACATCTGATCATCATCGGCGGCGGCCCCATCGGTCTGGAAATGGCGCAGGCCCATAATCAGCTGGGCGCGAAGGTTACCGTGATTGAAATGGGCACCATCCTGCCCAAGGATGATCCGGATCTGGTGGCTGTTGTCCGCGACCGAATCAAGGCCGATGGCATCAGCCTTTATGAAGGGGCAAAAACTAAGGAAATCCTTGATGTGAATGACCAGATCCGGGTCGTCATCGAACATCAGGGTATCGAGATTACCTTGGAAGGCAGCAACCTGTTGCTGGCAACCGGACGCAAACCCAATGTCGAGAATCTCGGCCTGAAGGATGCCGGTATTGACTATACCGACCGCGGTATTTCCGTCGATGCGCGATTGCGGACATCCAACAAAAAGGTTTTTGCCATTGGCGATATCACCGGCGGCCTGCAATTTACCCATATGGCGGGATATGATGCCGGCATCGTCATTCGCAATGCGCTATTCCGTCTTCCGGCCAAGGTTGATCACAGTGCCGTGCCATGGGTGACCTACACCAACCCGGAACTGGCACAGGTCGGCCTGACCGAAAAGGCCGCCCGCGAACAATATGGCGATGACATCCGCGTTGTGACCTGGGATTACGCCGAAAATGACCGCGCCCGTGCAGAGGCCGAGACCGAGGGCTTCATCAAGGTCATCACCAAACCAAACGGCCGGATTCTGGGGGCTGCCATCGTCGGACGGCAGGCAGGTGAACTGATCGGTGTCTGGTCACTTGCCATCAGCAAGAAGATGAAGATTGGCGCGATTGCGGGCATGATCGCGCCTTACCCGACCTTGGGCGAACTTTCCAAGCGCGTCGCCGGGGCCTGGTATACCCCCAGCCTGTTTGGCGAAAAAACGCGCAAGCTTGTGCGTTTCCTGCTCAGGTTCGCATAAGCGGCTTGCTTGCCATCGCGCATGAAAACAAGCATCTGTATTGCTGTACTTTTTTCGGTTTATCGGCCTAACATCAGTTAATGAATAACCGGCATCTGAAATTGCCCCCATGGGCCAAATCGCTTTCCGCGCGCCTTCTGGTGCTGACGGTAAGCTTTGTGATGCTTGCCGAGGTGTTTGTCTTTGCCCCCTCTGTCGCGCGCTTTCGGATTGACTGGTTAAAGGCGCACCTTGATTCAGGCTACCTTGCGGCCCTTGCCCTTGAAGCCACCCCCGATCAGATGATCCCCGACGATCTTGAACGCGAACTTCTGTCCAATGCCGGGATCGAGGCGGTCATCCTGCGACGTGAAGATCGTAAATTGCTGCTGCAACGCGATGATATGCCCGCCAAGGTCGACAAGGATGTCAATCTGAGCGATTTCTCGATCCCGATGGCCTTGATGGAAGGACTGGCAACACTCAGCCAGACCGAAAACCGGGTATTGCGCGTGGTAGGCATGCCCTCCATGGCGCCGGATTTCGAGATCGAGGTGCTTGTGCATGAAGACCGCCTGACCGAGGCGATGCGCAATTTCGGCTGGCGGGTGTTTGGCCTGTCGCTGATGATTTCATTCTTTACAGCCGGGCTTGTCTATTTTGCACTTAATCGGTTGCTGGTGCGCCCGATGCGAACCCTGACCAGCGACATGATACGTTTTCGCGAAGATCCGCAGGACAAGGCATCGCTGATCAATCCGGGCGAACGTGATGATGAAATCGGTGTTGCCCGCCAGGAACTCGCCATGATGCAGCAAGACATTCAGGCGATGCTCAATCAGCGTCGCCGACTTGCCGCCCTGGGTACGGCCGCCACCAAAATCAGCCATGACCTGCGCAATGCACTGGCGACCTCGATGCTGATGACCGAACAGCTTGCCAAAAGCGAAGATGATGAAGTCCGCGCCGTGGTGCCGCGTTTGTTATCATCGATGGAACGCGCGGTTTATATCAGTGAACAAACCTTGTCCTTTGCCCGCGAAACCCCGCCGCCGCGCGATCTGGCAACCTTCACCCTGATTGAACTGATCGAGGAAATCCGCGATCAGATTTTGCTGCAAAAATGCGAACCGTTGCTTGATGGCAGTATGGGCGATGCACCTGTCGCCATTGAACCCTGCGCGGCGAGCATTGAGATCGACCTGCCTGATGATGTCATGCTTGAAGCCGACTATGACATGCTGTTTCGCGCCTTCAGCAACCTGATGCGCAACCCGCTGGAGGCCGGGGCGACCACCGTCACCATCAGTCACAAAATTCAAACCGAACCTGAAAAGGGTGACGAATCGGCCAAAGCCCGCCGCTCTATTGAAGTTTTCATTGCCGACAACGGGCCGGGATTGCCCGAAAAGGCGATCAAGAACCTGTTCGTCCCGTTTGCCGGCAGCGGGCGACAAGGCGGCACCGGACTTGGCCTTGCCATCGCACGCGAACTGATCAGCACCCATAACGGTGAACTTCGCCTCACTGCAACAGGGCCGGATGGTGCTGTTTTCACAGTCAAATTGCCACTTGGTAACTGATTTCGCGGCATTCCAGTGCTGCAGCGCATTCAGTCGATAGATTTTTCCTATATATTTTTATTTTATATTCGATTTTATCTTTTGATCAGCATTTGCGACCTTGGGTTATGGCGATGCCGGACTTGATCCCGATCCCCGATCCGCTCCTGACCCAAAGTTCGGTATCGCCAAACTTACTTGAGTGTGCACCGTATTCTTTTGAAGCCTTCCTACCCCTGTTGCACCCTCCCTTGACGTTGGCACCTTAAGTGAGACCGCATGTCGAAGACCCCATAATCCTTGCCGGATTATCATCAGGGGATCTGAAATGGTCTCCGCCCTCAAAACCCCTTGTCCAGATACGGACAAGGGGTGTTTTTTTGACATCACATCAGCTTGGGCGGATCAATGACGCACGCATGTCGTCAATCTGTTGGCGCAAAAAACAGCCTTGCGCGTGATCATTGATCAGGCCCATCGCCTGCATGAACGCAAACACCGTGGTCGGCCCGACGAACTTCCAACCGCGTTTTTTGAGATCCTTGGAAAGGGCAACGGACGTCGGCGACGTTGACATCGATTGTGGCGGGTCCACCTCATCCGGTTTCGGTTCAAACCGCCAGAAATAGGCGGCAAGTGATCCTTCATCGGCCACCATCTCGCAGGCCCGCTTGGCATTGTTGATCGACGCCTCGATCTTGCCGCGATGCCGGATGATCCCGGCATCACCAAGCAAACGTTTGACATCCGCATCATCAAACTGCGCGACCTTGTGAAAATCGAAACCGGCAAAGGCATGGCGGAAATTCTCGCGCTTGGTCAGGATCGTGCGCCAGCTTAACCCCGACTGGAATCCCTCTAGACAGATTTTCTCAAACAGCCGGATGTCATCGGTCACCGGAAAACCCCATTCCGTGTCGTGATAGTCGTTAAATTCCGGCGCCGCATCACACCAGTCACACCGACATTTTCCATCCGTTCCGATTGTTGTTTTGCTCATTGCTCAGGCCATCAGGAAATCAAGGCGTTGATCGGCACGCGCGGGCGAGATTTCCAGAATCTCGGCGCTAACGATCCCTTCGACAACGAACGGATCTTCATTTACGCGGGTTTCAATCTCATCAAACGACACGCCATGGGCCAGAACCGCACCGCCCATATTGGGTTGCAGGCTGCCGACCATCAGAAACACACCATCATCAAAGCCCTGCTTGATCCAGGCTTTATGCGCGTCCATGAATTCCTGTGCCTTTGGGCGGTTTTCGGCAAATTTCAAAAAGATCGCAAACATCGTCTACTCCCTGTCTGGGTTACTTTTGTTAGCAAGCCCGGCAATCTGGTCATCCAACCAGGCGCACATCAGATCGACCTCGTGATGCAGGAACCGGTCATCATCAAACGCATTGGCAAGGGTCGCCACACCCTGACTTCGGCCAAGGATATGCATGGCCAGTTCATCGGATTTGTTGCCAAAGCCCAACCGTTCGAACTGCCGACACAACCAACTGCGAAACAGGGTAAACAGCGCCGCGGCATCGCTTTTTGCCGCGTGGTTCAGTTTCGCCAGTTCTGACGACAACGTACCCACCGGGCAGCCGTATTTTCGGATTTTCTCGCCATTGACGATCAGAATATGGATGAAACTTAGAATACGCTCCGCCGGATCTGATCCGGAAACTTCCCAGCGATCAAGCATCTGCTCGGTATTGGCAAGACGGCGATTGATCACACCATCAAGGATGTCATCCTTGGTCTTGAAGTGATGGTAAAAGTTGCCGCGCGATATGCCGACGGTGGCTGCGATATCGGCAAACGATGTTGCCTCGAACCCGTGCTGGTAAAACAGCAGGTCCGCTGCCTCGACAATCCGTTCTCGTGTTTCTGCTGCCATTTTCCGATATGCCGCCCGATTAGCCTGAGATTAGGACAAATGTCCCAATCCCGAAATTAGGTCAATTGTCCTATTCTGTCAATAAGACAAAAAAAAACACCCGCAAGCATCGCCTGCGGGTGCTGGAAAATTCGGTGTCAATATCCTGGGTTTTGATCAGTCGCGCCAGAAGGCCGGGAAGAGCAAAACGAGCACGGTAAACACTTCAAGACGGCCAATCAGCATGCCAATCGACATCAGCCACTTTGCGCCATCCGGCAGGGTTGCAAAGTTGCCCGACGGGCCAACAATCGGCCCCAACCCCGGTCCGACATTGGCAATCGCCGTACCGGCACTCGACACTGCGGTGATGAAATCAAGTCCCATCGCGCCAAGTGCTGCGGCCAGAACGACAAAGCAGAACACAAACAGGAAGAAGAAGCTCAGAACCGATTCCGTAACATCTTCCGAAAGCGGTTTGCGGTTGTAATAGGCAATGAAAACGCCATGCGGACGCAGCATATGCGACAGCTGGATCTTGGCGATTTCATACAGAACCTGAAGGCGGAAGATCTTGACCCCGCAGGTTGTCGATCCTGCACAGCCGCCAATAAACATGACAAAGAAGAACACCGTCACCGCAAACGGGCCCCAAAGCCCGTAATCGGTGGTGGCATAGCCCGTACCGGTCATCACCGACACAATGTTGAAGGACGTAAAGCGTAGCGCATACAGGAAATCGACATTATTGGTTTCCGAATGCCAAAGCGCGAGTCCGACAACGATGGAAACCGCAATTGTGATGAACCAGCGCACCTGACTGTCGCGGAACAAGGCCCGACCCTGCCCGCGCAGCATCTGCAGATATAAAATAAACGGCAATGCCCCCGTCGCCATGCCCAAGGTGATGATCACATCAATCGTCGCACTGTCATAATGCCCGATTGACGCATCCTTGGTCGAAAAGCCGCCGGTCGCAATCGTCGTCATGGCATGCGCAATCGCATCAAACGGCGTCATGCCCGCCGACCACAACATAATCGCCCAAAGGCCCGTGAAGCTCAGATACAGCATCGCGATACCCATCGCGATCTGGGTTGCGCGTGGGAACGCCTTGTCCGATTTGTCGGAATTTTCCATGCGGAACAACTGCATCCCGCCAACACGCAGCATCGGCATGACGGCAATCGCCATCACGATAATCCCGATCCCGCCAAGCCACTGCAAAAGTGCCCGCCACAGCAAGATCCCCTGCGGCGCGGTATCAAGACCGACAATCACGGTCGATCCGGTGGTGGAAATACCCGACATCGCTTCGAAAAACGCGTCGGTATAGGACATATCAAGATCGGAAAAGGCAAAAGGCAGCGCCGATGCCGCCGTCAGAACCAGCCAGCTCAGCGTGGTCAGGATAAAGGCCTGGCGTGAATTGATCTTAAGATTGTCCATGCGGTTCATCATGATCAATGCCCCGCCGACAAACAGCGACACAAAGGACGCCGCCGAGAACACGATCCAGTCACGCTGCCCGTAATAAAGGTCGACCAACGCCGGGATGAACATGCCAATCGACAACGTACAGAGCAAAATGCCGACGATGAAAAGAATGGGACGGAAATCGATCAATGAAGCGCCTCTTGGCACATACACCGCGAAATCCCCCCGGACAAACGGCATATGGTGCGTCTGATGTTCTGTTTTCGGAAGCCACTGCATACCCGAAAATTCGGTCTGCATGTACCCCCTTCATCACAAGCAGCGAAATTCTTGGCATATGGGGCCACAATGTCCAGCCCTTTTAAGCTGTTGCACGCTGCCTTGCGGTCGGAATTTCGCGATAGTCAACACGATTTGTTCGCGCCCGCACCCTGATTAATGAACCACCGTCACCTTTGATCCGACTTTCAATATCGCCACACTGCGCAACCATTACCACTTAACTATGTCTATAATTCTTATTGATTTCTGATAGTTCACCTGTTGATCAGAATCATTCGAATATAATCGCCGGTTTCTTTTGGTTTTTTCCTCATCGCTCAAAGAACGCAAACCTGCCTGTATTTGATATTGTGTCGTGCAACATGGCGCGCTTTCCCCTAAATTAGCCGGACCAAAAACGATGAGTTCAATCATCGGTGCCTGCCTTGTGACTATCCTTGGGGAGCTTCCCGTGTGGGGAAAGAAATTATACTTCGCGATCATTCTGTGTGTTCTGCTGGCGGTCGGGTTTCTGACCACGAGTTTTGTAAGCTTCTATGTCGCCCGGGATTCTCTTGAAGAACAGATTTCCGAAAGCACGCTTCCGCTGACCAGCGACAATATCTATTCCGAGATCCAGCGCGATCTGTTGCAGCCGATCTTCATTTCCTCGTTGATGGGCCATGACACGTTCGTTCGCGATTGGGCGCTTTCCGGCGAAAACGATCAGGAACGGATCACCAGGTATCTGGGCGAAATTCAATCGCGCTTTGACACGATCACGTCCTATTTCATCTCTGAAGAAACCCGGAACTATTATCACCCGACCGGCGTGATCAAACAGGTCAGCGAAGATGACCCGGCCGATGGCTGGTATTTCCGCGCACGCGACGGGAAGCAACCATACGAGATCAATATCGACCATGACACGGTTGATCGGTCGCGCCTGTCGATCTTTGTCAATTATCAGGTACGTGATTATGACGGCAATGTCATCGGCATCACCGGTGTTGGCCTGGCCGTCAGTTCGGTCACCAATCTGATCGAAACCTATCAGGCACGCTATGGCCGGACGATCTATTTCATCGATACCGAAGGCCATGTCACACTACGCGGCAGCGGCTTTGGCGATGCCCACAGCCTGCAGGAACGGCCGGGCATGCGCACCCAGGCCACCAAAATCCTGACCTCGCCAGGCGCGTCGATCAGTTACGAACATGGCGGACACACCTATTTCGTCAACAGCCGCCTGGTGCCTGAATTCGGTTGGCTTCTGATTGTTGAACAAAGTGACTATTCATCAGATGCGCGTCTTCAGAACACCCTGTTCATCAATATCGCGATTTCGTTGCTGATTACGATCGTGGTCGGGCTGATCGCCTTCCTGACCGTGCGCAATTATCAGAAGCGCCTCGAAGAACTGGCATCGCGCGACAAACTGACCGGCACGTTTAACCGACAGGTCTTTGACATGATCTTTGATCAGGCGGTTCAGAACGCAAAACGGCAAAAATCGGTGCTGTCGGTGATGTGTTTTGATGTTGATGGCTTCAAGGAAATCAACGATGGTTATGGCCATCCGGGCGGAGATGCGGCGCTTCGCGAAGTTCTGACCATGGTCCGCCAGAATGTGCAGGACTCCGACGTGATCTGTCGCTGGGGCGGGGATGAATTTGTTGTTCTATTCCCCGGAAAGGATCGCAAGGAAGCCATGACAAAGGCCCGTGAACTTGCCGACTCTGTCCGCAATGCACCGGTCCGTTTCGGGCGTGATCATATTCCGGTCACCATCAGTGCCGGGATCACCGAATATCGCGATGGCGAGGACCTTGATACCTTGATGGCCCGTGTTGATAACGCGCTTTACACCGCCAAGGCATCCGGCCGCGATCATATCTCCCTGTCCTGATCGGTCGGGCCGCGACCAGATACAAAACACCCCCGGCAGAATGGTCTGCCGGGGGTGTTTTTTTTGTTTAGTGCGCTTCGGTGCGCGATCAGTCGGCGATAGATGCCTCAGCGATCTGAACCGCGTTAAGCGCAGCACCCTTAAGCAACTGGTCACCGGCAACAAACAGTTCCAGACCATGATCACCAAAGATCAGGTTGGTACGAATGCGGCCAACTTCGACGTCATACTGTTCGGTCGCGGTCAGCGGCATCGGGTATTTGTTGTTTGCCGGATCATCGACAAGTTTGACACCCTTGGCCTTTGCCAGCACTTCACGGGCGGCCTCCGGGGTGACAACCTTTTCGGTTTCAACCACGATGGCCTCGGAATGGGTGCGTTCGGTCGGAATACGAACCGCGGTGCACGATACCGGAAGATCCGGCGCACCAAAGATCTTGCGCGTTTCCCAGGTCACTTTCATTTCTTCACGGGTATAGCCGTTGTCCTGGAAAGTATCGATATGCGGGATTACGTTAAACGCCAGCGGCGATGAAAACACTTCCGCCGGGACCGGCTTGCCAGCAAGACCAGCCGCCAGACCTTCGCGCAGTTCGTTCATGCCAGGCTGACCGGCACCCGATGCGGCCTGATAGGTCGAAACGATCACCTTCTTCAGGCCAAAGGCCTGATGCAGCGGCCACAGGGCGACTGCGGCAATCGCCGTGGTGCAGTTCGGGTTCGCGATCAGTTTCGCCGTTTTGGCAAGGTGACCATTGATTTCCGGCACGATCAGCGGAACATCGTCATTCAGACGGAACGCCGAGGAGTTATCAATCACCAGCGCGCCTTCGGCAATCTTGGGCGCATATTCCTTGGCGAAATCACCGGAAACAGCAAGGAAGACAATGTCGCACTGCTTGGCTTCTTCAACAGAAAACAGCGCGACGGTCTTAGTGCCGAATTTAGTCTCCACGGTCTTGCCCGCTGAACGCTCTGACGCGAACAGGGTGAGTTCACCCACAGGGAACTTGCGATCAAACATTACATTGATCAGCTCGACGCCAACCGCACCGGTTGCGCCAATGACACCGACATGGAGATTTTCGGCACTCATAATAGTTGTCTAACCTCGCAATAAATTTGTTGTCATATTCGACTGCCGCGATCATTCGCGGGCCGCGCATTATAAGGATTAATCAAGGTAACGCAAATGTACCTTGCTGCATTGCATTCATGCGCGGTTCTGATTGGGTAAAAACGCACCGGACAACAGATTGTTCCATGGCGATTTTAAACGGGCGGACATAAAAAATCCGCCCTTCAACAGTACCACCGCCAAGCAGACGTCAAAGGGCGGATTTAGCCGCCATAAAGACGACATATCCAGACTATGAAAGAGAATCGGCTGATCGTTTTAATGTCCGATCAGGCGAATGCACTGATCACATCAGGCAATGTTTGGCGAAATCGGTCGCCTCGTTTGCTGTCCAGTCGCCCTTCGGCTTTTCCTTAAGGTCATTGCACCATTCCTCGCTGCCCACCTCGGGCGAGCATGCGGAAACAGCACCGGCCAGGAATAGGACCGCAAGGGCCCCGGCGATTTTGGTCGTGATCGTTTTCTGCAGTTTCATGTCCGTGTCCACTGTTTGTGTGTTTGTTATTAACGCTACAAACTTATACACGGCGCGAAAATGACGCAAAGTAAACCTTCGGTCTGTGGCAACCGTCACAGACCAACAGCAACAATCGACAAAATGAAAATCAGGGATCAGTCACGCCAGAAGGACGGCATCAACAGCACAAGAAGCGTCTCGAACTCAAGACGGCCCAGAACCATGGCAACATCCAAAATCCACTTCGCGGAATCCGGCAAGGACTGGAAATTGCCCGCCGGTCCGATGATATTGCCAAGCCCCGGCCCGACATTGGCAAGTGCTGTTGCGGCCGCACTCATCGAGGTAATCAGATCAAGCCCCGTCAAACCAAGGGCAATCGTCACCGCAATATAGCTGATGGTCAGAAGAAATACATAAACAGTGACGGCGTTATAGATGTCGGATGTGATTTCGTGGCGATCAATGCGGCTGACCACCACGGCAGACGGGCTACGCAGGCGCATGAAATGGGCACGAAGCCCGGTGAACACGACATACAGGCGAAACATCTTGAACCCGCCCGATGTTGATCCCGAACAGCCGCCGATAAAAGTCGCAAAGAAAAACAGCATGACCGCGGCGGGGCCCCACAACAGGTAATCCCCCGATGCATAGCCCGTGGTCGTAATCACCGACACAAGGTTGAACGCCGCCATGGTCAGCGACCGGAAGAACCCGTCATCTGAAATCTGCAACAGCCGCAAGGTCAGCAAAAATGTAAAACCTGCAATAATCAGGCAGAACAATCTGATTTGCTGATTGCCGATCACCGCCTTGATCGCCCGTTTGCGCAAGAAAACCGCATAGGCGGTAAACGGCAAACCGCCAAAGAACATGAACAGGATGGCAATCCAGTGCAGCGACAGGCTGGTGTCAAACTTGGCAAATGAAAGGTCCGACGTGGCATAGCCACCGGTCGACAGTGTCGTCATGCCGTAATTGATCGCATCAAACCATCCCATGCCAAAGATGCGATACAGCACAATGCACACCAGGGTCAGAACCGAATAGATCATCACGATCT
Organism: Thalassospira sp. ER-Se-21-Dark; assembly: GCF_017922435.1. Taxonomy (NCBI): domain Bacteria; kingdom Pseudomonadati; phylum Pseudomonadota; class Alphaproteobacteria; order Rhodospirillales; family Thalassospiraceae; genus Thalassospira; species Thalassospira sp. ER-Se-21-Dark. The sequence continues at coordinate 1,615,413 of NZ_VDEZ01000001.1, read as the reverse complement.
GCAGGCACATATCGCGCATGCGACCACTGAGTTTTTCGGATCGATCCGAACTTTCCATCTGGAAAAGCTGCATGCCGCCAACCCGCATCATCGGCAAAAGGGCCAAGGCGGTCACAATGATCCCGATCCCGCCCAGCCACTGCATGATCGATCGCCAGATCAACAATCCCGGCGGCAATTCATCCAAACCCGACAGGATGGTTGATCCGGTCGTCGTCAGACCCGATACGGTTTCAAACACCGCATCACAGAAACTGATTTCAAGCGATGAATACCAAAGCGGCAAGGACCCGGTCAGGCTGATCGCAATCCATGACACCACGGTCAGGACATAGCCCTGACGTGCTGTCACACGCGGACCGATATCAGATCGGCAGGCAAGACACGCCATACCGCCAAGCCCGATGGTCGTGATCGAGGCTTGGGCAAAAATTTTCCAGTCCGGATTGCCATATGCAAGATCAACAGCAGCAGGCACCATCATCGATATACCGATGATAATGACCATAACCCCGACAACGAAAAAGATGGGTTGCAGACGGAACAAGCAAGCTTCCCTGACAGCAAAAGACAAACCCGCTTGTAGCGCCAATTGACAATTGATGCATCCGGTTATTGTGCATGACACCATTGATGGCAATTCCCGCTGCCCGCCACCCACCCGACAAGGGCGTCATCATTTTGCCGTTCTTTTTGCTTGTTCTTTTGCCATGACCGTTGTGTCATTCTTACCAAATACTCACCCCGCAGATCTTTGAGGCCAGTGTGAAACGCGTTACCCGCCTGATCATCCTTCTTGCCATTCCGGCCTTGATTGCCATTGGCCTTCACTGGCACAGCGCCCCGGTCCATGCGGCTGACACCACGTCCCAACAGGCCGATCCGGCCGGACTGGAAGCCAGGGGCCGCGATGTTCAGGTGATTGACGGCGATACCATCTTGATTGCCGGTCAGGTGCTTGATATCGCGGGCATGGATGCGCCGGAACTCGGCCAGCAATGCCTGCATAACGGCAGTTTCTGGGACTGCGGCATGTCTTCGGCCATGCAACTGCGCAAATATTTCGCCATGGCGCCGTTTGATGTCCATTGCTGGCCCGGTGATCAGGAACGCGCTGGCAAGGCCGGTGATTTCCCCATCGTCGAATGCGGCATCGGCGAACGCGATGTGGCGGCGGCAATGATCAGCGACGGTGAAGCCCTGCCGATTGCGGGCTATTCCCATCGCTATGACCGGCTGTCGCGCGATGCCGACAATGCTGGCATCGGCATCCATGGTGGCGATATGATTGCCCCGTCTGACTGGCGGGTTGGCAAACGGCTTGACGGTGAAACCGGACGCTGCCTGTTCATCGCAGATGGCAAGGGCAATTACCTCAGCACCCTTGATCCGCGCTTTGCCGATTTTGCCTCAGATACCAAAATCTGCAGCGACGAAGAGGCACGCGACATGAACCTGAACTATCTGCCGCCATCACCTTAATCGGCCCTTTTCATCGGCAGGTGCATCTTTTGGCGTCTTCGCGCGTCTTCCTGTTTATCGCTTCGATCAAACAGGAGAATAAGATGCGACTGCAACTTGCCTTGAATGTGAAAAACCTTGACCGTGCCGTTGCGTTTTACAGTGAAATGTTCGCAAGCCCGGTGCACAAACAACGGCCGGGATATGCCAATTTCGAAATTGAAAACCCGCCGCTTAAACTGGTTTTGTTCGAACACCCGGCAGCAACCGAAAACCTGAACCATATCGGTGTCGAATGTCTGAGCGAGCAGGCGTTTGAAACCGCGTCAGCGCGGCTGCATCAAAGTAATCTTGTCACCAGCGACGTTGCTGAAACCGGATGTTGTCACGCAAAGCAGTCCAAGTTCTGGGCAACAGGACCGGACGAACTTGACTGGGAGTGGTATCGTATTCTTGACGATGCGCCACATGACCAGTCTGGCGATCAACAAACGTCCGGGGCTGGCTGTTGTGGCCAACAACCGGGCAAGGAATTGCAACCAGATCAGGTGTGCTGCGCGTAAAGAACCATGAAGTTTGCATCGACACATCATACAAACTCAGACTGGCAGGCCTTGCAAAAAGGCCTACGCAGTTTTGTCTATCACCGCCTGCCCCGGGACGCGGTCGACGATGTTGTTGCCGACATCCTTGAAACGATCATCCGCAAAAAATCGGATCTTCGCACGGCTGCTAATCCATCTGCTTGGATTTATGCCGTCGCACGCAGCAAGGTGGCGGACTTTTATCGGCGACAGCGGCGCGAACATACCGCACTTCAGACCCTTAATACCGATCCGACCCTGTTAAACCATGACGAGCCGCACGACAAACCCGGTTTGCATGACTGCGTGATGGGTTTCATCGGTCGACTGAGCGAAACCGACCAAACCGTTCTTGAAGAAATCGACATTAACGGCACACGGCAAACCGATTTTGCCACCCGCAATGCCATCGCCCTTCCCACGGTGAAGTCACGCGTCCAACGCGCCCGAAACCGTCTGCGCGATCGGTTGATTGCCTGTTGTCCGGGTGATGACCTGGGCAACGGAGGCAACAGTGAAGATGTCGGTGACGATGCCACGGCCTGCAATGGCGCATGCCAAAATACAGGCGCCTGTGCGCCGGACCGGATGTGATGATGTCTGTGGGAAAAGGCTTGGAGCGGGTGAAGGGAATCGAACCCTCGTATGCAGCTTGGGAAGCTGCCGTTCTACCATTGAACTACACCCGCGAAGCGCGCGATTTATAGCCCGCTTTTCCGATCAACGCAAGCCGGTCCCATCCAGATCCATCCAATTAATTGCCCGACCAAATACCGGAAAACGTTAGCCTTCCGGCACCATGCGCCAGATCGCACTGGCATGGTCATCGGAAATCAGGATCGATCCGTCGATATAGTGTTTCACATCGACCGGACGCCCGATCACTTCGCCATTGCTGCGCAGGAAACCAACAAGGAACGGGTTTTCTGTCACCGGTTTGCCATTGATGAACTCGACCCGGACAACCTCGTACCCATCGGGAATTGTGCGGTTCCAGGATCCATGCAGCGCCACCAGCGCATCGCCGCCATCGAAGGTGAAGCCAAGCGGCGCATTATGGGCATTAAAGGTAAATTCCGGGAAAGTGACTTCTTCTGGCACCGCTTCATCGGAAAATTGCGGGCTTCTGGTGTCGTTCCCCGCATACCACGGATAGCCATAGAACTGGCCAGACTGGCTGGCGCGATTAAGTTCCTCACGCGGGATATTATCGCCCAGCATATCGCCGCCATTATCGGTAAACCAAAGCTCGTCGGTTTCCGGATGGAAGCTCAGCCCGACAGAATTGCGAATGCCACTGGCGTAAATATCCGGTGCCCCGCCATTAACCGGGATGGAAATGATGGTGCCTTCAAGGCCGCTGACCTTGCAAATATTGCACGGTGCCCCGACCGCAACAAACAGGCGGTCGCCATCCGGTGACAGGGCGGCATAGCGCCAGCCATGATGGCGTTCATCGGGCAGATTGGTAAACAGGATCCGCGGGCGACCAAGGGTCTCGCCATCAAAATTAGCAAGATCATAGGACACGATGCGGTGTTGATCGGCGACAAACAGGGTCCCGGGTTTATAGGCAATCCCGTTGGCCAGCTTGAAGTCATCGGCAATCAGATTGACGTCCTCGGCGACGCCATCGCCATCCTGGTCGCGCACGAAATAAAGGTTCGGTCCGCGCGTCCCGACAAAAGCGCCGTTAAGTTCCGGGGCGACCGCAATCGTCCGGGCGTTGCTGACCTCGGCAAAGACCGAAAGGCGATATCCGCTTTCAGCCGTTAACATCGATTGAACGCGTGCCAACCGTTCGGAAACCTGTTGGGCTTGGGCTGAGAGACTTAGCGCCGTCACAGCCACGGCAGAGATGCCCCCCAAAACACAAACGCCCGGCCCATCGGCGAGCGGTGTGCAACTGGCGACGGAAGTCCGGGCGTAAATATTGGGTCATCCTGCAATCTCCTTGTCTGGCAATCGGCCTCAAAGGGATACGGACAGTTTCCCGAGGCAGATTAACGAACGCGTTCAGAGATCGGGGCGTTGACCGACAGTTCCATGTCCCAGGGGAAGTAAATCCAGGTATCCTGTGAGACTTCGGTCACAAAGCTGTCAACGATTTCACGGCCAAGTGGCTTGGCATAAACCGTTGCGAAATGCGCATGCGGCAGTTTTTCGCGCACAGCCTTGGCGGTTTTGCCGGTATCGACCAGATCATCAATGATCAGCATATCGGTGCCGTCACCCTTGATATCTTTCAGCCATTCCAGATCGCCACGCGTCTTGTCAGAGTAGCTGCGTACGCACACCGTATCAATAAGGCGAATATCAAGTTCGCGGGCAATGATTGCCGCCGGTACAAGACCGCCACGGGTGATTGCCACGATTCCCTTGAACGGGCCTTTTTCCAACAGTCGCCATGCAAGTGCACGGGCATCGCGATGCATCTGTTCCCAGGAAACCGGGAAACCTTTGTTATAAGCAGCTTCGCTCACAAGAATTCTCCTGCGCCAGATCGGTTCGCCAAATGAATGTGCCCAGAGATTACCTAAAGGCGTCACCCAAAGGCATCACCATCCAGACCCGCATTCCACAAAATTAAGCCGCTTAACTACGCCCTGTTGGGCCCGAAGGCAAGTATTCGCTGGCAGCGTTGTTACTGCGCGTTCATCCGCGCTTGCAGCAGGGTTGAAAAATCACTGCCGAGTTTCTGGATCGCCGATGACCAGTCGCCGGGATTGTCCTGACGATAGATCCGCAAGGTCGGATACCACGGGCTATCTGCCCGATGCACCATCCAGCGCCAGTCGGTGGTGTAAAGCTGCAACATCCAGACCGGTACGCCAAGCGCGCCTGCCAGATGGGCGGGTGAGCTGTCAATCGTGATCACCAGATCCATCGCCTGCATCAATGCGGCACTGTCGCCGAAATCATGAATATGATCGCCAAGGTCGGTGACAAAGGCATGCAGGCCAAGCTTGTCGATATCTGCCCGGCGATCATCAATCTGGAAGCTGTAAAACGCTGCCCCCTTGGCCGACAAAATCGGCAGCAAGGTTTCGAGCGGGCAGGACCGATCCCGCGGATTAAGCTTGCCCGCCCAGATCAGCCCGACCTTAAGCACCGTCCCCGGCGGCGGTGCCAATCGCGCACGTTTGCCCTGCGGCGCGGAGATGTAGCTATCGGTCGAGATTTTCTGAAGCTCTTTGGATCCGATGCCCATCACATGCGGCAGGCTTAAAAGTGGCACATGCACATCAAATTCCGGAAGCGGCCGGCCCTTTTCCACAATGGTACCCACACCCGAAACGGTCTTCATGATCGGGATCAGTTCCTTGCGGCATTCAAGGATCACATGTGCGGCCTTTTGAGCCACCAGCGGCACGAAGCGGGCAAACTGGATCATGTCGCCAAAGCCCTGCTCGGCCCGCAGCAAAATGCGTTTGCCGCGAAGATCAGCCTTGCCATCCCATTCGGGCGCTGTTTCAAGCGGCCGGATCGGATTATCGGCAAGTTTGCGGCGCGTCTCGTACCCCGCCCAACCTTCGGCATAGTTGCCAAGCGCAAGATGCGCCAGCGACTTGTCCCAGTTGGCATCGACATAATCGGGATCAATCGCAAGCGCACGCTCGAAATAGTCAAGCGCCTCTTCAAAGCGGTTCATATCGCGATACACAAGGCCGGTATTAAACGTATGCGACTTCACCGTGTCATCGAGTTCAAGCGCCTTGTTGTGCGCAACAAGTGCCTCGTCAAAGCGCATCATTTCGCGCAGGCAATTGCCCATATTCGACCACAAGCCGGCATTGCCGGGGCGCAAGTCTGCGGCCCGTCGATAGGCAATGAGGGCTGCCTCGAACTTCTTGCTGCGACGAAGCGCCACGCCAAGGTTGTTCCACACATCCGGTTGATTGGGGTTCTGGCGAAGGGCCGTGCTGTAAAGGCGGATGGCATCATCAATCTGGCCGGCCTGATGGGCAGCAAGACCGCGTTGAAACAGATCACTGATCACCTGGCGGCGCTGAACCGCGGCATCACCATTTTTGGCCGACGGCATGCTTTGATCGCTGCTGACAACTTCTTCGGTTTTCGCGGTGGCATCCTTGGCCGAAATCACCGGATCATCCTGTTTGGCCGCCACGTTGTCCGCAGACGGCTTTGATGCCTTTCTTGCCGGTCGTTTTTTGCGCGTTGTCGCCGCTTTCGCCATTCCTGTTCCCCCCGGTGCCTTTGCCCTCATCTGGCAAAAGCCATCGCCCCCGTTAAAGGCATTTCCCACAGACTGACCACGGCACTGACCGCCCGATTCGGCGGCATGTGGCCTTTCCTGCACAAAGCATAATTTACCAAAAAAGCCTTACCAATAAGTGGATTTATTCATTTGGTTTTATGGAAATGGAATATTCACCACGCCCATCGTTTCTTGTTTCAGTAATTTTACCAGATGGGGTAGCCTCAACCGCATAACAACAAACCAGAATGTAGTCGCCATACCTTTGTGCCTCATTACGGAAAAATAAACGCACGAATTGGTCACTGTGAACATCACACAGGGCAACAATTCGTCACAACGTGACTGTCGGTAACATGATCGGAGCTTCAGGCCGATCACCGACATCAGATCTAGGGATTGGGTTAATTCTGCCTTTGAAGGATTGGGAGACCGTAAATGGCCGAACCTAAAAGATCCGGTGCCTCCGTCGGACGTAAAGTGATTTTTGTGATTGTGGGACTTCTCGTCGTTGGTTTCGCCGCGATGATGACCATCCAGACCGTCTCGCAACGCAATGCCATGATCGAAATCATGTACAATGAATCGGTCGAAAAAACCGAAATGCTGTCAACTGCGGTTCAGCCGGGCTTCATCGCCATGGACGGCGCATCGGTCGAAAAGGAATTCCGCAAGATAACCGACAAGGAAGGCTCGCAGCTGGCAAGCCTGATCGCGGCAAATCCTGATGGTGATGCCATCGGGACCTATCAGTCAGAAACACTCAAAAAGCATGAGCTGGCATCCCTGATCGAGCCATATCTCGGGCAGCTTGAAAACAAGGAAGTCATCAGCTTCATTTCCGAAGATGCCGTGATCGTCGGTGCCCCGATTACCAAATACTCCAAGCGCCGCGACGAAGATCAGTATCGTGGCATGCTGGTTACCGCCTGGTCACTTGATCGCGTCAATGCCGAAGTCCAGCAGGCCGTTATCATTCAGGTCGCCCTGGCTGCGGCCATTCTGGTGGTTCTGCTCGGCGTCACATGGTTTGTCCTGCGCCATCAGATCCTGACCCCGATGGTTAAAATCAATGGCGCGATGCGGTCGCTTGTCGATGGCGAACTGGATGTCGATATCCCGGGCCTCAAGCGCAATGACGAAATCGGCGAAATGGCCTCATCGGTCGAAATATTCAAGGAAAACGCCAAGCGCGTCGCCCAGCTTGATCGTGAACGCGAACAGGAACGCGAACGTGCCGAGGCCAAGCGTCGCGAAGCCATGGCGGCCCTTGCCGGCCGGTTTGAACAAACCGTCATGGGTGTGGTCGATGGCGTATCTGGCGCATCTGGCGAAATGCAGGAAGTCGCCCAGACGATGGTGGCCGCCGTGCAACAAAACGAAGCCGGATCACAGGCAGTGGTCGCCGCGGTTGAGCAGGCCAATCACAGTGTCGAAACCGTCGCAAGTGCGGCCGAACAGCTTGCTGTTTCGATCCGCGATATCAGCGCGCGGGTAAATGAAACTTCGAACATCACTGCCAATGCCTCGACCGAGGCAAACCGGGTCAACGAAATGGTTCAGGGTCTTGATGTCTCGGCCCAGAAAGTCGGCGAGGTCGTCCAGATCATTCAGGCAATTGCCGAACAGACCAACTTGCTGGCACTTAACGCCACCATCGAGGCCGCCCGTGCCGGTGATGCCGGCAAGGGCTTTGCCGTGGTCGCCAACGAGGTCAAAAACCTCGCCAATCAGACCGCGCGTGCGACCGAGGATATCTCCGAACAGATTTCCGGTATTCAGGGCTCGACCCAGCAGGCGGTTGGCGCGATTGACGGGATCACCGGCATTATTGCCAACCTGAATGACATCGCGTCCGAAGTGGCGGCTGCGGTCGAAGAACAGGGTCAGGCAACCACGGAAATCTCGACCTCGGTTCAGCAGGCCGTTCAAAGCACGCAGGAAGTGTCCAACCACATCCGCGAAATGCAGGAAGCCGCCCGCCAGACCGGCGAAGCCGCCCATCAGGTATTGGGCGCGTCTGACAAGCTTAACAGCCAGTCGGGCACGCTGCGCGGTGAGGTTGGCAACTTCCTTAATGAAGTGCGCGCAAGCTAAGCGTCATCTGGCTTAAAGCCAAAAAACGCCGCCCGGTTATCCGTGGCGGCGTTTTTGTTTTTCAATGTGGTCCTAGCGTAATGGATCGCGGTCCCGTGCGTCCTCATCAAGACGCATCATCATCATATCGTCGAGATCGGCATAGCCATGCAAACGATAAAGCGGCTGCATGTCCGCTGTCGCCAGAAGCCAGCGTTTCACACGCTTTAGTTCCGGGTGACTATGCAACGCATCGATCATTTTGGCGGCAATGCCCATGCGGCGATAATCCGGATCGACAAACACATCGGCAACATAGGCAATGGCGATCTGATCGCTGACCACGCGCGCAAAACCGACCTGACGGCCATCGCAATAGGCGCCGACAGGAAATGACATCTCGACAGATCGGTCAAACTCACCGCGCGTCCGCCCGGCGGCCCAATAGGACGCAGCGATAAAATCATAGCAATACTCAAGATCGATCCGTGACCGATCCAGGCTGATTTCAATGGTTTTGTCGCCATCTGCCATCTTGGTCGTCCCACAAAACTGATCTAGTTATTTCAGGTAAACCGCAACAGCCAGTGCCGCAATCGCCACCCACATCACAAGGGATTGGCGCGAAAAACCGCTAGGTTTGCTTTGTCCGTTATTTGGCTTGCCACGCATGGCGGCAACCGTGTCGGGATGCAGGCGTAAACCCTGATCGGTAAAGACGGCGGATGCCTGTTCTGCGGCTTCGATCACGCGCGGCAGTCGGCGCAACATGGTGCCCGCCTGAAGGGTGGCTTCCTTGATCTTGGCTTCCGGACCAAGGTTTTCACGCATCCAGTCTTCGATCAGCGGACGCGACAATTCCCACATATTCTCATTCGGGCTGAGAATACGCGAAAGCCCCTCGGCAACGATCATGGTTTTTTGCAGCATCAAAAGCTGTGGCTGTGTTTCCATGCCGAACTGTTCGGTAATCTGGAACAACTGCCCCAATAACCGCCCGACGGAAATATCGGCCAGTTCCTTGCCCAGGATCGGCTCGCCAATCGACCGGCAGGCCTGCTGAAAGTTTTCAAGCGACTGGTTGCGCGGCACATACCCGGCTTCGAAATGGACCTCTGCCACGCGGTGATAATCACGCGTCAAAAAGCCCAGCAGCATCTCGGCCAGATACAGGCGTGTCTGTTTGTCCACCCGGCCCATGATGCCGAAATCAACCAAACTCACCCGGCCATTTTCATCAACAAACAGGTTGCCCGGATGCATGTCGGCATGGAAAAACCCGTCGCGGAAAACCTGTTGGAAAAATGCCCCGGCCGCCTTGGCCAACAAGTCGGACCGGTCAATGCCCATGCGATCAAGGGCTTCGACATTATCAATGCGCACACCCTTGACCCGTTCCATGGTCATCACGTGTTCGGCGGTGCGTTCCCAATCGATCTGCGGGATGTAATAGGTCGGATCGTCTTCGAAATTTTGACGGAATTCCGATGCCGCGGCCGCCTCGAAACGCAGATCCATCTCAAGATGGACACTGTCTTCAAGCGCCTTGACCGTTTCAATCGGTTTAAGACGACGCAGACGCGGCTGGGTCAGTTCGACAAGTTCCGCAATCCAGTAAAACAGGTCCATATCGCGCGCAAAGCGATACCGGATGTCCGGGCGCAGGACCTTGACCGCCACTTCGCGCCCGTCGGTCGTGGTCGCAAAATGCACCTGTGCGATGGATGCGGCGGCAACGGGCGTTTCATCAAATTCGGCAAACAGCACGTCAAACGGCTCGGCCAGTTGTTCGGTGATGATGCGTTTGGCAACCTTGGCCGAAAATGGCGGCAGGCGATCCTGAAGCGACGAAAGGTCGGCGGCCACATCATCGCCGATCAAATCGGATCGGGTCGCCAGAGTCTGGCCAAGCTTGATAAAGGCCGGGCCCAATTCCTCAAGCGCACGGGCCAGTCGTTTGCCCGGTGGCAAATCAGACCGGCGCGAAAACGGTGCGGTCAGGCGAGCCAGAAACGCCACAAGTTTCCCCCCCGGCACAAGGGCAAGTGGAAACAACGCATCATAGCGCGCCAAAGTGCGCGCCATGGCAAGCAGGCGAAAGCTGTTACGAATAAAACGGATCATGCGTCAAACGCCCTTATATCCGCCAACCGGAATGAATGGCCGCAATCCCGCCAGACAGGTTGCGGTATTTTACCCGCTCAAAGCCGGCAGCCCGGATCATGGATGCAAATGTTTCCTGATCGGGGAACTTGCGAATGCTTTCCGCCAGATACTGATAAGCTTCGCGATTGCCCGCAATAAACCGGCCGATTTCGGGCAAAAGCTTGAATGAATAGGTATCATACAGCTTGTCAAACCCCGGCACGACGACCTTGGAAAATTCAAGACACTGGAACTTTCCACCCGGACGCAGGACGCGATAGGCTTCTGAAAGCGCTTCTTCAATGCGGGTCACATTGCGAATGCCAAAGGCGATGGTATAGGCATCAACAGATTGATCGGGCAGCGGCAATTTCTGCGCATCACCGACCGTCCAGTTGATGTTTTTCAGGATCCCGTGATCAACCGCGCGGTCGCGCCCGACATGGAGCATCTCATAGTTGATGTCACAGACCGTGACAGAGCCACCACCATTCTTCAGGAAGCGAAACGCAATATCACCAGTACCCCCGGCAACGTCGAGCAACTTCATGCCCGGACGCGGCTTAAGCTCGTTGATGAAGCTGTCTTTCCACAAGCGATGCACACCACCGCTCATCAGATCGTTCATCAGGTCATATTTCGACGCAACAGTGTCGAAGACCTCGCGCACCATGGATGCCTTCTGGCTTTCGGGAACATCACGAAAACCAAAGTGGGTTGTGTTTTCGCCGGTTTCGCCCGCGGCAGGGTCTGTGTTCTTGCTCATGGCCGGGAAAATAGCGCAGCAATGATTATCCTGCCAGTGGAAAGCCACGACAAAACGCAAATATCCTGTTGGATCGTGGTCATTTCTGTTAAGTCAATCTGACGCGACAACCATTTGTCGCCGAGATTAGAGCGACGACAAGAACAGGATGCCCCGATGACCTGCATGGTAAAAATCTGTGGAATTAACAGCGAAGATGCCGCGATTGCAGCCATGAGTGCCGGGGCAGATGCGCTTGGATATGTCTTCTTCCCGCCAAGCCCGCGCCATATCTCGCTTAAGGGTGCCAAGACGCTCACCGAACGGGTCCCCAACAGCATCTATAAGGTTGGCCTGTTTGTCGAAGCCGGTGACGAGGCACTTGAAAACGCGATCAAGGCGGGCAATCTCGACGTCATCCAGCTTCATGGCAAGGAAAGCCCGGAACGCGTGGCCGAGGTCAAGGAACGCTTTGGCCTCAAGGTCATGAAGGCCATTTCGGTCAGCACCGCAAACGACATCGAAAACGCCAAGAAGAACTATGACGGCATTGCCGATTTTCTGTTGTTTGATGCCAAACCGCCCAAAGACAGCGTCCTTCCCGGCGGCAATGCCGTGTCGTTCGACTGGACGCTTCTGACCGGTCAAAACTTCCAAAGCAACTGGATGCTGGCTGGCGGACTTGATCCCAGCAACGTCGCAGAGGCCGTGACGATTACAGGTGCCCCGTGGGTTGATGTGTCATCCGGTGTCGAACGCAGCAAGGGGGTCAAGGACCCGCGCAAAATCTCGGCCTTCATCCAGGCGGCAAAAGGGTACTGATCCCGCTGAGCAACTGCGATCAGAGCTGATTTAACCATTTCTGAAATGATTGGGCGCAAAACTGCCCGGGCAATAGTGCACTCCATTGCCCGGACCGAGTACGCGCGACATGAAACCGACCCTTCGATCAAGAACCCAGAAGCTTCTGCACGGTGTTGACCGGGAGTCGCGGTTTTCGCTGTTTGTGCATCTGGTTCTGGCCAGCGCGATCATCATCAATGTCGTCTCGGTGATCTTTGACTCGGTCGAAGCCTTTGCCGAACGCTATTTCATTCTGTTTGCCACAATCGAGATCGTCTGCACGCTGATCTTTGCCATCGAATATGGCCTGCGTGTCTGGTCCGCCCCGGACAATCCCCGTTTTGCGGGCACATTCGGTCGGCTGCGCTATATGCTGACGCCGATGGCGTTGATTGACCTTCTGGCGATCCTGCCGATCTTCCTGTGGTTCTTTACCAGCATTGATTTGCGCTTTATCCGTATTGTCCGGTTGCTGCGCCTGTTGAAATTCACCCGCTATTCCACCGGGCTGGAACTGATGATGCTGGTATTTCGCCAGCAGATGGGCATTTTCGGTGCCGCCAGTGCCGCCCTTGCCTGCATGCTGGTTTTCAGCGCCGGGGCGATTTACCTCGCCGAACACGAAGCCCAACCTGAACAATTCTCCAACCTGCTTGATGCGCTGTATTGGAGTGTCATTACGCTTGCCACGGTTGGCTATGGCGATGTTGTGCCGATCACGCCGTTTGGCAAATTCCTTGCCAGCATCATCTCATTGACCGGCATCGGGATTGTCGCCGTGCCGGCCGGTATTCTGGCGTCGGCCTTTAACGCCGAACTGCGCAGGCGCGAAGCCGAATATCGCCATCAGGCCACCCGGCAATTGATGGGCAAACGCCTGACTGAGCGGGTCCGCAACAAATTGCGATCCCATCAGGAAGAACTCGGCATCAGCGAAGAACAGGCCCAGTCAATCATCGAGGACATCCGCGATGTCCACCGCAATGAAAGCGATGAAATCCTGACCTGTCCGCATTGCCATCAGCCGCTTCATCTTGAACTGCACGACACCGAAACAACACCCACGCCGCAAAAGTCTTGACGCCCGGTTTTTTTGGGCACATGGTTGAGCCATGAAAACACACGGCATGAACCAGACCCGCATTGCAAATCGTTGGTGGTGGCTCGCTTAAGCGGGCGGCCAAAATTCGTGCCCTAAACATACCGGCCGCCTCATTCTTGCAGGCGGCTTTGTGTTTTCAGACTTCTTCTTCCTTGTCTAAAGATCACATGGCTCCTGCAGCGCTTGGCCCACACAGGAGTAAAAAACGTGACGACCCCGACAAGCCAAACCGGCATTTCCACTGACAGCAGCGAATACCGCTACACCACCGATGGCGGTGTTTCGGTCATCCGCCGCATGACCGAAATGCCCTACGAAAACGCAACCGAAGGCCTGATTGATGCGCTTGATGCCACCAAGGGCGTGTTGCTGTCTTCAAGCTATGAATTTCCGGGGCGCTATTCACGTTGGGATATGGGCTTTGATGCCCCACCACTTGAAATTGTCGGGCGCGAACGCGGCTTTGCCGTGCATGCGCTTAATGATCGCGGTCGGGTGTTGCTTGATGTCATTTCGGTTGCCCTTGAAAACCATCCCCATGTCGAAAGCCTGACCAACGGCGAAGACGGGCTTTATGGTGTGGTCAAAAAACCCGCCGCCTGGTTCCCCGAAGAAGAACGCAGCCAGCAACCCAGCCTGTTTTCGGTTGTGCGCGCACTGCGTGATCTGTTCGGGCACAAGGGCGATGAACGTCTTGGGCTTTATGGCGCCTTTGGCTATGACATCGCGCTTCATTTCGAACAGATCAATCTGGCACAAGACCGCCCGGCGGACCATAAGGACATCCACCTGTTCCTGCCCGATCAAATGGTTACAGTCGACCATGCCTCGCGCGTCGCCACCCGGTTTGATTATGAATTTATCGCCCCCGATGGCCGCAGCACCGCAGGGCTTGAACGCATTTCACAACCCCACCCGCCATCGCGCGGCAACAACGCCGCCATCGAAAACGACATGAAACAGGGCGAATATGCCGCCATTGTTGACGATGCCAAGCACCGCTTTGCCCGTGGCGAATTGTTTGAAGTCGTGCCCAGCCGCGTTTTCCGCACCGCTTGCGATGTCAAACCGTCGGAAATTTTCCGCCGTCTAAAGCGCCGCAACCCCGCCCCCTATGGCTTTCTGATCAATCTCGGCGACGGTGAACACCTGATTGGCGCATCGCCCGAAATGTATGTCCGGGTCAAGGGACAGCGTATCGAAACCTGCCCGATCTCCGGCACCATCGCGCGTGGCCGCGATGCGATTGAGGATGCCGAAAATATCCGCACATTGCTGAACTCGGCCAAGGAAGAATCGGAACTCACCATGTGTACGGATGTCGATCGCAACGACAAGGCACGTGTCTGCAAACCGGGCAGCATCCGCATTCTGGGCCGTCGTCAGATCGAAATGTATTCGCGTCTGATCCACACGGTCGACCATGTTGAGGGTCGCCTGCGCGACGGGTTCGATGCGCTCGATGCCTTCCTGACCCATTGCTGGGCGGTCACGGTCACAGGAGCCCCAAAACGCGCCGCCATGAAACATATCGAGGCCGTCGAACGCAGTGCGCGCGCCTGGTATGGCGGGGCGATTGGCGCTGTTTTGTGCAATGGCGATCTGAATACCGGCCTGACGCTGCGCACTGTGCGTCTCAAACAGGGTGTCGCCGAAGTCCGTGCGGGTGCGACGCTTCTGTTTGATAGTGAACCGGACGCCGAAGAAGCCGAAACCGTCCTTAAGGCATCAGCAATGATCGATGCCGTCACCCGTGATGCCAAGGATGAAGTCACCCTTGATCCGACGGTTTCAGGCGTTGGTAAACGCGTGCTTCTGATCGATCACGAAGACAGCTTTGTGCAAAACCTTGCCAGCTACATCCGTGCGACGGGTGCCGAGACGCTCACACTCCGTCCGGGCTTCCCCGATCAGGCGTTTGAGGATTTCAAACCTGATCTGGTGTTCCTGTCACCAGGCCCCGGGCGGCCTGATGACTATCACCTGCGCGACAGCATCGAACGCGCCCTTGCGGCCGGCTTGCCGGTGTTCGGGGTTTGTCTGGGTTTGCAGGGGATTGTCGAATTCTTTGGCGGATCCCTCGGCCAACTTGTCACACCGATGCATGGCAAACCGTCAAAGGTGAAACTCGATACAACCGATCCGCTGTTTGATGGCCTGCCCGAAGACATTGTTGTCGGACGCTACCATTCCCTGTTTGCCAAGGCGGCTGAAATGCCAGCCGACCTTACGGTCACGGCGCGCAGTGACGACGGGGTGATCATGGGCATCCGCCACAAAAGCCTGCCGATCAGTGCCGTGCAGTTCCACCCCGAAAGCCTTTTGACCCTTCAGGGCGAAGTCGGCATGCGCATGATTGCAAACCTTCTGCGCAACCCGCATGGCCAGCGCCCCGATGACAAGATCGAAGACCCCGAACAGGACGACACGACAAACAAGGAAGATACAGCGACCGATCACAAGGCCGCCTGACCATCACCAAACACCCTGATCTGCGTGGCGTGCCAAGCCCCCCTGTCAAGGCACAGCAAACCGCAGATCACACACAGCAACGGCCGTGCTCCTCCCTCGCGGCCGTTGCTTCTTTATATTTGGGCATTGGGTTGCGGTAATCAGGCATCGTCATCATCAAGCGAACCGTCGATTACCGAGTAATCGGGCGGCGGGGCCTGACGGAATTTTTCCGGGTCACCCTTGCGCTTGTCGCGCGTGCGCGAAATCCAGCCGCCGTAATGGGCTTCGGGCTTGGGTTCGGTCGGCGCACCGGCACGTACCGGGCGCGGCGCAAACCGGCCCAGATTGATCACCCGGTCATACATCACGATATTGGCGGCAATCGCCACATTGACACAAAAACTCATCGGGATCTTGATGATGAAATCGCATTTTTCCTGCATTTCATCTGACAGGTTTCCGCGTTCTGGACCCAGGATATAGGCCGCTTGCGACGGATGCTTGAAGCTTGGCAGTTCAATCGCATCAGGTGTCAGTTCGACCCCCACCATGCGGCAGCCTTGCGGCAGGAACAGGTTTTCGTGATCGGGGAAATGATAGTAGGGCATCTGTTCGCCCGACTTCGATGTATCGGTGATGTTGGAGCGTTCCTCACGGAAATCTGCATCCACCGTAAACGCAAAACTTGCGCCAAAGGCATGGGCAGAACGAAACAGGGTGCCCACATTCAAAGGCTTGCTTGCCCCTTCAATTCCAATCCCGAAATAGCCGCGCATATCTTCCTCCGTGCCGCACCAGACAGCCGGTCTCGGGCCGGTGCGAAAACAACTCCATAAAAAGAACTGTAGGGGGCTATAGCGCCCCGGACACGATATGGCAAGCACACCACGGGCAATGCTGCCACCCGTTGATGCAACCGGTTGCCCTAACCGAATGCCTTAACCGATCTGGCAAAACAATTTGGAACAACACCGCTGCTGCTTCGTTGATTCTAGCAAAGGGCACAACATCCCTTGGTCGAGCAAACCGTCAACCAAAACAGGAGACGACAATGAATTGGGACCAAATCGAAGGACGTTGGAAACAGCTTACCGGTGACGTCAAAAAACAGTGGGGTCGCCTGACCGACGATGATGTCGATGCCATTGATGGCCAGCAAGACAAACTGGTCGGCAAGATTCAGGAAGCCTATGGCATTCAACGCGAAGAGGCCGACCGTCAGGTCCGCGAGTGGTTCAATCGCCTTTAAGTGATTTGATTTAAGCCATAACCGGCCATTCCCCCATTCGTTTCGCGCGCAGCCCAAGATCCTCCCCTTGATTGCTGCGCGCGAAACTGCTTTTTATGGGCCTGAGATTTTTGTTATCCGCTTACAGGCCAAATATCATCATGCCCGTCAAATCCCCCTGCATTGGCACTTGTGTGCTTGATCCGAAATCGGGCTATTGCATGGGATGTTATCGCACCGGCGATGAAATCGGTTCCTGGATGACCATGAGTGACGGCACCAAAAAACGCGTTATTTCCAAAGCCCGCCAACGCCGGGCTGATCACAAAGACGCAGCCCTTTCCCCCTGTGCAGACTAATTAACCCGATTGGGTCATTTCCAAACCGGCCGGGCTTATCGGCGCTTCGTCCTTGACCGAAAACGGGCTTTCTTGGGCGCTGTCACGGATCGGAGCGGTTTTGGGCAAGACAATCTGAAACACGGTCCCGGATCCTGGAACAGATGAAATCTTGATCTTCCCGCCAAGGGTGTTTTGCACCACGTTCAAAATGATCGCCAAACCAAGCCCGCTGCCCCCGGTTGACCCGTCAACCGACCAGAACGGCTCGAAAATCTTGTCGTGATTTTCCGGCGCGATACCAATGCCGTTATCTGCAATTTCAAGAAGGAAATTGTCAGCATCTCGTTCGCTTAACCGGATGCTGATTTCGCCTTTTTCGCGGCCGACAAACGCATGTTGATGGGCATTCATGATCAGACTGAGGATCACCTGATCAATCGCGTCGCTGTAACTGTCGAGATGTGCCGAGGGCGGGAGAACTGCCGTCAGTTTAATGCCTGTCTTTTTGAACTGATTGCGCAATGTGGCAACCAGATCAGAGATAACCTTGCTCAGATCGAAACTGCGATGAATGTGGACAGTCTGATCCGTGGCTGTCTGGTTGAAATGTTTCAGCAATTCTTTGGTCCGGCCGATATTTTTCTGAACAATCCGGTTACCATCAATAAGCGCATTGATCATCTCAGTGCGTTCTTCGTCGAAATCCCCCGCCGTGATCAGGGATTGCTGCAAATCCTGCAGATCATCGGCCATGGTCGTCGTTACCGTAAGGGCATTGCCAAGCGGGGTGCGCATTTCATGCGATACGCCGGCCACAATCCGGCCGAGGGATGCCATCCGCCCCTGAACCAGCAAATCCTTGGTCAAAAGTGCCTGCAGTTCTGCGGTTTGTCGCCGCCGCAACATAAGATATCCGATCCCGCCTGAAAGCGCCCAGATCAGCACCAGAACAAGGCATACAAAGATCACCTCCAAGGCTTTGTTTCCCGCCCAGACCTGATAGGCGGGCGAACTTGCGACAATATGGTACCTGGCGGATTCTGATCGCATGCTGCCACTTGTAAAACTGCTCAGCATCCGTTCAATCGGAAGGGTTTCGACCTCGTAAATACGGCCCGCATATTCAAAGCCACCTTGCGCTTGCACGGATTTTATCCGTTGCCAAAGTTGCGGGTCCACCTGCGCAACCGAAGCATTATGTTGCAGCATAAACCCCCAGTTTCGCCCGTCCTCTGCCCCGGCCAACCAGTATCCATCCGGATTGACAAGCTCGGTTCGTGTCACACCGTTAAGTGCCGTTCCATACGCCACCAATGGCGCACCCATATCCAGATTAACAATCAGATAGCCGACAACGCTTTCATCGATCCCGCTGATCGGTGCGACCAAGCGGGTCGTCGGACGCCAGGGTACTTCGATCTCGCCATTTTCAACATTCAGATCAAGCCTGCTGACATAGACTTGGCCGGGCCGTAAAGATCGCGCGGCTTCGATATAATATCGATCCGATTTATCCTGTAGTTCGTCTTCCGGGGTAACAATCACCTCATTACCGCGCGCATCTACCCGGACGGCTTCCATGCCAGACGGCAAAACGATACGAAGTTGACTGAAACGTTGCACTTCGCGGGCCAGGGATCTGAAATATCTGATGGTTGCCTCGGGCTGTGTTTCAAATTCCTGTACCGCCGGATGCAGGATCGACAGGTTCACGGTCTGGATGGCGGTCTCATACCATTGCTGCAGATCTGCCGCCCGATGGGTGACGTCAACGACCAACCGACGTACGGTCTGTTCGTCTTCACGACTTGCTTCAAGCGTGTGCCAGAATGTCATCAAACCGAAAAAGATCAGCATCCCGCAGACCGCAAGAATACTGGTGACCCGCCAGAAATAACCGTCCTGATGCCAACGGGATTTCCGGCCTTCCACCAGTGGCAAGGCATGGTCCGTCACAGATGGCGAATTTTGCTGCCCGTCAACCATTGTCAGACCGCCCGTCGTTATCGTGGCTTTTCACCCATTCGACAAATTTTTCCGGGGGGAGTCCGGGGCTGTAGAGGAAACCTTGCGCAAACTGAATGCCAAGATCCTTGCAAATTTCTTGCTGGTCGGCGGTTTCTATACCCTCTGCAACTGCTTCGATACCAAGGGTTTGCGCAATTCTTGCCGCAGTTTCGGCAACCTGACTGGCATATCCGCCTGCCGAAAGGCCGCTGATGAAGGACTTGTCAATCTTGATGCCGCGCACCGGCAAAATATCAAGGTGATTGAGCGACGAATATCCCGTGCCAAAGTCGTCCAGCCAAATTTCAAATCCCTGGCGTGCCAGCTTTTGAACACAGGCTGTTGCCTCACCATCATTGGTAAAACGCTGGGTTTCGGTGATTTCAAAACCGACGGTTTCCGGACCAAGCTGACGTGTTCTACAAGCTTCAATCAACCGGTTAATGAAGTCGATATTGTCAATATCATTGGCTGCGAGATTAATCGCAGCACGCAGAGGCTGAAGACCCTGTTGCCTGAGCATTGCGTTCAAGTTTGTAACCGCCTCTAGGCACTGTAAAGTGATCTCGCCGCTTAGTCCGGCGCGCTCGGCAACCGGGATAAACCGACCGGGGGAAACCGGTTGTCCTTCATCGATCCAACGACACAGAACCTCGCTACCGATGACGGCACCGGTCTTGAGACAGATTTTGGGTTGGAAGACAAATGTCAGTTTTCGATCCCGCACCGCTTCACGTAACTTGCCAACCATCTGCAGCGCATTTTGAACTTCATCGGCCATTGACGGCTCAAACTCAGCCGTGCCACCCGGGGCCCTCTGCTTTTGTTTCAGCAATGTCAGCCTTGCTGCGCGCTGGATGTCGCTGGCACGGCGGCCTTGCGGGTTGCCGCGCACAACGCCGATGGTTCCGCGGACCACCACCGGGCTCCCGACCACTTCGAACGTCTCGTCAAAAATTTCTTCAATGGCTGAAACTTCGACTGTTCCGGTACTGTCAACAAGACCAAGCGTGTATTCCCCGACGCGCGCGACCAATACATCTTCTCCGACAACCGAACGCAGCCGTTCATAAACCGCAGTGATGACCCGATCGAAGTAATTCACGCCAAATGCAACGCAAAACTGTGCGGCATCTTCAATCGCGACCATCGCAACAATTGCCGCGTCACTGCCATTTCGCGTCATATGCATCAGTTCGCGATCAAACGCATTTTGATTGGGAAGTCCGGCGCGCTGATCGACAAATGCCAGCTCCGCCAACTCTGAAATCAAGGCCAGATTGTCAAAACAGATCGCAAGATTTGTGGCAAACACCTCAACCAGAACGATATTTTCCGGGCTTAAGACCTGATCATGGACGAAATAGATCAACAATCGACGTCCGGTGTCGCTTCGATGGCTAAACAGGATCTTGTTGCCGGAAATGACCGGTGCCGTACCGTTATTATCCCCTGCTGAAATCAGATCATGATCGATGTCTTCGACATCCGTAAGTCTTTTGCCGACATGGGATGCAAACCGCCCGATACCGGAAAGCACCACAAGGTTATCTTCCTGATCAGGTAACTCGGCAAGCGCGCAGACACCACCTTCCGGGCTAACCCGCAGGATGGCTGCAAGCTGGGTTAAAACCCCCTCGGCAAAAATATCGATACTCTTGTTTTGATAAAGGTACTGGGTGCCCTCGATCACCATTTCCAGACCGGCGCGGGTTCCCTTAAGCGCCCTGACATAATCAACCGTCCGGATCGCCGTTGTCAGCGACGTGACAAGACGGGTACGGGTCAACTCGTCCTTGGACCAGTAATCGTCGATCTCGTAATCGCGGATGACCTGTTTTTCAGGCGCATCACCTGGATAACCGGTTCGTAAAATGATGCGTTGCTCACGATATCCTTCGGCGCGGAGTTCCTCGACCAGACGCAATCCGCTATCTAGTCTCTCCATCACAACGTCAAGCAGGATGACCGCGACGTCGGGTGTCTGACGCAGAAGTTTAAGCGCCTCTTCTGCCGAAAAAACATGAATCAGCTCAAGCGGTCGGCCAAGAATCTGCACCCTGCGTAGCGCGAAGTCAGTCGCCTCATGTACGTCATTGTCATCATCGACCACGAGAATGCGCCACGTCCGATCACCCTTAAGCTCATCGTACGTGTTAGAACCTGCCTTTAACGGCCAGGTTTCCGACATAACTGGCTCAATCAACGTTGTATCCTTTGTTCAATCGCGCCGCTGACAGACGAAATCCGTTTCCCAGACCGCCAATTGTTTTTCTGCGCGCACCAGATCGGTGACACCCATTTCCCTCAAAATGGATGCGAACGACCTTGGCAGTCTCCCCGAAACCTCTCGCTAAAATTCATCACAACAACACATGCTGATATGCGATATGGGATCACGCAAAACGGATTACAGCCTTGTGAGCGGCAATTTTCGAGCCCATTTGTCGTCATATCGTCCGTCACGCGATCCTATTACCAAAGGTGCGTACGCGATTGATTTTTTTCAACCTATAGATTACCAACCATTGCAATTTTATCGTCATCAAAACAGGTTTTCGGTTTGGTTGCGCGGCAATGCAGATGGCTTTATCTCTTGATAGGCAACAACCACAAGGCACCGGCACCCCATGTCATCAGATACCGCACCGTCATCACACGCCCTGCGCCAGATGCTGCGTCATGCCAGACGGGCCGTTCTGGCAACAACCGCGCACGATCACGCTCAGATCCCTGATGGCTGGCCGGTGACATCGATGGTTGTCCCGGCCTGCGACATGGATGGTACGCCCTGCCTTCTGATCTCTGAACTTGCCGATCACACCCGTCACATCAAGGCCGACAACCGTGTTTCGCTTCTGGTAACAAACCACGATCTGGCCGAAAACAACGATGGTACGGCCACAATTGAAACCGATACCGCCCGATTGACCATCTTCGGACGCGCCATGCCGGTAACAGCCGCCGCTGACCTTGACCGGGTGAAAAAACGCTATCTGCAAACCCATCACGATGCTGCCCAATATGCCGGGTTTGCTGATTTCGGGTTCTATCGGGTTTCTGTCGACGCAGCCTACTGGGTGGGCGGATTTGGCAAACAACGCCGCCTTTCGGGTGATAAACTGATCCTGCCAAACTGTCAGGCACTGATCGACGGCCATGACGGGATCGTTGCGCATATGAATGCCGATCATGCCGATGCCCTGTCTGGCATCGTTGGTCGCTTCACCACCGCCGATCCCAGTGCTGGCTGGCAGATGCAATCGATTGATTGCGATGGCATGGTTCTGACCGCCAATTCGGTCGATGTCGCACCGCTTAGAATCGACTTCCCGGCCCCGGTCCGAACGCCGGACGAGGCACGCGAAATTTTGGTCAAAATGTGCAAAATATGGCGCGCATAAGTCGGACCATTTGTATTCTGAACATTAAACCCGCGACCCTGAAAATGTAATTTTCGCAAACGCAAAAACACTTACGGTTTCCTAGGTATAAGGCAAAAGGAGCGGTTGCTTTTAAGACACCTTTGTAACAATATGTCTCAGCGCCTCCGATTACCCACAATTGGCGGTGTAGAATAGGACATTAACCCCCAGATTTTCATTCCCACCAGGAGAGTTTCGTGCTGCAATCAGGACCCGTTGTCAGCCGTGTAGGCCTTGAAACCCATGGCCTCAAAAACCTTGGCGCCGTTCACTGGAACCTTGACGCTGCCGGCCTTTATGAACATGCGATCCGTCGCAACGAAGGTAAAATCGCCAAAGGCGGTGCCTTTGTCGCCCTTACCGGCGAACATACCGGCCGTTCCCCGCTGGATCGCTTCATCGTCGAAGAAGAAAGCACCAAGGCAGATATCGATTGGGGCGATGTAAACCGCCCGGTCAGCCCGGAAGTATTTGAGCGCCTCTATCAGAAAGTGCGCGCATATTTCCAGGGCACCGAACTGTTCGTTCAGGATTGCTTTGCCGGTTCCGATCCGCGTTTCCGCCTGCCGGTGCGCGTGATCAACGAAAACGCTTGGCATAACCTTTTTGCCCGCAACATGTTCATCCAGCCGCAGAAAGAAGAGCTGCGCGACTTCACGCCGGAATTCACCATTCTGCATGCACCGGGCCTACAGGCAGACCCGCAAGACGACGGCACCCGCTCCGAAGTCTTCGTGATGGTCAGTTTTGAGCGCAAAATGGTTATCATCGGCGGCACCTGGTATGCCGGCGAAATGAAGAAATCGATCTTCTCGGTTCTTAACCACATCCTTCCGGCCAAGGGCGTCATGCCGATGCATTGCTCGGCCAATATGGGCAAGAATGGCGATACCGCCGTCTTCTTTGGCCTGTCGGGTACCGGTAAAACCACGCTTTCTGCCGACGCATCGCGCACCCTGATCGGGGATGACGAACACGGCTGGGGCGAAGACGGCGTCTTTAACTTCGAAGGCGGCTGCTATGCGAAGGTGATCAAACTTTCGCGCGAAGCAGAACCGGAAATCTTCGCAACGACCGAGCGTTTCGGCACCGTTCTTGAAAACGTTGTGATGAACAAGCAATCGCGCGAGCTTGATCTCGACGATGCCCGTCACACCGAAAACACCCGTTCTTCCTATCCGATCGAATTCATTCCGAACGCTTCGGAAACCGGTCGTGGTGGCCATCCGAAAAACATCATCATGCTGACCTGTGATGCCTTTGGCGTTCTGCCGCCGATCGCAAAACTGTCCTCGGCACAGGCGATGTACCACTTCCTGTCGGGTTACACCGCCAAAGTTGCTGGCACCGAAAAAGGTGTCAAGGAACCGACTGCTGCGTTCTCGGCTTGCTTTGGTGCGCCGTTCATGCCGCGTCATCCGTCGGTTTACGCCAAGCTGCTTGGCGAAATGATGGAAAAACACGAAGCCAATTGCTGGCTGGTCAATACCGGCTGGTCCGGCGGCGGCTATGGCGTTGGTTCGCGCATGAAGATTGCCTATACCCGTGGCCTGCTCAATGCGGCGCTGAATGGCGATCTGGAAAATGCCGAATTCGCGACCGATCCGTTCTTCGGTCTGGCCTATCCGACCGCCTGCGGCGATATCCCGGCCGATGTTCTGAACCCGCGCGAAAGCTGGAAAGACAAGGCTGCCTATGACAAGGCTGCCACCAACCTGACCGGCCTGTTTGAAAAGAACTTCGCGAAGTTCGAAGAACATGTCACTGATGATGTCCGCGAAGCTGCCATCCGCAACAGCGCGGAAGTCAAAGCCGCCGAATAAAATCGGGCATTGATATTCAAAAAGGCCGGTGTTTGACACCGGCCTTTTTTGTTGCGTGACTATTTGTAAATCTTTCTACCTTAAATTGTTTCATGCATCACGCGAATAACTCATAATCATCCACCAAAGCGTGATAGCATATTGATTCCGTTATTCTTTTTTGAACGGTTAAAAATCGTGGGAAAGTGGGCCGGTATTATTTCATATGTGCCTTTGCGCCGCTCTGCTATTGGCGCACGTCAACACCTGAGCATCTGCACCAAGATCATTTGCCTGACCCTAGCTGCCTTTGTCCTGCTTGGCACGGTCAGCACGGCATCGGCCCAGAACACCCTGATACCCCCCGCTGGTAACCAGCGTACCGTCACGCTGGCGTGCAATCCGTTCCCGCCCTCAAAAATTGCCCAAAATGCCGCTTTACCGGGCTATGACATCGAAATATTGCGCGCCGCGTTTGCCACGCGCAACATCACCCTGATCACACCATTTTACCCTTGGCGACGGGCCTATTTCCTTGCCCGTACCGGACAGGTCGATGGCCTGTGTTCGTGCAGTTACCTGCCTGAACGCGAAGAGGAAATGTTTTATTCCTACCTGCTCGGTCATGTCGGGGTCGCTTTCTATGCGTTTGGGGAGACCGCCCTGCAATCGCTGGAAAAGATTTCTGATGCCAGAAACATGATCATCGGTGTGGTCAGCGGTTACAGCCTTGAATCAACCGCGCGTGCGGCCGGGCTTGATGTTCTTGTGGTCAATAACGAGGCCACCCTTCTTAATATGCTGCTGTCACGTCGTATCGATGCGGCCCTGTCCTACAAGGCACCGATGGAGTACGAGCTCCATCATTCGCAACACGCCATCACCGATATCGCGATGGTCCATTCCAAGGTGATTTCAAACAATCCCTACTTTGCCTGCATCTCGCGCCAGGCAAGGGATCCAAAGACATTGCTCAGGGAACTGAACAACGGGCTTATGGCGATCCGGGAAAACGGCCTGTTTGACAAAATCCTCGCCCGATATGGCGTGACTTCCGAGGACAGCAAAAACTGATCTTGCCAGTTAACGCCGCATCTCGCGGCTCAATATCCCCGCCCGGAAATGTCGTTGCCTGCCAGCATCACCGCTTGTAAACAGAATCACGCCAATACAGCGTAATGTCGGCTTCTGGCTTGCCGAACAGATAGCCCTGCGCATAGTCAAAACCGGCCTTGGTCACGAGTTCGCGCATCTTGTCTGTCTCGATCATCTCGGCGACAACCTCGACATTGATGTCGTGGCACAGATCGACAAGCGATCGCAGGAACGCCAGCCCCTTGGGCGTCTTGGTCGATTGCCGGATTGATTCGCCGTCAATCTTCACATAATCGATATCCATTGCGCTGAGATACCGGAAGTTCGACGCACCGGTGCCGAAATCATCAAGGCAGATCTCGACCCCGAATTCACGGAAACGGGCAATCCATTTTGCCGCCGTATCGATATCGCTGATTTCGGCGGTTTCGGTGATCTCAAGCATCAATTGGCCAAGTGCTTCGCGATGGCGCTCAAACAGCGCAATCACAGACCGGCAAAAATCCGGATTTCCCAGCGAATGGCCGGAAATATTCACAGCAACCCGGGCTGTTATCCCCTGATCAAGCTGGGAGGTGATCCATTTAAGGTTTCGGCGCAACATCGCCAGATCAAGACGATGGACCATATTGACCTGCTCGGCAAAGCTGACCAGTTCCTGTGTCGGGATCAGTTTGCCATCATCGTCATAGAACCTTACCAGCACTTCGAAATGATGGATTTCCGCATTCGGCAGGCGCACGATCGGCTGATACACCGTATCGAACTTCAACTGATCGACCCTTGTGCCGAAATCCTGCATCGCCGAAAAGGTATTATTGACCAGATTATCCGCCTGCCCCATCAGGCGCGAAAACGTAAAGCTGTGCTCCTGCCGGTCACAGAACCGCCGAATGGAATACAAAACCCCGCGCGCCAGATCGCCCGGTGGGATCAGCTCGGCGGTAAAATCGGTCACGGATGAACTGACCTCGATGCCAACCCCGGTCGGATCCGCATCGCGCACACATTCCTCGATCCGTTTTTCAAGATCGCCAATCGGGACATCTGCGCGATGTAACATGCCAAATTGTTCTGTCCCCAGTCGCCCGGCCGTGTCGCCCGCAACCGAATGGGCGCGCAGAAAGGCTCCGACGCTGGCCATCATTTCCGCCTGTTCGATCTGTTTCATCCGCGCGCATAGCGGATCAAACGCATTGAGGGTCATCAGGGTAAATTTGTGCTCGATCCCGGTTTCCCGGCGCGCCATCAACCGTTCCGTGACGACCTTTGACAGGCTTTCCTCATCAAGAAGTCCCGTAGCAGTGTCGCGCTGAAGGCTGGCGGCAACATCAGGCGACAGGGCATTGATCGCAACTCTGAGTGCGACAAAGAAATGATCGCCAAGATCAGGCAGGAAATAGCCGCTCATGGAAACCGGCGGGCTTAACATGCCGGCCTGCTGATTAAAGCGGACCTGAATATTGTCCATGCGCCCGCGACGGCGCGCGACCCGCAACATCTCTGTCACCAGTGGGCGATACTGTTTTGCCAGGAATTGGATGAACGACTTCCCCGACAGGTCTTGTGGCCGATTCCCCAAAATCCCGTCTGATGCGCCAGAGGCAAAAACAATGCGCAGATCCCCGTCCAGTTCCAGAAGAAGATCCCCCCAGACAAAGGCCAATGCCGCAAAACGGTTTCTCTCTTTGCGCAGTTCGGTTGTTCGCGCCTTTATAAGTTTATCCAATGCACCCTCTCACGCTGCCCGGATCAACAAGTGGTTCCCTTCCCCCGAGCACGGAAACCAGTCTGATCGCCTTAATGGCTTTCGGTCATTTTCACTGCTTCTACTTAACAAGGGTTTTACAAAACCTGAATTTCCTATGCGGACGGATAATAATGTCCGTGCCCGGTTTTCCGGGCCGAACCTCCGTCGCATTTGACACGCGCAGCCCAAGGCCCCAGAGACGGATCCCGGACAAGAACCCAATATATGTTTGCTCTTTTTGGCCGTTTTAAACCCCTGTGCCGTTCACGCCTGGCACCCTGCAATTCAACGGCGAACAAATGACCACGGGTACACCATTTCTGGTTCTGATTGATCCTGATGGTTTGCAACGCCGTAAGGATCGCATACAAATGTCGACTGCCTGACACGCGCGCCAGGCACGTCTGTCCAACAAGCATATCCGGAAGGCCCCAGATCATGACCACCGCCCCGAAACGCAGATCCGAATTGCCCCGTGTCGACGATGACAGCGTTCTGATCTTTGATCTCGACAACACGCTTTATCCGGCGGCCTGCAATCTGTTTTCACAGGTGTCTGATCTGATCGGGCAATATGTCCGCGATGCGCTGAAGCTTGAGGCAACCGAAGCCCACCGGGTGCAAAAGGACTATTTCCATCGCTATGGCACCACCTTGCGCGGGTTGATGACCGAACATGAAATCGATCCGGCCGATTACCTTGCCAAGGTCCATGACATCGATCTGTCCGTGGTCGCCCCGGCACCGGATCTTGCCAGCGCGCTGAATGATCTTCCGGGCCGCAAACTGATTTTTACCAATGCATCACGCGGCCATGCCGAACGGGTGATGGACCGCCTTGGTATTGCCGATCATTTTGAAACCATCTTTGACATCGTTGATGCCGAATACATCCCCAAGCCCAAGCAGGAACCCTATGACCTGCTTCTGGCGCGCGATGGGATTGACCCGACCCGTGCGGTCTATTTCGAAGACATGGCCAAAAACCTTCTGCCCGCCAAGGATATGGGCATGACCACCGTCTGGGTGCATACTGATCTTGAATGGGCGCAGGCCGGTCGCGATGATCCGCGCATTGATCATGAAACTGATGATCTTGTCGGCTTTTTGCGCGGGCTTAATAGCGGATCGTAATCCCCCCCGTTAAAGCTGCGCCCAATCAGGGTGCTTCACTTCCCCGCTACCGGGCACGGCAGCGCTGATTTGTCATCGTTCCAGGATTGAGCTTGGCGGTATGATCGGCTATGTCTAACGGCCATACGGGATCAGGAACGGAAATCTGCCTGACACAGGCGTTTCTACGTAAACTGGCGGAGTTGACTTGCGCGCGCGCATTGACCATTCTCCGCCAACGCAATTTTGGCTGACCGCAAGGACCTTCGAAAAATGAACAGAACCGAGCTTGAAGGCGTGATCAACGTCGCATGGGAAAACCGCGACGAGATTAACTCCTCTACCCAGGGTGAAATCCGCAAGGCTGTTGAACAGACGCTTTCCGCCATGGATTCCGGCGACCTACGCGTTGCCGAAAAGACCAATGGCAAATGGGTTGTCAATCAGTGGGCCAAAAAGGCGGTTCTGCTGTCCTTCCGTCTCAATGACATGACCACCATCGCAGGCGGTCCGGGCGAAAACACCAACTGGTGGGACAAGGTCCCGTCCAAGTTCGAAGGTTGGGGCGAAGCCGAATTCAAAAAGGCCGGTTTCCGTGCCGTTCCGGGCAGCATCGTGCGCCGTTCGGCCTATGTAGCACCGGGCACCGTTTTGATGCCGTCCTTCGTGAACCTTGGCGCCTATGTTGATACCGGTGTCATGGTCGATACTTGGGCCACGGTTGGATCGTGCGCACAGATTGGCAAGAACGTTCACCTGTCGGGTGGTGCCGGTATCGGTGGCGTGCTTGAGCCGCTTCAGGCCGGCCCGGTCATCATCGAAGACAACGCCTTTATCGGCGCACGTTCGGAAATCGTTGAAGGTGTGATCGTCGAAGAAGGTGCTGTCATTTCGATGGGTGTCTTCATCGGCGCATCGACCAAGATCATCGACCGCACCACCGGCGAAACCTTTGTCGGTCGCGTTCCGGCCTATTCCGTGGTCGTTCCGGGCAGCATTCCGGGCAAGCCGCTTCCGGATGGCACGCCAGGGCCGAGCCTGTATTGCGCGGTCATCATCAAACGCGTTGATGAAAAGACCCGCTCGAAAACTTCGATCAACGAATTGCTGCGCGACTGATCTGCGACACGCAATGTGATCATGATATAAGGGGCGAAACGGATGGCTGTTTCGCCCCTTAATGTATATTTGTTCCTATTTTGTTTCACGTGAAACATAATAATAGGTACAAATTCCTATTTCTGTATAACACCCAAAGACCAAGAGAGTGCCAATGTCGACCGCCCTTGAACTTGCACAAACCCTGATCCGCTGCCCGTCGGTTACTCCCGCCGATGAAGGCGCGCTTGATGTGTTGCAAAAGGCGCTTGAGGCACGGGGATTTAAGTGCACGCGCAAGGTCTTTGATGGCGATGACAGTGATGCGATCGACAACCTTTATGCCCGTCTGGGGACCAAGGGGCGCAATTTCTGTTTTGCCGGTCATACCGATGTGGTGCCCGCTGGCGATGTTGCCGCCTGGACCGTTGATCCGTTCGGCGGCGAAGTCAAAGATGGCCGTTTGTTTGGCCGGGGTGCGGTTGATATGAAAACCGGCATTGCCTGCTTTGTCGGAGCGGTTGACGCGTTTCTGGCTGCCCATCCGGATTTCGATGAAAGCATCTCGTTCCTGATCACCGGTGACGAAGAAGCCGACGCGATCAACGGCACGGTCAAGCTGGTCGAATGGTGCGATCAGCAGGACGAGAAATTTGATGCCTGTCTGGTCGGCGAACCGACCAACCCGAAATATCTGGGCGAGATGATGAAAGTCGGTCGCCGTGGCTCCATCACCGGCTGGCTGACAGTTTATGGCGCACAGGGCCATGTCGCCTATCCGCATCTGGCGGACAATCCGGTTCCGCGCATGATCAAGACGCTTGATGTGCTCAATTCCCGCGCGCTTGATCAGGGCACCGATCATTTCCAGCCCAGCAACCTTGAAATCACCACCGTCGATGCGGGCAATACCGCAACCAATGTGGTGCCCGCCAAGGTCAGTGCCGCGTTCAACATCCGCTTTAATGATCAGCACAAGGGTGCGGATCTTAAAAAATGGATCGAAGATGTCTGTGCCGAGTATGCCGGTGCGCACGATCTCAAGGTCAAGATTTCCGGCGAAGCGTTTTTGTCCAATCCGGGCAAGCTCGCCAACCTGATTGCTGATGCCTCGGAAAAAATCACCGGCAAACGGCCTGAAATGAGCACGACCGGCGGCACATCCGATGCGCGCTTCATTCAGAAATACACCGAAGTCGCCGAATTCGGCCTGGTCGGACAAAGCATGCACAAGGTCGATGAACACGCCATGGTCGATGACATCGAAAACCTTGTGAAAATCTATGCAGAAATCCTGTCGGGCTTTTATGACTGATCAGGCGGTTTTCTGACCAGCCTTCGCACGTAGGTGATCTCGCGATTGCAGGATCGTCTTGCGCGTAGAGGTCAGGATATCGTCGGCCGTTTCATTATCGACTGCACGGCTCAGCACCACTGCCCCGACCAGCATCGCCAGCATCGATGTGGCTTCAGTGCGGAAACCATCAGGAACATCTGGCAGTACGGACTCACCGTCAACCGGGACGGGCTTGTCCATGCCCGGAACACCGTCTTCCTTTGCCAGTTTCCAGGCAAGTTTGCCCGATGCCTGATCAATCAGTTTTGAAAACGCTGAACGCGCCTGATCGCCAGAGCGTGAGACTTCGGATGACAGGGTTGGCAGGGCACATCCAAGTTCGGGGTTATCAATGTGAAGCCGTGACAGATAGAGTTCGGCAAAGGATGTCACCCAGTCGCTTCCGGACAGCTCGGCCTTGCGCAATTTTGCCAGCACCGGCGATGACAAAAGCGACATGCCGTTTTCAACGCAGGCAACAAACAGGGCTTCCTTGTTCTTGAAATGGGCATAGAACCCGCCACGGGTCAGCCCGGCCGCTGCCATGACCTGATCAATCGTGACATTTTCAAACCCGTGCTTTTTAAACAGCGCGCTTGCTGCATTAACGATGCGAATGCGGGTTTTGGGCTTGTGCGTCGGCGCATAGGGCATTTCGAACTCCACCAGGTAATCGGCACGTCATCGGATGTTTGGATCAGGCGACAGATCCACCATGACACATTCTGATAATATGTTCTTGAACATATTATGGGGGACGTAATCCTGTCTGCAAGTTCACCGAACAAAAGGGTCTTGCCATGTCGGATGTCACAATTATCGGAATGCCGCGCAGTAACCTGACACGCACAGTTCGCATTGCCTGTCTGGAAAAGGAAATACCGTTCGCGTTCAGCAGCCGGAATGTCCAGCCACCCGGCCATCCGCCAACACCGGAACTGTTACGCAACAACCCGTTTGGCAAGTTCCCGGTCCTGAAACACGGGCCGTTCGTGCTTTATGAAACCGCGGCCATTTGCCGCTATATTGATGATAATTTCCCCGGGCCGTTATTGCGCCCGGTGCATGCCGAAAAAGCCGCCCGGATGAACCAGTGGATCAGTGTCGCCATGACCCGGCTTGATCCGGACATCATCCGTAATTTTGTTATTCCGATGTTTCTTGCCGATGATGTCAAACGTCGTGACCCGGAATTTACCACCCGGATGAACGAGATGGCGGACCGCATCCGTCATGATCTTTCTGTCCTTGACGCTGCTTATGCCGATGGCTGGGTTTGTGGTGACCGTTTCACCATTCCCGACATGATGATCATGCCGATGATCCATTATCTGAACGCGATGCCGGGCGGCCCGGAAATGTTGGCAAGTGCGCCCAATGTCGAAGATGCCTTTGCGCGCTTCAAGGCGCGAAGTTCTGCGGCCCAGACAGACCCGCTTTTGCCGGAAAAGCTTTTGAAATCAGCCTGACGATTGTACCACCACCCTGACGTTTCTCCCGTCAGGGTATTCAGCCACCACGGATGGGAACAACTTCCCCCGCCTCCCCCTTGCCTTGGGTGACGTTCCTGTTTGTGGTGGCTTTTTTTTTGGGGTTTTAGGGCGTCCAGGTGATCGGCACATAGCCCGGAACCGCCGTCATCCGGTCAAGCCATGCGCGAATGCCGGGATAGGGTGCCAGACTGATTTTGCCAAGTTCGGCCCGGTGCGTGTAGGCATAAAGCGAGATATCGGCAATGGTAAGCGCATCGCCGACCAGCCAGTTATGCCCTGAAAGACGCTTTTCCATCAGATCAAGCGCACGCTTCGCCCCCGCCTGTTTCATCGGTTCAAAGATTTCGGCATGTTCCGGCAGACCCTTGATCGCATACCATGAAATCAGAACGGCGACGTTTGGTTCATGGTCATATTGTTCAAAGAACAACCAGCTCATCATATCGGCCCGGTCATATGCATCCTCGGGGATGAAATTGGTGCCTTCGGCCAGATAGATCAGAATGGCGTTGCTTTCGGCAAGGGTCCTTCCGTCATCCAGGACTAGGGCCGGAATTTTGCCGTTCGGGTTGACCTTTTCAAGGTATTCGGGCGTGTGGGTTTCGCCTTTCATGATGTCGCGTTCGACATATTCAAACGGTTGACCCAGCATCGAAAGCAGCAAACGGACCTTATAGCCGTTTCCCGACATCAAATAGTCGTTCAAAATCATTGTAATCATCCTTTGGCACATGCGTTTTACGCATTCAAAACAGCATTGGCCGGCCGGGTTTGATATTTGCCGCTGGATCGTAATCGGACAATCGAATAGTTTTGACCCTATTGTTCAAAATTCCTGATCAATTTTTCTGATCAAAGGAGAGGCCATGGATTCCGATCTGCTTCGAAGCTTTGTCGCCTTTGCGGAATGCGGCAGCTTCAACCGTGCCGCCGATCGTATCGGGCGCACGCCATCGGCCTTTTCCATGCAGATGAAGCGCCTTGAAGAACTGGTCGATAACAAGCTGTTTGAACGCGACGGACGCAACGTTCAACTGACCCACGAAGGCATCACCTTTGTTGGTTATGCCCGACGGATCCTGAGCCTGACGGACGAAGCAATGGGACAATTGCGTTCGCAGGAAGAAAGCCGTCCGATCCGCATCGGCTGCCCGGATGACTACGCGCAAAAGATTTTGCCAACCGTTCTGCGCGCCATCAGTGCGGTGCATCCACAGGTGCGCTTTTTTGTTTCGGTCAATCCGACGATCCTGCTCCGCCGGATGCTTGATCAGGGGGAGCTTGATCTGTCGATCATCAGCCGGTCGGAAAAAGGCGAAGAGGGATATTTCCTGCGCCATGAACTTGGGGTCTGGGTGACATCGGCAGTCCACAAGCAGCACCTTCTTGATCCGCTGCCGCTTGTTCTGCCGGCCGAAGATTGCAAGTTTCATGCATGGGCGATTGACGCCTTTTCGAAATCCAACCGGCCCTTCACGCTTTATGCGACATCGCGGCAGGCGGCTTCGATGCTGCATCTGGTCCGCGATGGTTTGGGCGTTGCCGCCCTTGCCGCCGCCAGCGTGACCGACGAATTCAAAATCCTTGATGCGCGGGACGGATTTCCTCCACTGCCGGCCGTCGGTGTCGCCGTGATGCTGGCCGAAGAAGCCCATCCGCTGGTCAATCGCCAGCTTGCCAGTGCGATCCAGGAATATGTCACCCAACATCTTGATGATGACTTGACCAAACCAGTCGCAAGCTGATTGGATGCGCCCCCGCGTCGTTTACCTGTCACCAGCCCGGACAAGATCACCCGCATGACCGCCAAGTCCCGCCTGAATATCTGCACTACCTGCACGTCCTCAATCGCCAGCGCACCAACTGATCCGCGTGATGGTCAGACGCTTTTCGATCGCATTCAGGAAGTCTGTGCCACGCGCGATCTGCCGTTTGAGGTTAAACCGGTTGAATGCCTGACCAACTGCAAGTCTGGCTGTTCGGTCGCGCTGAACGGATCGGGCAAGTGGGGATATGTTTATGGCAATATTGATCCCGACAGCATGGTCGAGGATCTGTGTGAACTGGCGTCAAAATATGCCGAAAGTGAAAAGGGCATTGTTGCCTGGCGCGAACGGCCAGACGCCCTGCGCCGCAATGTTATTGCCCGTATCCCGCCGATCGACTAGCAGATGCGGTCGGGGCTTTATGTCGGAACTTGGGTCGGGACCTAACCAGACAGACCGATGTGAAGTTGCTGCCACAGGCGTTCGACCTCACCAGTGGATTGCAGTTTCGCAATCAATTGGTTGAACCGTTCAAGCGGGATCGACGATCCGGCTGACAGCACCGCCACCAGATCATGGACGGCATCGGGTTGATCTGAAATCACAAGGCTTTCGCGCAAGGACGGGTAATCGACAAACCGGGCGGCCAGAAAGCCCGCCGAAACAATACCAATCGGTGCTTCCCCGGCCAGAAGTCCGTCAAGGACCTCTTGTTCGTTATAGCGCAGCAAAACATCAAAGTTCTGGCGCAGATAGTCCGGATCCGCGTTGAAATCGGCAAATCCGTAATGGAACCCCAACACGCACAGGATCGGATAATTGGTCACATCTGACAAAAGTGCGCCGGTGTTATCCGGCCTGGCAAGCGTCAGATAAAGGTCCTTTTCCTGAACAATGGATTTGGAGAACTGAACATCCAGATTCCGCCATTCCCATTGCGCACTTTCCAGCAGAACAAGGTCCACCTCGCCACTGGTGACGGCCTGATAGCGCCTGCGCGATGAGGTTTCGGCAAGTTCAAACACATATTCGTCCTGCAAATCATTCAGAAGTCTGATCAGGTGCAGAACCATGCCCTGTGGCTTGCCATCATCATAGAAATAGACCACGCCATATTCATACGCACCGACCTTGACGGGGATCCGTTCATGGGCCTTTGCGGCTGTTACTGCGGACAAAGTCGCAAGCAAACAGACAGCAACGCCGGTTACACCCAAATCGCGTAGAAAACGTATCGCTACCAAAGCTTTTCCCTGAATACCGATCATCACCCAGTACAGCGATGCCGTATCACCAGGATGGTGACAAAGGCCTCTTTGTCTCTATATGTGGCCGGCGCACCAGTTTTCCAGAAGGAAGCGTGCGATAGATATCGGACGCGGCAGGTTGATACCTTTTTCGGGCAGGTTTGGCACATCGTCGCGATGCACCCACAGCGCAAACTCGATTTCTTCGTTATCAGGCAAAAGGTCGGTTGTTTCGGCCTCTGCGACAAAGCCCAGCATCAACGACCCCGGAAACGGCCAGGGCTGGGATGCGACATATTGCGGGCGTTTGATCCGGACACCGACTTCTTCAAACACTTCGCGCGCGACGGCCTGTTCAAGGGTTTCGCCCGGTTCGACAAAGCCGGCCAGAACCGACACCATGCCGGGCAGGAATTGCGGGGATCTTGCCAGCAACACATGATCCTGATGATGGATCAACATGATGACGGCCGGATCGGTGCGCGGGAAATGCGATTTGCCACAGGCCGGATTGCTGCATTGCAGACGATATCCCGCCTCTGCCACCAAATTTGGATGGCCGCACGCCCCACAGAACTGGTGCCCCTGATGCCAGTTGAAAATCGCGCGCGCCTGTGCGGCAAGGGCGGCCTCATCCACCGAAAGATTGGCCATGCGGGTGCGCATATCGCCAAAACCACCGCCGAGTTTGCGGATCGCCTCGTCACGATCGGTCACCACCGCGGCAATATCGACCGCAATCACCGGCCCGCTTTCATCGCGGCCAAGATAAATCCACTGCCCGCGATGAAGATCGACATCAAGATGCGGCACGGCCGGGGCACCCAGCACCACCAGTTCATGGGCGTCCATATCCTCCGGCCAGGCAAAAAGCGGATCGCCAGCATGACAAATCAGGATGCGCAGCGACTCCTCGGCCAACAGAACCTGTTGCCAGTCTTCGCGTTTGCGCAAAACCGCTTCGCGATCAAGATCAACGGATTCATAAAACAGCCTGTGCATGGCGGTCACTTTCTTGAAATTCTGATGCGGAAAATATCGGGCAAACCCATGGGATCGCCGACATTTCCTGTGGTGACGGAGCATGACATTAACGTGGGTGAGGATCGGTCAAAAGCCACGATTGCTTGATAACAGAAAAAATCCCAGCCAACCCTTGCGTTTTATGGACGCTTGCGCGATATAGGGGGCGAGAGGCTGGCAGTGGACGGACCGCTCGCCAACCCGGTCAGGACCGGAAGGTAGCAGCCGTAACGAGTTTTTCCGGGTCGCTGTTCAGTCTCTCACCCTTTCATTTCTCCCTTTGAAATCGCTGATATTTGCCATGCCCCTGACATTCGCGGGCAGATGGCTTTTTGTATGGGAAATTTCCCACTTGGCCTTTCCCATAGGGCTTCGAAGCTGCTAAAACCAACTGAGAATTAAAACAGTCCGGACCGGATGAATGAGCGAGCAGATCGAGACCGCCAGCGAAACGGCACCAGAAGGTGACACGGTGACAGACAGTAACGTCGCGGACACAACCGCGCCCGTCACCACGGCCGAGCCAGAAAGCAAAAGCGAGTATCAGGTTCTTGCGCGGAAATACCGCCCGAAATCCTTTGACGAACTGATCGGCCACGGGCCGATGGTCAAGACGCTGTCAAACGCGCTTGAAAGTGGCCGCCTTGCACATGCTTTCATCCTGACCGGTGTGCGCGGTATTGGTAAAACCACGACAGCACGTATCATCGCACGTGCACTGAACTGCATTGGTGCGGATGGCAAGGGCGGTGCAACGATCGAGCCGTGCGGCGTTTGTGAGCATTGCCGTGCGATTGCCGAAGACCGCCATGTTGACGTTCTGGAAATGGATGCCGCGTCGCGCACCGGTGTGGATGACATTCGCGAACTGATCGAGGGTGTTCGCTATCGCCCGACATCAGCACGCTACAAGATCTACATCATCGACGAAGTGCACATGCTTTCGAAAAGTGCGTTTAACGCACTGCTCAAAACGCTTGAAGAACCGCCAGAGCATGTGAAATTCATCTTTGCCACCACCGAAATCCGCAAAATCCCGATCACGGTTCTGTCGCGTTGTCAGCGGTTCGATTTGCGTCGCGTGCAGACCGATGAACTGGCCGCGCACTATACCCGCATTGCCGGGCTTGAAAATGCCGAGATCGAAGAAGAAGCCGTTACCCTGATCGCACGTGCCGCCGACGGATCCGTCCGCGATGGCATGAGCCTGCTGGATCAGGCGATTTCGCATGGCGCAGGCAAGGTCACGACCCAGCAGGTGCGTGACATGCTGGGCCTTTCGGATCGGTCGCGCATTTTCGATCTGTTCGATCACACCATGAAGGGCGAGATTAACGAGGCGCTGGAACTTCTTGGCGCGCAATATGCCCTTGGCGGTGATCCGCCTGTGATGTTGCAGGATATGCTGGACCTGACCCACTGGCTGACACGTGTGAAGCTGTCGCCAGATGCGGCTAATGATCCCGGCGTGTCGCAGATCGAACGCGAACGCGGCAAGGAAATTGCTGCCAAGCTTGCCATGCCGCAACTGACCCGCGCCTGGCAGATGTTGCTTAAGGGCCTTGAAGAAACGCGCATTGCACCATCGCCCATTCAGGCCGCTGAAATGATCCTGATCCGTCTGGCCTATGCCGCGGAAATGCCACCGCCCGGCGATCTGATCAAAAAGCTGCGCCAGGACATGAACAATGCCGGTAACGGCTGCGGTGCGCCACAAGGTGGCGGCAATGGCGGCGGCAGTGGCGGTCCGGGACCGCGCATGCAGGTGGTGAATGGTGGCGGCGGCGGTGCAGCGGCCGTGGCACAGCGCCGACCAGACCCGCTGGGCGAACCCGAACAGGTCGAACAGCCAGTCTATGCCAAGATGCCCGAAACGTTCGAAGAAGTTGCCGAACTGCTTGGCAAGGACCGGGAAACCACCGGCCTTTCGATGCAGGTCAAAAACTATATGCATCTGGTAAAGTATGAGCCGGGTCGCATCGAATTTCGCCCGGCACGCGGGGCGGGATCGGACCTTTCGACGAAACTGATCAAGGCGCTTAATGGCCTGACTGGTCATCGCTGGCTGGTCAGTGTGTCGGAGCGCGAAGAAGGGGCACCGACCCTTAAGGAACAGGAACTTGAAGCCCTTGAACAGCGCAAGGCAGATGCCTCGCAAGATCCGCTGGTCAGGGCCATTCTGGATGGTTTACCAAAAGCCAAAATCGTTGCCGTCCATCTGCCACCCGGCCAGGAAAATGCCGAGGGCGAAGAGGACGAAAGCGGTTCCGTATATGACGACGCATTTTATCTCGAAGGAGACGACGAGCTATGAAGAACCTTGCAGGGATGCTGAAACAGGCCCAGCAGATGCAGTCCAAAATGCAGGAAATGCAGGAAGGACTGGTTGAACTTGAAATCGAAGGCCAGTCCGGTGCGGGCATGGTCAAGGTGATGCTCAATGGCAAAGGCGAAATGCGTGGCCTTTCGCTTGATAAAAGCATCGTTGACCCCAACGACACCGAAGTCCTCGAAGACCTGATTGTGGCGGCCTATAACGACGCCAAGGTCAAGGTCGAGGCCGCCGTTCAGGAAAAGATGAAAGACGTCACCGGCGGCATGAACTTGCCGGAAGGTTTCAAACTGCCGTTCTGATCTTTCATCGGACACACAATAAATTTCGTACTTTCATCGTACGCGACAAAGGGTGGCATTGCGCCGCCCTTTGTTTTTGATACAAGCTAACTATCAGAAAACACCACAAACGGGATCATCATGACCGGACGGGAAATTGAAAATCTGATCAAGCTGCTTTCGCGCCTGCCCGGCCTTGGGCCGCGTTCGGCACGGCGTGCGGTTTTGCAGATGCTCAAAAAGCCTGAAACATTGATGATCCCGCTGGCCGACGCACTCCATGCCACGGCCGAGGTCATGACGACCTGTTCGAATTGCGGCAATATCGATGTTACCGATCCCTGCCATATCTGTGCCGATCAGAACCGGGGTACGGATATCATCTGTGTGGTCGAGGAAGTCCAGGATCTTTGGGCGCTTGAGCGCGGGGCATCGTTCAAAGGCAAATATCATGTGCTGGGCGGCACACTGTCGCCGCTTGATGGTGTCGGGCCGGATGACCTTAAAATCGATCAGCTGGTCAACCGCGTGCGCGAAAACGCTGTGTCCGAGGTCATCCTTGCCACCAATGCTACGGTCGATGGCCAGACCACAGCGCATTACATCACCGAACGGCTGATCGAAACCGGGGTCAAAGTCACCCGCCTTGCTCATGGCGTGCCGGTGGGTGGTGAGCTTGATTATCTTGATGATGGCACACTGGCGGCCGCTTTGCGGTCAAGAAGCTCGGTCTAAACAGCGATCATTCAGACAGAAAAAAGGGCAGCCATGTGCTGCCCTTAATTGTCTTCAAAATCTCTGTGTCGCAATTATTCAAACTGTCTTCTGGCAGAATTACAACATTTTACGACAACGGGATTGAATAATTCAGAGCCTTTTTCAGGCGGCCTTGATCTTTTCCGCAGCAAGGCGGGTTGCCAGTTCATAGCCATAGGCACCGGCACCTGCCATCACCGCATCGGCGACCGGGCTGATCCAGCTGGTATGGCGGAATTCCTCGCGCGCGTGCGGGTTGGAAATATGCAGCTCGATGATATAGCCCTCAAAGGTCTTGAGCGCGTCATGGATCGCAACCGAGGTATGGGTATAGGCACCGGCATTAATGATCAGGGCGGCTGATTTGGTGCGGGCCTCGTGGATCATGTCGATGATCGCACCTTCATGGTTGGACTGGCCAAACCGCACCGAAACGCCAAGCTCCTTGGCAAGCGTGCTGCATTTTTCCTCGATCGAGGCCAGCGTGTCATAGCCGTAAATTTCCGGCTGGCGCTGCCCCAGCAGGTTCAGGTTCGGTCCGTTGATGACTAGAATTTCCTGCACGCTCATTTCCTTGTTCCCAGCCTTTCCCACCTGAAATCGCGTTGGTGAGCCGTCTCGCCAAGATAGGCAGCACGCCCGACAAATCAAAGCAGAAATAATCATCTGAGTGTATTGCACCGTACTTAAAGCAGCCTTTGGCCTGCGTATTCCGGCATGCCACACCTGCTGATCCAGATACAAAACAGCTTGCTGTAAAGCAGGATATTTGTGCTACTTTGGCATTCGAATTCTGCGATTCGCCCGCTGAAACGAAACCATTTTCAAAGTGAACCCCGTGAACAGTGTAACCGGCCCAAAATCACCGCAACTTGCGAAGATTGCTTCGCGCATTCTGGCAGGCAGCTTCCTGTTTGAGGATCTGGACCCCGAACTGTTGGAGCAACTGTCAAACCAGGCGACTGTCCGCCGGTTCGACGATGGCCAGTTGCTGTTTGAAAAGGGCGCACCGGCAGACGGGCTTTATGCGGTTGAGGCCGGCAAGGTTCGCATTTCATCGGTTTCGGAAACCGGCAAGGAAATCGTGCTTAACGTTCTGGCCCCCGGTGCGGTATTTGGCGAGATCGCATTGCTGGATGGTGAACCGCGCACGGCGACTGCACGTGCGGTTGGCCCGACCCGGACACTTTTCATTTCGCGCGATGACTTCTTTGAAATCTTTGACCGCGAAGCTCCGCTGCGCCGTCACATCACCGCCCTTTTGTGCCGTCGCCTGCGCTGGGTCAGTGACCTGCTTGAAGATGCCAACTTCCTTGATCTGACCGCACGTCTGATCAAGCGCATCTTGTGGCTGGCCGAACGTCATGGCGGCCCGGACCCGGAAGGCATTCGCATCGCACTTCCGCTGTCGCAGCAGGAATTGGGCCTGATGCTGGGTGTGACCCGTGAAGCGGTGAACAAGAAGCTGCGCGAACTTGAAAAACAGGGGATGATCACGCGCCGTGATGGTCGACTGGTCGTCAAGGACAGCGAAGGGCTGAAACAACTTCTTGCTGATGCCGTCAAAAACTGAGCCTTCCGAGTCAATTTTTGAACGCCTTGTCGCCCGCGAAGAAAAGCGCGGGCTGATCCTTGTTGCCTTCTTACGCATCTGCCTTCTGGCGTTCATCCTGCTTTTGTTTAGCAAACCAGACTCCCCAACCGGCAAGCTTTATACACTGCTTGAGGTCCTCGGCTGGTTCATTCCCGGCGTGTTCGTTCAGCTTTTCGTCGCCTTTCGGGGCGGCAAATCATACTGGATGATCTATCTGCTGGCGGTGATTGACGCGGTTCTGATTGTCTATGTCTCGGTTGTGCCCGATCCGCTTAATCCGTTGCTGGATCATCCGGCATGGCTGTATGGCTTTGTCGTGCGCGACCGTGGCGTGGTCTTTTCGATGATCATGATGGCAATCATCATCATGACCTTTTCGCCGCGCCTGATCCTGTGGTTCGGCTTCTGGCTGTTTGCGTCATGGTGCGGGGCGATCTGGTGGCTGATGACGCGGCCCGGCGTGATCGTTTCGCAGCATTTCGGCGATGAATGGAACCCCAGCCAGCAAGAAATCATCGATACCTATAACCTGCCGGAATTTGTCGATATCTCGGCCCTTGCCGAACAGGTGATCATTGTCATCGTCTTTACGCTGGCCTGTGCGGTGATGGTTTCGCGTTTGCGGGTCCTGATCAACCAGTCGGCGGCGTCCGAACGTGCGCATGGCAATCTGGCGCGATATTTCCCGACCGCCCTTGCCGATCAGTTGGCCGATCGTGATGAACCGATCCGTGTGGGTGAACGCCGCGAATGCGTTATTCTGTTTGCCGATGTTATCGGCTTTTCACGCTTTGCCGAAAAGCGCGACCCGCAGGAAGTCATGCGGTTCCTCAACCAGTTCCATCACATCGCAACATCGCAAATCGGTGCCTATGGCGGCATTGTCGAAAAATATATTGGTGATGCGGTGATGGCGAGTTTCGCGGCCTTCGACGATCTTGAAAACCCGGCGGCCAATGCATTTTGTGCCGCACAGGCGATCATTTCCCAGGTCGCCGAATGGCAGGCCCGGGCCCCGGCAAATGGCGGCGAACCGCTTGAAATCGGGGTTGGCCTTAACTTCGGCCCGGCCGTTGTCGGTGATATCGGCCAACGCGAGGCAGTCACACCCGCCGTCATCGGGGCGACGGTCAACCTTGCCGCCCGCCTTGAAAAGGCCACCCGCGAACTTGGCAGCGATACGGTCATGAGCGAACAATTCGCCAACCGCCTGCGTAAAGAGGCCCCGGTTGCCGGACCGATCCTTCTCGCCCGCTATGCTGAGACGCAAACAATTCAGGTCAAAGGGTTTAGTGAACCTGTCGGGGTCCGCTTTAACGGCCGCTAAATAAACTGCTAATAGAATGTCTTCCGGTCTGCCAAGCCCTTGAATATCCGGCAAACCAATCCAAAGTGCTTTGATATTTCTGGTGCAGCATGAAAACGGATCAGCAGGAGGACGCGATGGCGACCGAAAAAGGCGCGAACCCGACGGCCAAGGGGGCCGTCCCGTCCGCCGTAAAACTGACCACCCTGTTTGGCGAACGCGAATTCGCCTGGGACAAGGCCATTTACTTCCCGGCCGGGCTTAAGGGCTTTCCTGATCATAACGTCTTTGCCCTTGCCAGCTTCCCGGGGGAAAGCGGTAATGCATTTCTTTTGATGCAATGCCTGACCGAACCGGAACTGGCCTTTATCGTGGCACCCTATAACCTTGAAAGCGATACGATCCGGCCCGAACATCTTGAACAGGGCTTTGGCATTCACGGTATCAAAAAGGAAGATGGCGCGGTGTTGCTGATTGTGACCCTGCACAAGCCCGATGATGGCCCGGTGAGCATGTCGGTCAATCTGCGCGCGCCGATCATCATTGATACCGCGCGTCAGGCAGCCTACCAACATCACCTTCCCGAGGTCGGCGGATATTCCTTCCACCACGTTCTGAGCTAAGCACTAGCCCCATCGTCAGATCCTGACTTTTGCTGTGCATCGAATTGCGCCGGCCAACGTTTGTGTGCATTGGTGCCACGTGTTTATGCGTCTTGCCTGAAATTATCCCTGCATGTCCTTGATCCTGCCATCTTTTCACGCAAAGGTGGCAATCAGAGCAAATTGCATAGCCCCACTTCATCAGGACAAAAGGGATCGGGAATGACAGCAGCATTACGCAATCGTTTTGCACTCGCCGCCTTGTTGGGATCAGCGGTATTTTTCGGACCGGATGCTGAGCCTGCCCGCGCGCAAAGCCCGTCCGTCGGACTATCAGCCGACAACCGCACCAGCCTGCAGCTGACGGTTTATCCCGGCAACCTTTCGCTGATTACCGAAAAACGCGATGCGGCCATTC
The DNA here is from genome assembly GCF_017922435.1 of Thalassospira sp. ER-Se-21-Dark. Classification (NCBI taxonomy): domain Bacteria; kingdom Pseudomonadati; phylum Pseudomonadota; class Alphaproteobacteria; order Rhodospirillales; family Thalassospiraceae; genus Thalassospira; species Thalassospira sp. ER-Se-21-Dark. The sequence continues at coordinate 1,571,771 of NZ_VDEZ01000001.1, read as the reverse complement.
CCGCAGGCCAAAGCACGCTTCGCATTGATGGCCTGCCCCAGACCATCATGAATGACTCCTTCCTGCTTGGCACTGCCAAGGATGCCGATCTTGTCTGGACGTCCTTGCGCAATCGCGGCAACGGATCAAACGCCATTGACGACCTTGTGCGCGATCAGATCGGCAAGACCGTCACCATTCGCCGTGACGATGACCTGATTGAAGGCACCCTTGTCGCGGTAAGCCATGTTGCCCTGATTGAAACCGATGCCGGTCTGGAACAGGTGCCGCTTGATCAGGTGATTGTTTCCGAACTGCCCGATGGCTTTACCACCAGCCCGACCCTTGATGCGGATATCGCGTCCGGTACCGCGCTTGATCACGTTTCCATGGCCTATCTTCTGGGCGGAATCGGTTGGAACACGACCTATACCGCCTATTATGACCGCGCGGAAAACAGTTTGAAATTGACCGCAATCGCCAAGGTCATGAACGGATCAGGCAGCGATTATGACAATGCGTCCTTGCGTCTGGTAGCTGGTGACCCCAACCGGGTGCAACAGCCCCCGATGGCCAAGGCCGCACGCACCGAAATGATGATGTCGGCCATGGCCGATGGTGCCGCACCTTCTGCTGGCGCACCCGACCGGGCAAGTTTTGAAAACCTGCATGTTTATGGCCCGTTTGACGGCCTTTCGATGCAGGATGGCGATACGGTCATTCTGCCACTGCTCGACCCACAGGTCCTGCCGGTCAAACGCCACGCGATCTTCCAGGCATCAAGCAGCGTCTATAACATGGCGCAAAATGACACCAACGACTTCGTCCGTCCGGATCTTGAAATCGACATCACCAACCAAGGCGGCAAAGACGCCAAAAGCCCGTGGCCGGATGGCATCGTGCGCATCTATGCCCAAACCCCGGCAGGCGATACCGGCTATCTTTCCGAAGACATGATTTCGCTGACCCCGGTTGGCCGTGATGCGACCCTGCGTCTGGGCAAGGCCAGCGATCTTAACGGCACACGAAATGTCACCTCGTTTGACCGCAAGGCCCGTCCGAACCTGCCAGACGCGATTAAGGCCGATCTAAAATGGACCATCCGCAATACCAGCGACCGTGTCGAAACCGTCACCGTCCGTGAAGACCTGCCAACGGATTGGAAAGTGACGGCCGAAAGCCACAAGCATGAACGCGACCAACCCGGCCAGATCAGCTGGGACATCGAAGTTCCGGCAAATGGTGAAGTGACGTTGACCTGGTCAGTGGCAAGCACCCGCTGATCAATCAATCCATGAATTGGAACGGCCACAGGGAAACGTCCTTGTGGCCGTTTTTCTTTGCTCAGGACTTGCCGCGCGCAGAGTAAAACGCCTTGGCCAGTGGCAACAAAACATTGGCATCGGGCAACTGACCCGTCCGGTTGCACAGATCGGCATAGATACAGATCAGCTTGGTCAAAAGGACAAACGCGTCCTGATTGCGCATCCCGGCAAAGGCACCCAGCACTTTGACCGCATCGCATGCCGCATCGCGCGCCAGATCAAGCTTGCCCGCCCCTTGCAGGGCCAGAACAAGCGCGGCCAGTGAATAGCCCAGATCAAGACGTTCCTTGTCATCCTTGCGCCCAACGCAATTGCGCAGGCGATCCTGACGCAGTTCCACGGCCTGACAGGCGGCATCCACCGCCCATTCCCATTCACCGGCCTCGATCTCAAGCGCGGCCCGGTTATTGAGACTAAGTGCCAGCCCCGCCACCGCCGCATCACGTGCCGTCGGCAAATGCAGCGCGAAAATTGTATCGGCGGCATCAAACAGCGCCAATGCCTCTTCGCGCTGATCGGGCCTGTGGTTGCTGGCCATTTCAAGATACAGCCGCGCGACCGCCAGCGAGTTGGGATCGGTTTTTTCAAGATAGGACAAGCGCAACGCATATTCTTCGTCCGTATTGTCCGTCATCCTGATCCCGCCACCTCGTTTTGCCGTCTCAAGGGCCCGATGACCCGTGCAAGAAAAAGACGTTTGGCAACCCCACCTTGTGAAGGACGGGCATTCGGGGATAAGCTGTTGGACTGTTGCCCACAGACTGCTAGACACATTCATGTCTGCTTTGCCCCACAGCCCGGAAACAAGCCCTAAATGAACACCTCCAGCGAAACCCTGCGCGCCCTTTACGGCACATGGCGTCTTGCCCGTGGCGATACCCAGGGTCTTGGATTTTTTAATTTTTTGATCGAGGGATTCTGGCGTTCGTTTCTGGCAGCAGTGATTGTGTTTCCGGCCTTTGCGATGTTGCGCTGGAACGACATTTTCGATGCCCCGGACGACTTCCCGGCGATGCGTTACATGCTGGTCGAAGTCATTGCCTATGTCATCAAATGGGTCGCCTTTCCGCTGATCATGTTCCATGTCATCCCGATGCTGGGCCGTGCCGAACGCTATATCGCGTTTGTCACGGTCTATAACTGGGCAAGCGTGCTTCAGATGGGGCTTTATCTGGCGGCCTTGATGCTGGGGGTGTTGTTCCCATCGCTGGGTGCCGGTGGCTTTGTCTTTATCGCGGTGATCGCGACGCTGGTGTATGGCGTCTATATCGCCAAGCTGACCCTGTCGGTCCCGATCCCGACGGCGAGCACCATCGTTCTGGCCGACTTCCTGCTGTCGCTGGTGATCACATCAATCGGTATCCGTCTGGCCGTTGGGCAGCTATTCTAGAACAATTGAAAACTTAAAAACAAAATCGCTTCAGGGAGAAACCCATCATGAAACCTGTTCTTGCCGTCACCCGCCGATTGCCCGATGCCGTCGCCAAACGTGCGGCTGAAAGTTACGACATCCGCACCCAGGAAGATGACGATCCCCTGACCCGGGCCGAAATCCTGGCGCTGTGTCATGGCGCGGATGCCGCCCTTGTTTCGGTGGGCGATCCGATTGATGCCGAATTTTTTGATCATCTATCCGACAGTGTCAAAATCATCGCCACCTTCTCGGTCGGGACCGATCATATCGATCTGGCAGCGGCCAGGAAAAAGGGCGTGATCATTGGCAACACCCCGGGTGTGCTGACCGATGCCACCGCCGATATTGCCTGGCTTCTGATCCTTGGTGCCGCCCGCCGCGCAAGCGAGGGGGAGGCCGAAGTCCGCAACGCCACCTGGTCAAGCTGGCGTCCGACCCATCTGATGGGCACGCAAGTAACAGGCAAGAAACTCGGCATCGTTGGCATGGGCCGCATTGGACAGGCGGTCGCCAAACGCGCCCGCGGTTTTGATATGGACATCCATTATTACAACCGCCGCCAGTTGCCCGCCGATCAGGAAGTGGGGGCGACCTATCACGACAGCATCGAGGGCCTTTTGCCCCATTGTGATTTCCTGTCGCTGCATTGCCCGTCAACGCCCGAAACACGCGGCATGGTCAATTCGGATTTCATTGCCAAACTGCCCGATGGCGCGATCATCGTGAACACCGCGCGCGGCGATGTCGTCAATGATCAGGACCTGATTGCCGCCCTGAAATCGGGCAAACTGACCGCAGCCGGGTTGGATGTGTTCGCGGGTGAGCCAAATATCGAGCCGGCCTATCGCGACCTTGCAAACACCTTCCTGCTGCCGCATCTGGGATCGGCCACGGTTGAAACCCGCAACGCCATGGGCTTCCGCGCGCTTGATAACATCGATGCGTATGTTGCCGGCAAGGACGTGCCGTTTACGGTCTGATCAATCATGATCAATCCAGCAAAGCAAAAGGCGCCATCTGGCGCCTTTTTCGTATCTGTCTGACGGGTCTGCGGCCTTAGCCGAGATCGCTTTCCTCGCCCGCGGGCAGGATACAGGCGATCTTGCGGCCATCGCGGCTGATCTTCACACGTCCACCATGGATTTCGACCACAGCCCGGACCATCGCCATACCAAGGGCCCTGCGGGCCGATGGGGATTCACCATCGCGCAGGCCTTCAAACAGCATCGGTTGCGGTGCTTCGTCCGACAGCGAGATCGAGATTTCGATATCCTCGCCACTGCGCTTTGCGACAACGGAAACCTCGCTGCCCTCGGGTGCTGTGCGCAGCACGTTGGTCACCAGAATGAACAAGGCCTGTTTCAGGCGCCGTTCATCGGCCACCATCCAGCCGATCTGGCGCGAACAATAAAGACGCAGCGACACGTTCAGTTCCGCCAGGCGCGCCCGTGTCAAAGCTTCGAGGGAGCGCAGCAAACGTCTTGGGTCGACGGTATCAAGTTCAAGGGCGACCTGCCCGGATCCAAGGGTTGCCAGATCGCGCATGTCATCGACCAGCGCCAGCATGCTTTGCGCTTCGGTCCGGATGGTTTCGACCGAGCGCGCCACATTGCCGGTCAGATGCGGGATCAATCGATCAGACTCGCCATTGATGTGATCAAGCGGCTTGGTCAGTTCGCGCGATACGGTGGAAATGAAGTCCGACTTCATCTGGTCTGCGGTGCGCAGTGCCTCATTGCGTTCACGAAGCGCACGTTCAACCCGGATGGTGTCCGTCACATCGATATAGGACATCATCACCGCCCCGTCGGGCAGCGGAACGATGGCAAAATCAACAATCGAATTATCCGCGCGTTCCAATCGGCCATTCATCGGTTCATGGTTGGTGATCCGCGCGACCATGCGGTTTTTGAACTTTTCCCAGTCGTCGCGTTCGCGCCAATACTCCTTGGATTTCTCGACCACGTCGCCCAGATGCGGCGCGACATCAAGGAAGGTGCTTTCAAGACCCCAAAGATCGGCAAAACCATGGTTATAAAGCCGCAGGCGTCCATCGCCACTGATCACGCCGACCGCCTCGTGCAGGCTTTCCAGCGTTTCACGCTGAACTGCAATCAGGGTGTTGTAGGAACTTTCCAGAACCAGCTTGTCGGTGACATCTTCATAAACAAACATCAGCCCGCCAAACGGATGGGGCGAGATGAAGCGACGCAAGGTCATGCCATTTGGCAGATGCATCAGGTCTTCTTCAGGTTTCAGAAGATCGGTAAAGCGCTGGTTTTCGGTATTGCGGAACTGGGCGAAATCGGTGACTTCGGGCAGTTTACGTTCATCGCGCAGGCGCCGCAAAACATCATCATGGGTCGGCTCGGTCCAGAGCCATTCGTCATCAAGATCCCAAAGCTTGGTAAAGGCGGTGTTAAAGAAAATAAGCCCCTTATCCCCGCCATAGACCGCAATCGCAGTGCCCAGGTTTTCAAGCACCTCGGCATGGGCGCGGATGTGGCGCGACAGATCGGACTGCAATTCTTCGACCGGGGTACAATCAATCGCAAAGCCGATCAGGCCATCGGGCTCGTTCGCCGCCCCGCCCGGCATTTCGGTAATGCGCAGCAATTTGCGATCACCGCGAATGACAACATGGAAATCGCGGGTCAGGCTTTCATTATTGCGCTGAACCGATGCCGCCAATGATCGCCCGTGATCGGGAATCACCCCCGCACCGATTTCGGCCTGTGCGGCCAAGGCATCCTCAATTGTTTGATATTCGACCGCATCGGCATAGGCGATGTTGCAATCGATCAGGCGAAGTTCGCTATCGCGGCGCCAGACCGGGAAGGGCAGGCTATCAAGTAACTGACGCAGACCCGATACTTCATGCTTAAGCAGCTGAAAATCGCCAAACTGGTTTTCGCGTTCTCGCGAATGGCGGGTTTCATCGCGGAACCACAAACCATGCGCCAATACATCCGATGACCGATCCTTGCGCGCGGCCATGCCGGTCACGTGGAATTTGCGCTCATCGACCGTGGTGATCCAAAGCTCAAACCGGTCATGCCCGGTTTTAAGGTTCCGCACCCGTTCCTTGAGTGCTGCGGCATCTTCATCGCGCAACAGATCCAGCAGATCGGGAAAGCGCCCATCCTGACCCAGTTGGAAGGCCCGTTTAAGCGACGGACTGGCCCCCTCGGCAAAGCCATGGCGGCTCCAATAGTAAACCGGGTCAGGACCGGCGAATAAAAGCTGGGTGAAAAGCTCTGTCTCGCCCGCCAGTTCGTGTTCGTGATCTTCGACTTCTTCGAGGTGACGACGCATCCGAAGCGACAGCCGCCAACCAACCCAACCGGCAATCGCCGCACCACCAACAGCCGCCAAGCCAACCACCAGCCAGTCGCGGTCACTTAGGCCCGCCAGGCTTCCGAAAATCGTCGCACCAATGCCATCGGCCTGAGCCACAGCGGGAGTCGCGCTCTCCGCTGTATTTGTTGTGGTATTAAGGCGAAATTTTTCCTGGGCCTGCACGGTTATCGACAGACCAAACGTGGCAACCATCGCACCCGCGCCGCGCCAAAAGGCCGGGCGCGCCAAATCAGACAATCTGCGCATGATCGCCACTGTCTTTTTGCCTGCGCAAAGCTGTGTGGATGCCTGTTCGGATGCTCGCCGTGTCACGTGTTGTTAACCGTTTGTGTTTATGAGCTATTATTATGGTGAAAACGCCGTGCTTTTACCACCGTTTCACATCATTACGGCAACAGGCTTGTCTGGTGGCGTATTTCATGGCGAAATCTTCGGGTCAAAACTCATTCACATGGCCAGTGATTCCGTTTATGTCTGCGGGACACACATTCTCAACTGAGCGCATCAACCATTCCTAAAATGAGCCCAAAACCGCAGCTAGACCTTTTTGCCCAGCGCGCAGAGCCCAAGCAGGCCGCGCCACAAAAGGACTCTGCCGTGCTCAAGGCGGCGGCAAAACCGGTACCCGAAATTGGCGATCTGTTTGATACCAATTTCAATGCCGATGACATCGCCGAATGGGAACTGCTGTTTCGCGATGTGCCGCAATATAACTACCATTTCAAACGCGCCCAGATCGCCTCGGCCTTTGACCGGCCCTTGCACAAGAAACTGATCGCCTCGCCCGCCTTTGAACGGTTGCGCGAAATCTCGTTCCTTGGTGCCATCGATTATCTGTTCCACCCGAATGGACGCCCGGCCAATATCCGTCATTCACGCTATGACCACACGATTGGCGTCGCATTGCTGTCGCAACGCTATTGCCGTTTGATGGGGCTGTCTGACGCCGATTGCGACCTTTTGGGTGCCGCCGCCCTTTTGCATGATATCGGCCACGGCCCGTTTTCCCATACGCTGGAACCGGAATTCGCAAGGCGATTTAACCGCAACCATCATCAATTGACCAACCAGATCATCACCGGCGAGGTCGATCTTGATCTGTCGGTCAATCATTTGCTGGTCAAGCATGGGGTGGATCCGGATGAAGTGATCGCGCTTCTGTCGAAGAAGTCCGATCACCCGCATGCCGCCCTGTTTTCCGGCCCGGTCAATATCGACACGCTTGAGGGCATCAGCCGCACCAAAACCTATGTCCATCCCAACCATGTGCATTGCCACCCGCGCCTGTTGCTTGAGGCGGCGGTGAAACTCGATGCAGATTCGCTGAAACGTCTCGATAAATTCTGGCAGTTGAAAGAAGACATCTATCGCAATTTCATCTTTGGTCCGATGTGCTTTGCCACCGACCATCTGTGCCGCGAATTTGTCGTCAAAAATGCGCCGGACTTTGCCGCCGATGACTTCCTGCTGACCGAAAAGGCGTTCCTGAATAGCCATCCGCCGTTCAAGAAATTCCTGCATAGTCTCAAAAACCGGATCGAGCTTGATGGCGTTGCCGACGTTGTCGACCATCAACTCAGCGCATCGGCCAGCAGCTTTGACCTGCACGAGGCCAAGGTGCCGCGGCGTGAATTTCACATCAACAAGGATGTCGAAGTCCGCTGCTTTGCCGATCTGTCAAAACGCTACTACGAGGAAAAGCATTCCTTCCTGCGGCGCGTCGGCAGCCTGACCGATCCGGCCCAGCAAGCCGCCGCCGCCAGCCTGTTTGATTAAGGCCCGGCCGTTTTAATCAACGACGAAAAGGGTCGCGCCGGTTTCGGTTGAGGAACGATGGGCCTCTGCGTTGTCTGCCACCTGATAGCTCATGCCCGGTTTCAGGACATATGTCCGGCCATCCTCAAGCTCGGTCACCAGTTCGCCTTCAAGACACAACAGAATGTGCCCCTTGGAACACCAGTGATCTGCCAGATAACCGGCGGAATATTGCACCATCCGCACACGGATCGGGCCAAAGTGGCGGGTTCGCCAGGTCGCCATGCCGGTTTCACCGCTATGTTCGGTCGGTTCAATCGCAGACCAGTCGGTTGTACCGAACGGCAGATCGGAAATATCCATGATGGGAAAACTTTCACGGTCAAGGGGACGCAGAAGGTTCAAGATATTGAATAGGCGCGAAAAATATCTGCCGCGCCCATAAAACTGTCAATCAGCTTAATTGGACAGTGCCATATCAGTTAAACGTGGTTTTAATCTTTAACCATTAGGCAGATACTCGGATATCAACGAGTCGCACCAAGAGGCTGTCCCGATCTTGTTACCGCAAACCATCGCAACCAATCAGCACTACTCAGCCACCCGTCTGGCCGAGATGCGCGATGCATTGGGTAAAAGCCTGTCGGGCGATACATTTTGCGTGGTGGTGACCGGGTCCTATGGGCGGCATGAAGCATCCGATCAATCCGATCTGGATTACTTCATCATTGGCCGCGAAGCCGAACGCAGTCAGGCGCCGCACCAGCAGGTCGCCGATATTCTTGGCAAGATGGTCACCAAGAAACCGGCGGTAAACGGCCCTTTTTCGTCCTATATCACCGCCGAGGAACTGGTCAATCGTATCGGGCTTGATGGCGATACCAACTCGATCACCACGCGTCGGCTGTTGTTCTTGCTGGAATGTGAGTGGCTGTATAACGAGGCGGGCAAACGCAAATTCTTTGACGATCTGATCGCCAATTACGTCACCAGTTCGGTTACACGTGATTCCATCGCGCGGTTTCTGGTCAATGACGTGATCCGCTATTACCGCACCATCAGCGTCGATTTTGAAATCAAGACCCGCGAAGGCGATGCCAGCAAGGCCTGGGCACCCCGGCGGCTGAAACTGGTTTTCTCGCGCAAGATGCTTTATTTCGGCGGCATTATCGCAGCGGCCGAAACCGCAGGCCGGGATTATGCCGGCAAACGTGAAAAACTGTCCGAGCTTTTACAGCTGCCACCGATCACGCGCTTGCAAACCGTGTTTGGCGAGAAAAGCCTTCCGGCACTGGAACTTTATGACCGTTTCCTGCGCGAACTTTCCGATCCGGAAGTCCGCGCGCGCCTCGATGGCGTTGGGCCGCATGATCGCAATGATACGGAATTGCGATCCCTGCTTGATGCCGGCAAAGGCTTTTCACGTGAGCTGATCAAACTGCTTAATGATCGTTACGGCCCGGATCATCCGATCCATGAAGCGCTTCTGATGTAATCACACGGCAAACTTGGTGGCGCAATCAGGCAGCGCGTGGGCCGTCGGTGACATGCTTGAAATAGTTTTCCCGATCAAGGTCATGAACTTCGACGGTAAACTGCACCTGATAATCGCCAACCAGCCATTCCAGCCGGTCAATGAGTGCGGCAAGGGCGGCCTCGCCAGTGGCGAATTTCACCGCATTGATCCGGCCTGACAGAAGCCGGATATCAAGATGGACCATGGCGTTTTTCGGATCGCCATCGCCGATCACGACATTTTCCAGCGGCGTAATCCGGGTCTTGAAAGAACTCAGTTCCGCATCGGCCTCGCGGGCGATGACGTAATGCAAATCAACCGCCAGCTTGGACAATTCGTCCTTGATTGGCAGTTGGGCAGAATATTCGATTTCAAGCTGGGGCATGGCCGCCATCCGTCTGACAAGATTTAAATTCTTCTAACAACTTGCTTTGTATCTGGACACCAAAAAAGCCGGTCTGAATAAACAGACCGGCTTTGATGCAAATCGGCAGCTGCCAATTAGTAGCGCCAATTAATAGCGATAATGATCCGGCTTGAACGGGCCAGCCTGCGGAACGCCGATATATTCGGCCTGTTCGTTCGACAGCTTGGTCAGTTTCACGCCAAGACGATCAAGGTGCAGGGCTGCAACTTTCTCATCGAGGTGTTTCGGCAGGACGTAGACCTTGTTTTCGTAGTTGGCGTGGTTTTTCCACAGCTCGATCTGGGCCAGCACCTGGTTGGTGAAGGATGCCGACATCACGAAGCTCGGGTGACCGGTTGCGCAACCAAGGTTGACCAGACGACCTTCGGCCAGAACGATCAGACGTTTGCCATCCGGGAATTCGACTTCGTCTACCTGCGGCTTGACGTTGTCCCACTTGTAGTTACGCAGCGAACCGATCTGGATTTCGGAATCGAAGTGACCGATGTTGCAAACGATTGCGCGGTCTTTCATCGCACGCATGTGGTCAAGCGTGATGATGTCGATGTTACCGGTGGTGGTGACAAAGATGTCGCCAACCGGGGCTGCGTCTTCCATGGTGGTGACTTCGTAACCTTCCATCGCGGCCTGCAAGGCGCAGATCGGATCGATTTCGGTTACCAGAACGCGTGCGCCCTGGCTGCGCATGGACGCGGCCGAACCTTTACCCACGTCACCGAAACCCGCAACAACCGCGATCTTGCCGGCAACCATGACGTCAGTTGCGCGCTTGATGCCATCAACAAGGCTCTCGCGGCAGCCATACAGGTTGTCGAATTTCGACTTGGTGACCGAGTCATTGACGTTGATCGCCGGAACCTTAAGGGTGCCTTTTTTCGCCATTTCATAGAGGCGATGCACACCGGTGGTGGTTTCTTCCGACAGACCTTTGATGTCTTCAAGAAGTTCCGGATACTTGTCGTGGATCAGCTGGGTAACGTCGCCGCCATCATCAAGGATCAGGTTCGGCTTCCAGCCGTTCGGACCGGAAATGGTCTGCTCGATGCACCACCAGAATTCTTCCTCGGTCTCGCCTTTCCAGGCAAATACCGGGATTTCAGCAGCCGCGATCGCCGCAGCAGCCTGATCCTGGGTGGAGAAGATGTTGCACGAAGACCAGCGAACTTCTGCGCCGAGTGCCGTAAGCGTCTCAATCAGAACTGCGGTCTGAATGGTCATGTGCAGGCAGCCGACGATGCGCGCGCCAGCGAGCGGCTTGGCCGCGCCATATTCATCGCGCAGCGCCATCAGGCCCGGCATTTCGGTTTCGGCAATCGCGATTTCCTTGCGGCCCCAACCGGCCAGCGAGATATCAGCGACCTTGTAATCGGTAAAGTTCGACATATCGTCTCCAATCAAACAGGAATGGCGCATCCGCATGGGATTTCCATCCTGCCGATACGCCGAAGAATTCTGTTGCGATCATTTCCCTGATCGCTATAGGCCACATATAAAGATATCTTTATATCGTTTTCAAGTCCTTTTTTGACGGAATTTGCATTCCGGGCAAAACCGGACCGGATAAAAGATGCCCACGCCTTTGAATCCGCGCTGTTCAGCACGCGGAAAAACAAGAACACAAAGGCACGGAACTGCCCCCTATGTTGGGATGCGTTGCGATCACGACAAGCTATGGCTGGCGGGATTTGTCAGGCGAGATCGTTGAAGTCATCAAGCATCATGGCAATTCGGGCAGAATCCCATTGTTCCATGACGCGGTTGGCCTGATGTTCGGAATTGCGACTATCAAGGCGGCGCAGGCGCTGTTTGACCAGCAACAGATTTACCGGCGACATCGAAAGGTTACGCAAGCCAAATCCGATGAACAGCGGCACATAACGCGGATCACCGGCCATCTCGCCACAGACACTGACGGGTATATCACGTTCGCGGGCCACCTTGATCACATCGCGGATCAGGCGCAATACAGCCGGATGCAGCGGATCAAACATGCCCGCCACCTGATCATCGGTGCGGTCAATCGCCAGGGTATATTGCGTCAGATCGTTGGTGCCGATGGCAAAGAAATCACTGTCGCGCGCCAAGGTATCCGCCGCCAGCGCCGCGGCGGGAATTTCGATCATCGCACCAAGCGGCGGCAGGGTTTCGGGGATCGGATGGCCGTCCTTGCGCAGGCGCTTTGCCACCGCCTCATAGATCTGACGCGCACGCGTCATTTCATGCACGTTGACCACCATCGGAAGCAACACCCGAACAGATCCATGCAGGGAGGCGCGCAGGATGGCGGCAAACTGTGCTTCAAGCAGTTCCGGCTTGCGCAATGATAACCGTATGCCACGCAATCCAAGGGCCGGGTTCGGGCCAGACACGATTTCATTTTGAAGGGCGACGGCCAGTTTTTCACCACCGATATCAAGGGTTCGGATGGTCACCGGTTTGCCATCCATGCGTTTGACGATATCGGCAAGTTCTTCGTATTGCTCGTCCTCGTCGGGCAGATATTCCTTGTTCATGAACATGAACTCGCTGCGCAAAAGACCGATACCGGTCGCCCCGTTTTCCAGGGCCGCGGCAAGTTCGATTGGCAGTTCGATATTGGCATGCAGGTCAATATCAATGCCGTCACGCGTTGATGACGGTACATCGCGAAGCGATGCCAGCTTTTCACGCGCCGCCAGCCAGTCAGCACGGCGTTGGGTATAATGTTCGATGTCGGCATCGCTTGGCGACAGGATCACTTCACCGCGCCCGCCATCGATAATGATCTGATCGCCGCCAGCAACGCCGCGAACGATATCAGCAGCCCCCAAAACGGCCGGAATACCAAGAGATCTCGCCATGATGGCGGTATGCCCCTCTGCCCCACCAAGGGCGGTGACAAAGGCGGTGAGCTGGCCCGGTTCAAAGCGCGCCATATCGGCCGGACTGACATCCTCGGCAATCAGGATGGACCCCTGTGGGGCATTGTCCATTGCGCGGTCGGTCTCACCGATCAGGCAGCGCATCAGGCGCAGGCCCACCTCGCGAATGTCCGTGGCGCGTGCCGCGAGATAGCTGTCTTCCATGCCCGAAAACTGTTCGGCAATCGCATTGATCACTTCGCTGACCGCATGCACGGCATTAAGCTTGCGCGAGACGATCAGTTCTTCGGCCCCGCGCACCAGACGCGACTGGGTCAGCATGTGGATATAGGCATCCATCAGGAAGCCAAGTTCCTCGGATGCGGCACTTTCGGCACTTGATGATTGGGATTTCAGGCGTTTGAGCTGATCAATGCTTTCGGCAACGCCATCATGAAGGCGTTTGCATTCGGCCTGCACGGCATCTTGGGAAATCGGCTTGCGGCTGACATGGACGATCTGGCGATCCAGAACAAAGGCGCGACCGATCACAATCCCGCCCGACGCGCCCAATCCGGTTATGACCCGTCGAACGCCCGAGTTATTTTCATCTGAAACGGTTTGGTCTTTTGGAGGAACTTGCAAACCTTCTTTGCTACCAACTCGTTTTTATTGTTATCCCGACAACGCTTTCTTGTTGTCACGAAATTCAGACGCCTGTGACCCCAAACTGGGGCCGGATGGGTCTTATTCTTCGTCGAACTTGGCATCGACCAGTTCGTTAAGCGCATCAATCGCCTGTTTGGCGTCCGGGCCGGTGGCCTCGACCTCGATCTCGGTGCCGATCGATGCGGCCAGCATCATCAAACCCATGATCGACACACCCGACACTTCGGTGCCACGGTTGCGCACCATGATGCTCGATTGAAATTCACCTGCCAGTTTAACAAATTTTGCAGCCGCCCGCGCGTGCAATCCGCGCTGGTTGCTGATTGTTAAAGTGCGTTTTTCCTTCTGCGCCATGTATGTCCCCGCAAGCCTGATGCACTGTCCCCGCGCATCCGGCCCTGTTCTTTTTGTGGCTGACTTATTCCTCGCCGCTCAGCAAACGCGACGCAACGTTGATGTATTTACGCCCCGCATCCTGGGCCGCATTGACCGTCTCGGCCAAGGTGCCGTCGATGCGAACAGATGCGAGTTTAATCAGCAAAGGTAAATTAACCCCTGCGATGACTTCGACATTTGCCTGTTCCATAATGGAAATCGCCAGATTGGACGGGGTTCCGCCAAACATGTCGGTCAGAAGGACAACACCTTTGCCGCTGTCGACCTTTTCGACACTGGCAAGAATATCTGCGCGGCGTTGTTCCATGTCGTCATCCGGTCCGATACAGACCGCTTCGACATTTTCCTGTTCGCCAACAACATGCTGCAAGGCAGATACGAACTCTTTCGCGAGATCGCCGTGGGTGACCAGCACCATCCCGATCATGCAGTTTTCTCCATTTTATCACTCCCCCGTGGTCGGCTCGTCCGGTTTGTCCCGATGACTGAGATGTGTGTCATATCCCAGATCGGCAATCCAGTCATTGAGTAACCGCGCGATATAAACCGAACGATGTTGCCCCCCCGTGCACCCGACCGCAATGGTCAGATAGCTTTTACCTTCCTGCGCATAACGCGGCAAAATCGGCTCCAGCATTGCCTTCAGGCGGTCGATAAACCCGGCGAAGTCCGGGTCTTCTTCTATATAGTGCCCAACAGCCGCATTCATCCCGGTCATCAGGCGAAGCTCGGGATCATAATGCGGGTTGCGCAGAAAGCGAACGTCAAAAACAAGATCGGCTTCTGCCGGAACACCCTGACGGAACGAAAAGCTGCGCACAAAGATCGCAAGGCCTTCATTTTCGCCGATGTCGAACTGGTCTTGCAGGATCTTGCGAAGCTCGGCCGATTTCAGGCGCGATGTATCAATGCGCATATCCGCCGTGGCGGCAATCGGCGCCATCAGGCGTTTTTCATGCTCAATCGCGTCGACCAAGGGCCGATCATGGCTTAGCGGATGCGGACGTCTGGTTTCGGTAAATCGACGCTGCAGGACCGTCGTGTCGGCATCGACATAGATCATCAACGGATCCATGCCCGTCTGTTTGCGAAGGCGACCGACAATCTCGACAAACTGATCAACACCGAAATCACGGGTCCGGATATCAAGGCCGATGGCAATCGGCTGTTCCGGGCGACAATCCCCCGGTACCAGGGCAGACAACATGCGCAGCGGCAGGTTATCGACCGCGTCAAAGCCGAAATCTTCAAGAATCTTAAGGGTCGTCGTGCGCCCGGCGCCGGATACCCCGGTCACAAGAACCAGTCCGCTTTTGCCATCAAACGCCCCCAGGGCCTTATTCTGGCTGTCCGAAGAATTCGCCGAAGTTTTCTGCAAGTCTGGGTCCTGTGGATTACGGTTCAAGTGTCATTCCACCCGTCGCGAGCGCCAAAGCTACTCCAATCTTTGCCTCGATGGCCAGATCGGATGCACATAATGTCCAACGCGGGATCGCAATGCCACAAATCTCTTCGAATTCGGGTTCGGGCATGCGTTCAACCGTGCTTGGATCGGTGACGAGATCAATCAGAACCCGCACATCGCCCTCGGTTTTTTGCGGCAAACCGCGCACAACCCCGATGCCGCGGACTTCACACAATCCGGCAATCTGATCGGGTGCGCTGGCGATCAGGCGACCATCGCGCGCCACAAGTTCGGTTCGATCATCGGAAACAAGAAAGCCGCCCGCGTCGATCAGACGCAGCGAAAGCCCGGATTTTCCAGATCCGGATGGTCCGCGCAACAGCACCGCATGGGCGCCGATCCGGACACAATTTGCGTGAAGCTGGGACATAATGCAAAACGATGCTTGGCAGAGGTTGGCTTGTCAAACCCCAAAAGCCCGGGGCGTGATCCACTTAACCTCCCGCATAGGCATTTCGCACTTTCTGCGTTAAAAAATCCTAGTCGAGCGGCAGGCGAATGGTAAAGGTAGCGCCCTTGAGCTCGTCACGGACCACGCGATTCTGTGCACTAAGCTCGCCGTTATGGGCGGCAATGATTCGCTTGGAAATCGAAAGCCCCAAGCCCGAATGCTGCCCGAATTTCTCAGTCGCTGGGCGTTCGGTATAGAACCGGTTAAAGATCGCCTCTTCCTTGCCGGGGGGGATGCCCGGGCCATCATCCTCGACCGTGATCACCGCCCAGTTTTTATCCCGCCATGCCCGCACACGCACCTCGCCGCCCTCGGGGGTAAAGGTAATCGCGTTCGAAATCAGGTTTCTGAACACCTGTGTCAGACGGCTTTCAAGGGCCGGAACATGCAGATTTTCCGGCACCGCAACCTTGATCGGCGGGCCATCTGCATCGGCATTGTAAAGCTCGCCCAGCGTATAAAGCAGCACACCGAGATCAACATCCTCGCTTTCGGCGCGCGACAGTTCGGCATCCATGCGCGAATAATCGGAAATGTCACTGATCAGGCGATCAAGACGCTGGACATCCTCGGCGATGATTTCCATCAGGCGGCGCTGGCGTTCCGGATCCTTAAGGCGCGTGGCGGTTTCCACCGCGGACCGCAATGATGTCAGCGGGTTTTTGATCTCATGCGCGACATCGGCGGCAAACCGTTCAATCGCGTCCATACGGTCCCACAGCGTTTCCGTCATATCGCGAAGCGTGGTCGACAAATCGCCGATTTCATCGCGACGATCCGACAGATCGGGAATGGCGAACTGGCGGTTTTTGCTGCGCCGGACCCGCTCGGCCGCACGTGCCAGCCGGTTAAGCGGCCGTGTGATCACCCCGGCGAGATAGATCGACAACAACACCGTAATGCCAAAGGCAAAGACAAAGATCTTCAGGATATCAAGGCGCACCGCATGCAGGGCGTTTTCAATCGATTCGCCGCTTTTGGTCATCATCACCGATGCCAGAACCTGCTTGAACCGTGCAACCGGCACCGACACCGACAAGACCCGGCGTCCTTCGCTATCAACACGAACCACCCCGCGCGAATAGCCCGCCAAGGCTGCGCGCACTTCCGGGTAATCGGCCGCACTGGCAACCGGCGGATCGACATAAAGTGGCAAGGGTTGTTCGCCCTCAAACAGGGTCAGGATGCCATCGGTCAGTTTGCGCATGATATCGGCAAAGGCATCTTCTTCGCCGGGTGGTGGAAGCTGTTCGGCCTGAATGGTGCCCGCACCAAGTGACTGGATGCTACGACTATCAGCCAAAAGGCTGCCGTTGGTAGCGAAAAGCCGGGTGCGTGCGCCGGTAATCCCGACAAGACGGCGCACCATTTCGCGCGCCACTTCGATTTTCACCCGGTTGGTTGCATCATCACTGGAACTCACGGCCGACGTCGACAGGGCGGCGGCATACATTTCCGCCTGCACCGCCATGGCTTCCAGTTCGGAATGAATAAGTTCCTGTTTGTAGCGGCCCAGATACAAAATACCCGCCACCAGCACAAAAAGTGCCAGCGCGTTCACGGCCAGAATCCGCCAGGTCAAAGGCGAAAACAGCCCGTGGCGTTCCTCTATCCGTGTCGTCCGGGGTTCGGACGGACCTGTGTGCTGGTCGTGATCACCAGTCCCAAGATCGCTCATTCAAACCTGCAATAACCGGCCCGGGAAGCGGGCCTGCAAAAGAGTGCGCGCCGAAGCACAAAGCTCCGGCGCGTCAAAAATCCTGATCAACCTGCCACAGTGGCCGTGTCGCGGTACCGGTAACCGACGCCATACAGGGTTTCGATTTCCTTGAATTCCTTGTCGGTCTCGCGGAATTTCTTGCGCAGGCGTTTGATGTGGCTGTCGATCGTACGGTCATCGACATAGATATGTTCGCCGTACGCCGCATCAATCAGCTGGTCACGGTTTTTCACGTGCCCCGGATGTTTGGCCAGTGCCTGGATCAACAGGAACTCGGTCACGGTCAGATTAACATGCTGACCTTTCCAGCTGCACATGTGGCGCGACGGATCAAGCACCAGATCACCGCGTTGCAGAACATCATCCGACCCGTTCGGGCGAACACCGCCCGCACGCATGATTTCTGCGCGACGCAAAAGGGTGCGAATACGTTCAATCAGCAAACGCTGGGAAAACGGTTTCTTGATGTAATCATCGGCACCCATGCGCAGGCCGGTCAGTTCATCAACCTCGTCATCCTTGGACGTCAGGAAGATCACCGGCATTTCGGTTTTCTTGCGCAAATGGGTCAGAAGTTCCAGTCCGTCCATACGGGGCATCTTGATATCAAGCACCGCAAGATCAGGCTCTTCCTTCGTGATGGCATGAAGTGCCTCCGAGCCATCAGAATATGTCAGGACCTCATATCCTTCTTCTTCCAACGCCATCGAAACCGACGTCAGGATATTACGGTCGTCATCAACAAGTGCGATCTTACTCACCTGGACCTCATCTACTGGACAGATACATTTCACTCATTCGTGTGGTGACTATACAATTTACATTCCAATGTGGCGAAAAAATAACCACTTGCGGCATAATTAAGGCTTGTCGAATACAGTCGCAGTGCAATCTGTCACATCGCTGTATTTGTTGACTTTGCGCCGCTGCGGCAAATAACAATCATCGCATCAGGGTAAAATGCCCACCTGTCCCGAACGCGGGACAAACCAAATTGATCCCTGACCCGACGGGAGGTCGCGATTTTCTATTGGTTAAGCAAGTTCAGCCGTGCCAGCCTGACCGCTGCCGGGGTTTTGATTTCGACACTTGTTGTCTGGCTTGTTGTCAGTTCGACCGGCAATCTGACGATCAATGAATTGCATCGCACCGCACAGGCACGACTGGCGCTGTATGACAGTTCGCTGCGCGCGGCCGTCGATCAATATCGCTATTTGCCCTATGTCGTTGCCCGCCATCACGAAGTGATCGCTGCCATCACTGGCACCGGAACCCCCCGCACTGCGGATATGTATCTTGAACGGGTCAAACAACGCTCCGGTGCGGCCGCCCTTTATGTCATGGACAAGACCGGCATGACGGTCGCGGCAAGCAACTGGAACACACCCGACAGCTTTGTTGGCGAGGATTACGGATTTCGTCCCTATTTCAGTCAGTCGATTACCGGCGGCGAGGGATTTTTCTTTGGCATCGGGGTGACCACCGGGCGGGCCGGCCTGTTTATTTCCAATCCGATCCGCGGTGGCGATGAAATCATCGGCGTTGCGGTGGTGAAGATCGAACTCGATGAAGTCGAAAGTAACTGGCAGGAAGGCGGGGAAACCGTCTTTGTCGCCGATGAAGACGGTGTAATCACAATGACCAGTCGCGGCGACTGGAAATACCGCACCCTGTCCGAACTCTCGCCCGAGGTGCGCGGTCGGATTGTCCGCCACCAACAGTATCCCGGCAAGGAACTGGCATCCCTTGATATCGGCCAGCAACTGGCCAAGGGTACGGGCATTGTCACCATCAATTCCGAACGCTTCCTGTTTGATGACAAACACATGCAAGACAGCAAATGGCGGCTCTATTACCTGACATCGATGGATTATGTTTCCAACCGTCAGGCCGCCGCCCTGTTCATTGCCGTCAGTGGTGCCGGACTGATCATTCTGATCATCCTGTTTTTGCGTGAACGCGAACTCAAGCTCGCCTCTCAGCGCGAAGCACGCGAATTTGCCCGCATTCAGGCACTGAACATCCGGCTAGAAGAAGAAATCGCTGTCCGGCGCAAAACCGAAGAAGAACTGCGCGGCACCCAGAACGAACTGGTGCAGGCCGGAAAGCTTGCCGCCCTTGGGCAAATGTCGGCTGCCATCGCCCATGAAATCAATCAGCCGATCACCGCCATCCGGACATTCTGCGCCAGTGCCAAACTGATGCTGGAGCGCGGCAAAACCGAAAAGCTTGATCAGAATATCAACCAGATCTCCGCACTCACCGAACGCATGGGTGCAATCACAGGTCAGCTCAAAACGTTTTCGCGTAAATCCACCGGCGTGCTGGAGCCGGTTGACCTCAAGGTCGCACTTGATAACACCCTGCAACTTCTAAGCCCGCAATTGCAGCAGGAAGAATGCACGCTTGAGCGTAATGAACCCGATACGCCACTGGTGATCCAGGCCGACCTTGTGCGGATCGAACAGATTTGCGTGAACATCATCCGCAACGCGCTTGATGCTATGGCCGACAGTTCGGTCAAACGTATCCGCATTGACCTTACGCGCACCAAAACCGACGTCATCATGCAGATTACCGATACCGGGCCTGGCATGAATGAAGAAACCCTGTCGCTTTTGTTTGACCCGTTCTTTACCACCAAGGATCCGGGGCAAGGCGTGGGATTGGGACTTTCGGTAACTTATGGCATTGTGCGGGACTTCGGAGGCAGCATAAAAGCCTATAACACCGAAACGGCCGGGGCCTGTTTCGAAGTTCGCCTGCCGTTACTCAAGGGTAAAACACCGTGACGACCACCAAGCAAGTGCCACACAGTGACGCAGAAATTCAGATCACACCGCACATCATCATTGTCGATGATGACGAGGCGATGCGTATCTCGCTTGCCCAGTGGCTTGAGCTTTCCGACTTTGACGTCACGGTCTATGAAGATGCCCGAGAGGCCCTGCATGACATCAGCCCCGAATTTGCCGGGGTCATCCTGACTGATGTCAAAATGCCGAAGCTTGACGGCATTACCTTTACCCGTTCTGTGCTGGCCGCCGACCCGGACATCCCGATCATCCTGATGACAGGCCACGGCGATGTGCCAATGGCGGTCGAGGCGATGAAAAGCGGCGCCTATGATTTCGTCGAAAAACCGTTCGAGCCCAAAGACATTGTCGAAAGCCTTGAACGCGCCATTGAAAAGCGCCGTCTTGTTCTTGAAAACCGCAACCTTCGGCGTCAGATCGCAAGCCGCGGCAGCCTTGAATCCCGCCTGATCGGCAATTCGATGCCGATGCGTAATCTCAAGGATGAAATCGCCAATATTGCACCAACCGAAGTCCCGGTTCTGATTTCAGGCGAAACCGGCACCGGCAAGGAACTGGTCGCGCGTGCCATCCATGACCTGAGCGACCGGCGCGATGAAAAATTTGTCGCGGTAAACTGTGCCGCCATTCCCGAAAGCACGGCCGAAAGCGAACTGTTTGGCCATGAAAAGGGGGCCTTTACCGGGGCGGCAAGCCAACGGATCGGCTGGATCGAACATGCGATTGGCGGCACGCTGTTTCTTGATGAAATATCAAGCATGCCACTTGCCCTTCAGGCCAAATTGCTGCGCGTGATTGAACAGCGCGAAGTGGTGCGGCTGGGCTCCAACGCGCCGGTGAAGGTCGATTTTCGCCTGATCTGTGCCACCAACGAGGATCTGGTCGCCGCCGTTGCCGAACGCAATTTCCGCGAAGATTTGCTGTTTCGCATTAACACGTTCGAACTGTCCATCGCCCCCTTGCGCGAACGCCAGGATGACGTCGCGCTTCTGTTTGATATCTTTGCCGAACGGGCGGCTGAGCGGTTCGAACGCCCGTATGAACGCCTGTCTCCGGCATTGATCGCGCAACTCAGGGCCCATGAGTGGCCGGGCAATGTCCGCGAGCTTAAAAACATGGCCGAACGGTACGTTCTTCTGGTCGGAAGCCCTGAAGAACGCTTCAAACGGCTGTTCAAGGGCGGGTTCGAACCAACCAGCACACATAGCGGCGATCTCGCCCTTGCCGATCAGGTCCGCGAGTTTGAGGAACGCATCATTCGCGATGCGCTTGACCGCCATGACGGCAATGTCAAATCGGTGATGGAAGAACTCGACATTCCTCGCCGGACGCTTAACGAGAAAATGAAAAAGCTCAACATCCGGCGTGACAAACCGGCCTAAGCTATTGTTGCATTGCGATATTTTGTTAGCACCCGCAACAAATCGGCAAGAATCCGCCGATCCATTTTGGTAAATCGGCAAGATTATGCCGAATTGACAAATTGAAGCAATCTAAGTCATTGATTTGTAATTGTTAATTTTATTTCCTGTTTGGCATACTCATTGCTAATTAAAACACCAAAATGATAAACTAACAAAAATCCGAGGGAGGAAATCTGACAGCCGGTCCGGTTCGGACGGTTCAAACGGCTGACTTAAAATCATCTCTTGGAATTGGTCTTTGAAGGGTGCCCGTCTGGCTTGATCGGTCAAACATGTTGCGATCAACATCCGGCATCTTCGAAAACCCAAAAACAACAGGCCCGGTTTACAGGCCGCCAACGAACGTGAAGACCCAAATTGTTTTACGATCTCTTGGATCTATTCGTCGCTTAAGTGTTTAACCCTAGGGAGGACTATCATGAAGCTCCGTACCCTGCTCACCGCAGCAGCCGCAGCCATGATGCTGACCGTCGCACCCGCGTCGGCACAGCAACTGTCAATCGCAACCGGTGGTACCGGTGGCACCTATTATCCGTATGGCGGTGGCCTTGCGGAACTGATCACCAAATACATCGACGGCACCAGTGCCGTTGCCGAAGTCACCGGCGCATCTGTTGAAAACATGGGCCTGATTGCCCGTGGCGACAGTGACATTGCAATCGGTCTGGCTGATACCGTTTATGCTGGTTACACCGGCACCGGTAAATTCGAAGGCCGTACCCTTGATAACGTTCGCGCTCTGGCGTCGATCTATCCGAACGCTGTTCAGCTCGTCACCATGGCCGACAGCGGCATCAACGGCCTTGCCGACCTTAAAGGCAAGCGCGTTTCTGTTGGCGCACCGGGTTCGGGTACCGAAGTTTCGGCACAGACCCTGCTTGCTGCTAACGGCATCACTTATGATGACATCGAAGAACAGCGCCTGAACTTCAACGAAACCGCAGATGCCCTTCGTGATGGTGACATCGATGCCGGTTTCTGGAGCGTTGGTCCGCCCACCAGCTCGATCCTGAACCTCGCGACCACGCGTGAAATCAAACTGATCGCGCTGACCGACGATGAAATCTTGGCTGCCCTCGATGCAGAACCGACCTTCGCACCGTACGCCCTGCGTAAAGGCGTTTACGAAGGTGTAACTGCACCGGTCAACACCATTTCGACCCCGAACGTTCTGTTCGTGAACGAAGAAATGGACGACGAACTGGCTTATCAGATCACCAAGACCCTGTTTGAAAAGGTCGACGAACTGATCGCCATCCACCCGGCAGCAAACGACACCACGGTTGATTTCGCTCTGAACTCGACCCCGATCCCGATGCATCCGGGCGCACTTCGTTACTACGAAGAAACCGGCATGCCGATTCCGCCGAAGCTGATCAAGTAAGATGCTTCTGCAAAAGTTCGGGCGGCCAGCAATGGCCGCCCTTCTTCTCCTGATCACGGCATGTGCTGGCCCGGCCTATCAGGATCACGTCAAACCCGGCACCGTTATTGATCATCTTGAGGTGATCGGTGCGGACGGGGCGCTTCTGGCCAGAACCGAAATTCCGCGTCAAACCGGCTGGTGCCTGTATTGGAACCATTCTGTCACCGGTGATGGCGTGATTGACTGTTATGTAGACGATCTTGGCAAGATGGTTCTCCATCGCGCCTATCAGCCCGACTTCGCGGCGGGACTTGGTCATTATCCCGGTCGCGGTATTCTGACCAGCGCAGAAGGCGGCGGATACTGGATCGAAGATATCGACGAACCTGTGCGCGGCAATGCCTATGTGTTGCGCGTCGGCTCAGTTGCGGTGAACCACCGCATCGTCACCGACCGTGACGAAATCAACCTTTCAAAGATGGCTGAACACACCCGTGTCACCATCCGCCTTGATACCGGGGAATAAATTTCATGTCCGAACAGGCAACGCTGCCATCCATGACGGATAGATTGCCACAGCCAAAACTAGTTCTGTGGGCAATCTCGATCGTCGCAGTCGCACTCTCTTTGTTCCAGATGTATGGCGCAGGGATCGAACCGCTTGGCCTGTTCTATCAACGCAGTATTCACCTTGCGTTCGTGATGTTCCTGGCCTTTTTGATGTTCCCGATTTTCGGCAGCAACAAAAAGCGCGGCTTCCTTGGCTGGGTGATTGATCTGGCCTTCCTGGCCGGCGCCTTTACCACGGGCTTCTATCTTACGTTCTTTCTTGATGAAATTATCAACCGCGCCGGTTTCTGGAGCGAAACCGACCTGATCATCGGCGTGATTGCCACCGTCACCGTGCTGGAGGCTAGCCGCCGTGCAGTCGGCCTTGGCATGACCGTGATTGGCATCGTTGCCATCATTTACGCCCTGTCGGGTCCGCGCGGTGCGCTGCCATGGGTTGGTGAATGGCTTCCGGGCATTCTTGCCCATCGCGGCAACGATGTTGATCGCCTTGTCGGGCAACTTTACCTCGGTCAGGAAGGCATTTACGGCCTGCCGATGGGGGTTGCTGCGACCTATATCTTCATGTTCGTTCTGTTTGGCGCGTTCCTTGAAGTCACCGGTGCTGGCAAATTCTTTATCGATATGGCCTATGCTGCCACCGGCAAAAAGCCGGGTGGCCCGGCCAAGGCCGCCGTTCTGGCATCGGCCGGTATGGGATCAATCAGCGGCTCAGCCATTGCCAACGTGGTCACCACGGGTGCCTTTACCATTCCGCTGATGAAAAAGCTCGGCTACCGCCCGGCACAGGCGGGCGGTGTTGAGGCTGCGGCATCCACCGGTGGTCAGATCACCCCACCGCTGATGGGGGCGGGTGCGTTCCTGATTTCCGAATATACCCAGGTGCCGTATCTCGACATCGTTCTGGTCTCGATCTTCCCGGCGATCCTGTATCTCGGCACGGTTTATCTGTTCGTGCATATCGTTGCCCTGAAACAGGGCATGCGCGGCATGCCGGTCGAAGAGCTTCCGGACTGGAAAGAAGTTCTCAAGGAAGGCTGGCAGTTCATCCTGCCGCTGGGCATCCTGATTTACCTGCTGGTCCTTAACATCTCGCCGATGCGGGTGGGCTTCTGGGCCATTCTATCGGTGATGGCGGTTGCCGCCCTGCGTTATGCGCTGTGGTTCTTCTTTGTCGCCCCGCAGCAGGGTGAAAAACCAAGCCACGAAAAACTGGTCGCCGCCATCCGAAAGGGCATCGCGATCACCATTGCCGCCCTTGAACTTGGTGCCAAAAACGCCGTTGCCGTCTCGATGGCCTGTGCAGTTGCCGGTATCATTGTCGGCGTGGTTGGCGTGACCGGTCTTGGCCTGAAATTCTCGTCGATGATGATCGCGTTTTCGGGTGGCAACATCGTTCTGGCGCTTGTTCTGGTACTGATCGCAAGCCTGATCCTCGGTATGGGTCTGCCGGTTACGGCATCCTATATCGTTCTGATCGTTCTGGTGGGTCCGGCCCTTTCGAACGAGTTCGGCATTCCGCTTCTGATCGCGCATCTGGTGGTGTTCTGGTACTCGCAGGACAGTAACGTGACGCCGCCGATTGCACTGGCGGGCTTCGCGGGGGCCGCAATTGCCAACGCCAGTCCGATGGAAACCAGTATTCAGGCATGGAAGTTTGCCAAGGGTCTCTATCTGATCCCGGCCTTCATGGTCTTCAATCCGGAAATCATCGAAGGCGGTTCGATCCAGATCGTCCTTTGGACCGGCTTTACCGCGATCCTGTGTCTGGTCGCCTTTGCCGCCGCCCTTGAGGGCTATCTGTTTGCCCCGATGGATGTGCTTTCACGCATCATCATCGTTCCGGCAACTATCGGCGTGTTCTATCCCGACATCCGGGCAGAAATCGCTGGCACGATCGTCCTTCTTGCGGTTCTGGCCTTCAACTGGTGGCAGGGTAAAAAGAACACCCCGACACCGGCAGTCGCCGCAAGCTAAACCATCTCCGTCCCGACGAAAGTCAAAGCCCGCAAGTGTAACGCTTGCGGGCTTTTTCTTTGCCGCCTTCCCGGGCGACCTGATCCCATCCCACCCATGCGGGCAGGTAGACAGCTGTTCACACGCCAGATACATTCCTCATACTATTTAAATCTTAAATCACGCGCCCCACTCACACCTCGCCGGAATCCGCATGCAGTTTTTGATCTTGCTTCGCCAAGCACCCCGCCAACTTGCCTTTGGCGCGTTGCACAGTTTTGGCTCCTCGTTCGGGCAGACGTTTCTGGTCGCACTGTTTGTACCCTTCATCTCGGCAAGCTTGGCACTCAATGAAACCGAATTTGCCAATATCTATGCCGGGATCACCATTGCCAGTGCGCTGTGCCTGCCGGTCGTTGGCCGCTGGATCGACAAGGTCGATATCCTGTCCTACAGCCTTGCCACCATGGCGTTACTCGCACTTGGCTGTGTGATGATTGCGCTCGCTGGCAATGTCTGGATGTTGATTGCCGCCCTGTTTGTATTGCGTCTGGCTGGTCAGGGATTGATGAGCCATGTCAGCATGACCGGTATCGCGCGCTATTTTTCGCGTAGTCGCGGACGGGCGCTGGCGATTGCCAGTTTCGGCTTTCCGCTGGCAGAGGCGATCATGCCCGCCACCTTGCTGGCGCTGATTGCCGCCTTTGGCTGGCGATATACCTATGCCGGGTCAGCGGCGTTTATTCTGCTGGTCCTGCTGCCGGTTGCGATCTGGCTTATTCGAAGCGATGCAAAATTCCGCAAGGCGCCCACTAAATCAACCGAGTCGGCGACTGCACCCGACACGAACAATGCGGATCACGCCGAGTCCCCGACAGACACCAGCCAAAGTGATCACCCCCGCCTGTTCAAATCACTTTATGTCTGGTTCTGCATGCCGATGCTGGCCGCACCCCCCTTGATCATGACCGCGCTCTTTTTCCATCAGGGGGCGATTTCCAACAGCAAGGGGATCGAGCTTGGCTGGTTTGCCGCCGGGTTTACGGTGTTTGCCATTACATCGGTGCTGGGCGCGTTTGGCAGTGGTCCGCTGATTGACAAACATTCGGCGCGCCGCCTGTTTCCCTGGCATCTGATCCCGATGATGGTTGGCATTGCCATTTTGGCGCTCACAACCACGCCGTGGGTGATCCTGATTTACATGGGGCTGGTCGGCATTACGGTGGGGTTTGCCACCACCTTGCGCACCGCCATCATCCCGGAACTGGTGCCACTTGATGAAATCGGTGCTGTGCGCAGTACGCTGACCGCAGTCATGGTGCTGGCCTCGGCCATCGGCCCGGCGATTTATGGCTGGATGTTTGCTGCCGACATGTCGATTGCCACCATGCTGGTCGTGACCCTTATTGCCGCCGCCATCGTCAGCCTGGGGTCATGGTTCTCGGAACGGCCGGGCTTTTACATGCCGCCCAACATCGCCCCCAAAGAGGCCGATTAGGCAAAAAAATGGCCCGGATCACAAAAGTGACCGGGCCAGTCGGGAAAACAGCGTCAAATAGGGAGGAAGACGCTAGATAGAAACCGTCGTCATAGTCCCTGCCTGCGGGAGCACCTCTTGGGGAGGAAATCAATCGGCGCTCAACCGCATGCAGTTAGGTCGTCAGTTAGGCAGCACCGCCAACGGTGCCGGCCGGATGGTTTACGTCGGCTGATTTCTCGGAACCTTTGAACAGGTTACGGAAGAAGGAGCCTACGAATTCAGCGCGGAGCTGCTGACCTTTACGTACACCTGCCTCGATTTCGGTGGTGGAGATGTAACGGGTGGTGATTTCTTCGTAAGTGGCCATGGTGACCTCCTAAAATTTCGTTCGTTGCGACGCCGTGTCGCTCTCGATGAACTCAATCTAATTTCCTTTACGGGGAAAGAGAATTACCTCAATATGCACATTACTTGTGAATGTCCGTCATAAATAGGAAAGCTGAATATGGATCGCGCCGCGGAAATGGAAATCTTTGTCCATGCAGTCGAGGAAGGAAGTTTCTCGGCCGCTGCCCGGACAATGCGTCTGTCACCGTCAGCTGTTTCGAAATACATCTCGCGCCTTGAAGATCGTTTGGGTGCCCGTCTTTTGATGCGCACCACCCGTCAGCTCAGCCTGACCGAGGAAGGCCGCGCCTTTTATGAGCGCGCCCGCACGATCCTAAACGAGATCGAGGAAGCCGAAGAAGTCGTCACCCAGCTTTATGCCGCCCCGCGCGGCACCCTGCGCATCAACGCATCGGTCGCCTTTACCAAAATGCAGGTCGTGCCACTGATCCCGGAGTTTTTGGCGCGCTATCCCGATGTGCGGATTGAGCTGACGCTTGATGACAAATTCACCGATCTGGTCAACGATGGCTATGACCTTGCCATTCGTCTCTCGGCACTCGAAGACTCATCCCTGATTGCGCGTAAATATGCGGTCAACCGCCGCATGATTGTCGCATCGCCGGAATATCTCGAAAAGAACGGTATCCCGCGTAAGCCGCAGGACCTTGAAAACCATAACTGTCTGCATCTGTCATCCCGCGAAAGCTTCAACGACTGGCACTTTGAAACACCCGATGGTCACGTCGCGTTCCGCGCACAGGGCTCGTTCTCGGCCAATGACGGTGATGTACTCCACGAAGCTGTTCTGGCCGGGCTGGGCATGGCGCGCTTGGCCGAATATCTGGTGCATGAAGATATCCGCACCGGTCGCCTGACCCCGGTTCTGACTGAATATGTCCATGATCAGGCGTGGATTTCGGCGGTGTATCCGCACAAACGCCACCTGTCGCCCAAGGTGCGTGCCTTTGTTGACTTCCTGGCAGAAAAATTCACCCCGGTCCCGCCGTGGGAGCTTGGCTTCCGCGATGCGCGTGCGGTGCGCCGCAACAGTGACGGCACCACCGACACCAGCAAAACCGCCCGTGATGTTGGCAAATAACCGATAGGCACCCGGCCTAGAAGCCGAGCGCCTTCTGATAGGCCGCGAAGTCAAAGCGGAACTGCCATTCCGACGAATTGGAAAGATCATCCAGAATGCGGCTTTCGCCTGTGCGCGCAAAGCCGCATTTTTCATAGAACCGATGCCCGGCCTCAAACCGCGTATCGGTCCACAACATCACCGCTTCGCATTCTGGATGCGCCTGTCCCAACCAAGCCAACGCCTTGGCCATCAGTTTTTGTGCTATGCCGCGCCCCCGCACAGCCGGATGCAGATAAACCTTGTGCAGTTCTGCTTCGCGGGTTGTGGCATCATATTTGACGCCAAAACAGCCCATAACCCGATCCTGATCGTCCACCGCAACCCAGATCCGGCCGTCACCGGCCTTGAAGTCATCGGCAATCGCATCAAGTTCGGGGAATTCGGCGGCGCGATCGAACACGCAGCCGGGATAATCGGCAAACACCAGCGCGATCAGTTCGGCAATGCCATCGCCATCGCGGTTAAAGGCCGGCCGGATCGTCACATCACCACCCGTATGTGCCGTGATATTTGCCATCAGCCGAGCTTTACGCCCTTGGCAAGCTTGTCATAACCGCGCAGCACCGCGTCGGTATCCATCACCGATTTGCCCGGACGCTGAATCCGGGTCGGGCGCAGCGCGCCGGTGCCACAGCCAATCGTCAGCTTGTCATCAAGGATCTCGCCCACCGGGCCCGATTGATCAATCACCTCGGCCGCCTGCACCTTGATGCGTTCCTTACCGAGCTCGAAATATGCCCCTGGCCAAGGGGTAAAGGCGCGGATTTTGCGCTCGAGTGCAGCGGCATCATCGGCAAAATCAAGCTTGGCCTCGGCGCGCTCCAGCTTTGCCGCGTAGGTCACGCCCTCTTCCGGCTGCTTGGTGGCAACAAGCTCCCCCTTGGGCAGCTTTTCAAGCGCCTCGACAATCATCTTCCCGCCAAGTTCCGCCAGATCATCATGCAGGGCATTGGCATAGGTTTCCGCCGTGATCGGCAATTCGCCAACTAGCAACATGTCACCGGTATCAAGCCCGACATCCATCTGCATGATGGTGACACCGGTCGCAGCGTCACCGGCCAGAATGGCGCGCTGGATCGGCGCCGCTCCGCGCCAGCGCGGCAGAAGCGACGCGTGAATATTCAGGCAGCCAAATTTCGGCGCATCAAGAATGGCTTTCGGCAGGATCAGGCCATAGGCCGCCACCACCGCAACATCCAGATCAAGATCGGCAAAAGCCTGCTGTTCCTCGGCCGATTTCAGCGACACCGGATGGCGGACCTCAATCCCCTGATCAAGCGCCCAGGCATGCACCGGGCTTGGCGTTTCCTTGTGCCCGCGGCCGGCCGGGCGCGGCGGCTGTGAATAGACGCAAACCACGTCATGACCCGCCGCCACCAGATCCTTCAGCGCCACAAGGGCAAAGTCCGGGGTTCCCATAAAGGCAATGCGCAGCTTGGTCATATCAATCCCATTCATCTTTTGACTCTTCTGGCGGCAATTTGGCGTTATCCTGCCCAAATGACAAGCCAAGCCTTACTTCAATCGCCGAAATACCCGGTCAGACATATCTGGCACGCAGACTGGAGCCTATCGCCCACGGGCCGCTGGGTCGCCAAAGCCAGCCGCCGTGACACCGGCTGGCAAATCCACGCCATCGAGCCGGTCGGGATGCTCCATCAATTTCGCCAATCGCTTGCCGCGCATGGCAAGAAGGATGCGCTCTGGCTTGGCCTTGATATGCCGATCGGTTTTTTGGATGCGTGGTATGATGGCGCGAATGTCAAAGACTTCATGTCCATGCTGGGGTTGCTTGAAACCGATGAATGGCAGGAATTCTTTGATGTCTGCCAATCACCGGATGAAATCCGGCATAAGCGCCCTTTCTACCCGCAAAGCTCCGGCATCAAGGGCAGCGTAAAACGCGACGATTTGATCAAGGCACTGGGCCTGACCGATTTCGATGCGCTTCATCGCGCCTGCGAATTCCCAACCACCCAACGCAACGCCGCCTGCCCGCCCTTCTGGACGCTTGGTGCCAATCAGGTCGGCAAGGGCATGCTGCATGGGCTCAAAAACCTGATCATGCCGGGTGATGCCGATGGATTTAACATCTGGCCGTTTGCGGGCGACCTTGAAGCCTGCAGCAAATCCCACGGCGTCACCCTGATTGAAACCTATCCCGGCGAAATTTATGGCTGGTTTACTGATACAAGTGAGTTGACTAAATCAATTCAAGACAGCCGGAAGAAATACCTGCACAAGCTCCGCGATGCCGCCCAAACCAAAGGCATTGAAATAAGTCGTGCCGTCTGGGACGACATCAAGGATGGCTTTGGACCGGATCACGGCAAGGATGATGCCTTTGACGCCCTGATTGGTGTGATGGGTTTGATCGAAATTGCCGAGGGGCGCCGCCCTGAACATCTGCCCCGCACGCCAAGCATACTGGAACGCGAAGGCTGGATCGTCGGGCTTGATCCGAACGACATCAAACCCCGCAAATCTTAGCTCACGCAAAACAAAAGGGCCGGAAAACCGGCCCTTTGCATACGTTTCTGATCAGACGTCTCAGGCAGACTTTTTAGTCTTCTGCAGCTTCTGGACTTTTTTCAGGATCATGTTGCGCTTGAGCGTGCTCAGATAATCGGTGAACAGAACGCCATCCAGATGATCGATCTCGTGCTGGATGCAGGTCGCAAGCAACCCGTCTGCCTCGATCTCGTGCGTTTCGCCGTTTTCATCCATATA
Source organism: Thalassospira sp. ER-Se-21-Dark (assembly GCF_017922435.1). Taxonomy (NCBI): domain Bacteria; kingdom Pseudomonadati; phylum Pseudomonadota; class Alphaproteobacteria; order Rhodospirillales; family Thalassospiraceae; genus Thalassospira; species Thalassospira sp. ER-Se-21-Dark. The sequence goes on along the minus strand of NZ_VDEZ01000001.1, from coordinate 1,540,581 downwards.
GCGCATGCCGACTTCAGCCGGGCGTTCGACATCGGCATATTGTTCCGGGATCGACAGGCACCCTTCCTGATAGATCGAGGTTTCCTCAGATTCCCAGATGATCTCCGGATTGATCAACTTCAGCGGTTCCGGCTTGTCCTTGTCATCGGACACATCCATGACCACCACGCGCTTCATCACCCCGATCTGCGGTGCCGCAAGGCCAATGCCTGGTGCCGCATACATGGTTTCGAGCATGTCATCGAGAAGTGTCTTGATCTCATCATTCACGGCTTCGACCGGTTCGCATTCCTTTTTCAGGCGCGAGTCTGGAACGATAAGAATTTCACGCAGGGCCATGGGTCTCTGATCCGGTTTCAATCGTAGTTCGGTAACTGATTATAGCGAATTTCGCGCTTCGAGATAAGGTCTCCCCACGCCCAAGTCAAGCAAACAGCCCGATTTACGCGTGATGGCTGCCATGTCGCGCACAAGGGATCTCGGCCAAAACCGGTTTGGCTTAATCCCTGGCGTCTGGCGTCACATCCGCGTCTGCCGTCGCATCCTCTGGCCCAGCCAGCAATTCCGTCTTGGTGATTTCGCGCACGTGGGTTTCCGACGGAGAAGGTTCCTCGATCATGCGGTCATCAGAGACGATATGCTTTTCCTTGAGCTTGCGCGCCGACACCAGAACCGATCCTTCGAGTGACCCCAGCGTCTTGTTGTAATGCTTCACCGTACTTTCAAGCGATTTTCCCATCGATGAGAAATGCTTGGCAAGCGCGCCCAGACGATCATAAAGCTGCAAGCCGATTTCACTGATATCGCGTGCGCTTTCGGCCAAGGCTTCCTGTCGCCAGCCATATGACACGGCCTTAAGCAGGCCCAGCAAGGTCGTCGGTGTTGCCAGAATGACCCCGTCGCGGAAGCTGTCCTCAATCAAACGCGGGTCACGTTCAAGGGCGGCCGAGAAGAAGCTCTCACCGGGCAGGAACAGCACGACAAATTCCGGACTGTCGACCGACTTCCAGTATGATTTTTTCGAAAGATCGGTGATCACCTTGCGCACATTGGTGACATAGGTCGCCATCAAGGCTTCGCGGCGATCCTCGTCATATTTCTCGTCAATCGCCTCAAGATAGGCCGATGTCGGGGCCTTGGCATCGACCACGATATTCTTGCCGCCCGGCAGGTGAATGACCATGTCGGGTTTCTGAACACCTTCGTCGGTGTTGAAATGCACCTGTTCGTCAAAGTCGCAATGCTTGAGCATCCCGGCCAGTTCGACAATCCGCTTGAGCTGCAATTCGCCCCACTTGCCCGACACCGACGAACTGGACCGCAGGGCAGAACTCAGCGTCTGGGTTTCCTTGGACAATTTGTGTTGCGATTGCACCAGGGTCCCGACCTGTTCACGCAGCTCGCCGTAGGCTTCCTTGCGGTTTTTTTCAAGTTCGTTAACCTTGGTATCAAAGGCTTCAAGCCGTTCGCGGATGGGTTTTACGATCCCGTCAATGGCCTGCTGGCGTTTTTCAAGATCACCCTTGGCCCCTTCCTGCAGGCGGGAAAAGTTTTCGCGCGCCAGCTTCATGAACTCGTCGTTATTGACCTTAAGCGCATCGGACGACAGCGCCTTGAAGCTATCAAGCAGCTTGGTCTTGGCGTCTTCCAGCATTTCGAGCTTTTCCTTGGCCGCCTCGCGCTCTTTCTCAAGCGCGGTTTCAAGCTCGGACCCCTTTTCGCGCCAGTGGTCAAGGGCGGTGCGAAGTTCCTTCATTTCGGCTTCAAGAACCGGCACCCGGTTGGCCGTGGTTTCAGCAATGGCCCGCTTTTCCGATGCCTCGGCAAGCTTTTCACGCATCTGTGCCACCTCGGTCGCAAGATCGCGCCGGGTATTGTCCGCATGTTCAAGCTGGGACGCCAGAAGGGCTGTGCGCGACTCCGTCTCGGCTTCTGCGGCATCCTTGATGCGCTTGACCATCATGATGCTAAAGACAAGTGCCAGAACAGATGCGCCAAGCGCCCCTGCTGCCAAAGAAATCGGATCCATTATCCCACCATTTGATTACGTGCTGGCTTCTTTGTATCTGTTTTGTTCCGTCAAATCCAGAACCGAACCAAGCTGGCCCCACATCCGCATACAGAAAAAATGTAATCGGCTTCACTGGCGAAGCCCGAAATTTCGGATATATTTCAATTGGATAAGGGAACAGAACCAAGGATCGGCACCCAAGGGCGGCCAATGACGACGACCATGCCTGCCAGTGCGGCAAACGTACACCAACCAACGCGCACCCGGCCAGGCCCGCCCCCGTCTTAAGTTGTATTCCCTCAATACTCTCTGCGCACTAGCATAGGGCGCAAGCGACAGGAGTAACTTTGCCGTGCCCGCCCCCTTTGAACGGGACCGATCACACACCGGACCGGGCAGCATGGCAAAGCAGGTTCTGAACCGCACCGAAATTACCGCATCGGACGGATGCCTTTTTCGAGCCCGTTGGAAAAGTCATCGAAAGCACCCCGGTGCCGACCTAGAGACCACAGGAAACGAACAAGAGGCCACATATGTCTGCGAACGTTTATCCCGTACCTGACGACATCGCGAAGGGCGCTTTGATCGACAAGGCAAAATACGACGCCATGTACAAGCAGTCGGTCGAAGACCCGGAAGGCTTCTGGGGCGAACACGGCAAACGCATTGACTGGATCAAACCCTATAAAACCGTCAAAAACGTCAGCTACGACGCCAAAGACCTCTATATCAAATGGTATGAGGACGGGACGCTCAACGTCGCGGCCAACTGCCTTGACCGTCACCTTGAAAAGCGCGGCGATCAGACCGCCATCATCTTCGAGGGCGATGATCCCAACGTCTCAGAACACATCACCTATCGCGACCTTTATGAGCGCACCTGTCGTTTCGCCAACGCGCTGAAATCGATGGGCGTTGCCAAGGGTGATCGCGTTGTCATCTATCTGCCGATGATCCCAGAGGCCGCGGTTGCCATGCTGGCCTGCGCGCGTATCGGCGCGATCCATTCCATCGTCTTTGGCGGCTTCTCGCCCGAGGCATTGGCTGGCCGCGTTGAAGACTGCGGTGCGAAAGTCGTCATCACCTCGGACGAAGGTCTGCGTGGTGGCCGCTCGGTCCCGCTGAAACGCAATGCGGATGAGGCCCTGTCGCATCCGGGTGTCAAATCGGTCGAGAAAATGGTCGTCGTCAAGCATACCGGCAAGGACGTTGCCTGGAATGATGCGCGCGACGTTTGGTATCACGAAGTTTGCGAAGCAGCCTCCACAGACTGCCCGCCGACCGAAGTCAATGCCGAAGACCCGCTGTTTGTCCTTTATACCTCGGGCTCGACCGGCAAGCCGAAGGGTGTTCTGCACACCTCGGGCGGTTACCTCGTTTATGCATCCATGACCCATGAATATGTCTTCGACTATCACGAAGGCGATATTTACTGGTGCACGGCTGATGTCGGCTGGGTCACAGGTCACAGCTATATCGTTTATGGTCCGCTGGCCAATGGTGCCACGACCCTGATGTTTGAAGGTGTTCCGAGCTATCCGGACGCATCGCGCTTCTGGCAGGTTTGCGAAAAGCACAAGGTCAACATCTTCTATACCGCACCAACCGCGATCCGTGCCCTGATGCGCGAAGGCGAAAGCTTTGTGAACAAGGCTGATCTGTCGTCGCTTCGCATACTCGGTTCGGTGGGTGAGCCGATCAACCCGGAAGCCTGGGAATGGTATTACGAGCATGTCGGCAAAAAGAATTGCCCGATTGTCGATACCTGGTGGCAGACCGAAACCGGCGGTATCCTGATTACGCCACTGCCGGGTGCGACCGACCTGAAACCGGGTTCGGCGACGCTTCCGTTCTTTGGTGTCCAGCCGGCCTTGCTTGATAACGAAGGCAAGGAACTAACTGGCGCAACCGATGGCAACCTTGTCATCAAGGACAGCTGGCCGGGTCAGATGCGTACGGTCTATGGTGACCATGAACGCTTCATCCAGACCTATTTCAGCACGTTCAAAAACGTCTACACCACCGGTGACGGTGCGCGTCGTGATGATGATGGCTATTACTGGATCACCGGCCGTGTCGATGACGTGATCAACGTATCGGGTCACCGCATGGGGACTGCCGAAGTTGAAAGCGCACTGGTCGCCCATTCCAAGGTGGCCGAGGCCGCCGTGGTCGGCGTTCCGCACGACATCAAGGGTCAGGGCATCTATGCCTATGTCACGCTTAATGCCGGCGAAGAACCGACTGACGAGCTGCGCGCCGAACTGGTCAAATGGGTCCGTAAGGAAATCGGCCCGATCGCAAGCCCGGACTTCATCCAGTGGTCGCCGGGTCTGCCGAAAACCCGTTCGGGCAAAATCATGCGCCGCATCCTGCGCAAGATTGCCGCCAACGAATATGACCAGCTTGGCGACACCTCGACCCTTGCCGATCCGGGTGTTGTCGATGACCTGATCGATAACCGCCAGAATCGCTAAGGCCTGAACTCCGGCGACGATAAGTCTCCAGATACCCTTACACGGAAAGGCCCCTGCCAATGGCGGGGCCTTTCTTGTATCCGGGCTGCAATCAGGACTGTAATCCGGATCGCTTCCGGGGCTCGACGTAAGGCCGTATCAAGGCAATAATCAGCCCCCCGGTTTTCACCAAACCGACAAGCCACCAAAAAACACACATCAGCGGAGAACAGCACCGTGACACGCCCCACCCACAAAATCGCAGTCATCGCCGGCGACGGCATCGGAACCGAAGTCATGCCCGAAGGCATCCGCGTGCTTAAGGCCGCCGCCGAAGTTTTCGACCTCGATCTGGTGTTTAATGAATTCGAATTCGGCTCGTGCGACTACTATCAAAAGCACGGCCAAATGATGCCCGATGACTGGCGCGCACAGATCGAACCGCATGATGCGATCTTCTTTGGTGCGGTCGGCTGGCCCGATACGGTGCCGGACCATATTTCGCTGTGGGGATCGCTGATCATGTTCCGGCGCGACTTTGACCAGTATGTCAATTTGCGCCCGGCCAAACTGATGCCCGGCGTGCCATCGCCGCTCGCGGGTCGCAAACCGGGCGATATTGATTTCTATGTCGTGCGCGAAAACACCGAAGGTGAATATTCCTCGGTCGGGGGCAAGATGTATCCCGGCACGGACCGTGAAATCGTCATTCAGGAAACCGTCATGTCGCGCACCGGCATTGATCGCATCCTGAAATACGCGTTCGAGCTGGCCCAGAAACGCCCGCGCAAACATGTGACTTCGGCGACCAAATCAAACGGCATTTCGATCACCATGCCCTATTGGGATGAACGCGTGATCGAAATGGCGAAAAACTATCCCGACGTCACATGGGACAAATATCATATCGATATTCTGACCGCCCAGTTCGTCCTGAACCCGGATCGCTTTGATGTCGTCGTGGCCTCGAACCTGTTTGGCGATATCCTGTCCGACCTTGGCCCGGCCTGTACGGGTACAATCGGCATCGCGCCATCGGGCAACATCAACCCGGAACGCAAATTCCCCTCACTGTTCGAACCGGTCCATGGCTCTGCCCCGGATATCGCTGGCAAGGGCATCGCCAACCCCATCGGTCAGATTTGGTCCGGGGCAATGATGCTTGATCACTTGGGCCATACCGATGCCCATGATGCCATCATGCGCGCCATTGAGGCCGTCCTGCTCGATGAAAACCTGCGTACCGCTGACCTTGGCGGCAAGGCCAACACCGTCACCTGTGGCGAGGCGATCGCCAAGGCGCTTCTCGACAACGCCTGACCGGCATTTCAAAATGCAAGAAGATCCGGAGCACTCTGGCCAACAGCCTTGGTCAGAGTGCAATTGGACTGACAGTCGGCTTGTTTGACGCAGCGCCCCGCCCCAGTTCTCGGGCGAGCGCAACAAACGCCTTGTGCCCCGCCGACAGATTGCGCCGACCGGGATAATAAAGGCACAGCTCTGAAAATGGCAGCGTCCAGTCGTCAAGCACGCGCACAAGGCGCCCTGCTTCGATGTCCGCAAGAACATCACGCTCCATAAAACAGCCAACCCCGATATCTTCGAGAACCGCCGCGCGCGCAAGACTTGCCTCGTCGAGTGTGATGGGCCCGTTCACGTCAATCTGAACCGCTTCACCGTCCTTTTCAAACCGCCATCTGAAAACCGATCCATCCGGCAGCCTTACCCGGATGCATTTATGGTTCAGAAGGTCCGGCGGGACCTTCGGCTTTTTACGATCCTTGAAATAGTCGGGGGATGCAACGATCGCATATTGTTGAACACGTCCAAGTGGCACTGCGATCATGTCACTGGGAATCAACCCTGAAACCCGCACCCCCAGATCGAAACCTTCCGCGACGATATCCACCAGTCGCCCTTCGGTCACCAGATCAACATGCATGTCCGGAAACCGGCGAAGATATTCGAATACAAGTGGTGAAATCACCTCACGCGCCGCAAAAGGGGCCGCATTGATCCGGATGGTCCCTGACGGCGTTTCTCTTTGTGAGCGAACCACTTCCAATCCATCATGGATGCTCTGAAGCGAAGGACCGACCTGGTCGACAAACAGCCTGCCCGCATCCGAGAGCGATACGCTTCGTGTGGTGCGGTTAAACAACCTGACACCCAGACCAGCCTCAAGCTTGCTGATTGCATGGCTCAAGGCTGTCGTCGAAACCCCCATATCAATAGCTGCCCCGCGAAATGTGCCGCGTTTGGCAATTGCCATGACAGCTTCCAGATCGTTCAAGACGATACGTTCCATTGTCCCGATTTTTTCATCTCTACATCAATTATTGTCCGTATTGTTAGTACAATGAATCCGGATTATCTGTCGAGATACAAGTCACCGTAAGGAGTGAAGGCGATGGATATGATTGATGCTGTACAGGCGTATTTCGATGCTGATCGAAACCAAGATCCTGACATTCTGACAAAAGTGTTTTGCACGGATGCAATCGTTCACGACGAAGGCGAACGTCACGTTGGATCGACCGAAATCCAAAACTGGTGGCTGGCAGCGAAGGCAAAATACAACCATGTCGCCGAGCCTCTTGAGACAGAGACAACCGGTGACAAGGTCACGGTTCGCGCCAAGGTAAGTGGAAATTTCCCAAACAGCCCGGTGACGCTGAACTACGTCTTTTGCATCAAGGACGGAAAGATTGCCGAGATGGGCGTGAAATGATGTCAGATTTTCTTACCCTGAAAGGAAAGCGCGCCCTCGTTACCGGCGGGACAAAAGGTGCAGGCCTCGCAACATTCAAGCTATTGCGCGAACTGGGTGCAACCGTTCTGACCACAGCGCGCACCCGTCCGGAGACGTTTGCTGACGATCATTTTATCGCAGCCGACCTGACCACCGACGACGGCTGTCTGTCAGTGGCAGAGGCAACAAAACAACGCCTTGGCGGTGTGGATATTATCGTCCATATGCTTGGCGGTTCATCCTCACCTGCTGGCGGGTTTCGCGCGTTGTCTGATGATCATTGGCATCAGGAACTGAACTTGAACCTGTTTCCGGCCGTTCGACTTGATCGGCATTTGATCCCTGACATGATCACCCGGGGACAAGGCGTCGTCATTCACGTGACCTCAATCCAACGCGAGCTCCCGCTGCCAGACTCAACAACTGCCTACGCCGCAGCAAAGGCTGCTTTGTCGACCTATAGCAAGGCGCTTTCAAAAGAAGTCTCTCCCAAAGGTGTTCGCGTCATGCGCGTCTCACCGGGCTGGATAGAAACAGAAGCCGCCGTCCACTTGGCAGAACGCCTGGCAGAACAAGCAGGCACCGACTATGACGGTGGCAAAAAGATCATCATGGATGCACTTGGCGGCATCCCACTGGGTCGCCCGGCAAAACCCGAAGAAGTCGCCAACCTGATTGCATTTTTGGCATCTGATCGCGCCGGTGCCATAACCGGTACGGAATATGTCATTGATGGCGGAACGGTTCCGACGGTTTGAAGACCATGCGATCAAAACGTGCCGGTTACCAGTCCACACCGTTCTGGTAAATCAGATCACGGAGTTGCTTTGTCTTGCTGTTCAGATCCGCAAGCTCATCCGGGCTCTGACCAGAGGCCTGTAACAGCGCAGCACCAAGGCAACCTGCTTGATCACGAAGCGCCAATCCGGCGGGTGTTAGCGTAATCAGAACCTGTCGTTCGTTATCCGGGTTTCTTTCCCGCCTTACCATACCGGAACTCTCAAGACGCTTTAACAAGGGTGTCAGAGTGCTTGATTCCAATGCCAGTCGATCAGCGATTTGGCCGACACTCTGGGTGTTTTGCTGCCAGAGGATATTCAGAACCAGATATTGCGGATAGGTCAGGCCAAGTTTGTTCAACAACGGCTTATAGAGCCGCTGGATCGCAATCCCTGCGGAATAGATCGCAAAGCATAGTTGATCTTCAAGGGGCACGGGAATGTTGGATTCTTCCGACAAAAGAGACTCCTTTCTGGCACCTGATCTCAAGGTTTATTCACGATAATATATATCGCGATAATTATTTTCTGGACAAGAGAATTAATCCAACTTAATAGTTATCGAAATAACATTTATCGCGATAACTATTAAGTATCCCACAGCACGTCGCAAAGCGACATCCAACACTGCGCTGCTTTCGACATTCAATAACTACACTGACCAGAAAAGGATTACGGAAATGAAGAACAAGATATTGAACATCGCCGCTGCCATCGCATTGTCCTTGGTATCCGCAACATCTGCGCAGGCAGACGACAAGACCGCAGACGGCAACAGCATTCGCAATGTCGTGCTCGTTCACGGGGCATTCGCCGATGGAAGCGGTTGGCGCGGCGTTTACAATGATCTGACGGCGCGCGGGTACAACGTAACCATCGTACAGAACCCGCTTACGTCTTTGGCCGACGACGTTGCCGCAACAAAACGCGCCCTTGATCGTCAGGATGGACCGACTGTTCTCGTCGGGCATTCTTGGGGCGGAACCGTCATCACCGAAGCAGGCATAGATCCCAAAGTTGCCGCACTCGTTTACGTCGCGGCCCTCGCGCCGGATGCTGGTGAAACGACAGGCCAGCTCTATGAAGGCTATGCAACGTCGCCGGAATTCGTTCTGGACATTCACACCGACGGTTATGCCTTTGTTGAACCCGAAAAGTTCAAACAGGGCTTTGCAAATGACGTCAGCGATGCGGATGCCGCCTTCATGCGGGACTCACAGGTTCCAATCAACCTCAAGGCATTTGAAACCAAGCTTCAAAACGCTGCCTGGAGAACAAAACCGAGCTGGGCTGTCTATGGAACCGAGGACAAGGCATTCGATCCCGAAATGCTGGCCGCGATGGCCGAACGGATCAACGCCAAGGTCACCAAGGTTTCCGCCAGCCATTCTATTTTCATGACCCAGCCGAAAGTGGTCGCAGACACAATTGACCAAGCTGCCAAAGCAACCAACCAATAACATTTGGTCTATCCCAGGCAGGAGCAGGTAAGATTCCCTCACTTACCTGCTCCGACGGCTTTACATTCTGGCTGTTTGAGCAACCAAACCACCACTTCTCATTTCTCCGCACCCACGCCCAAAATTTCCACAATACAATCATCCGCAATTCACGGTCCTGCCCCACGGTTGTGTAAAATCTTAAATTGGTATAGGTACAGCCTGCTGCGACGCAGCAACGAACGGGATGGTCTTGGGGAGACCTGTCGCTGAATTTCCGGCTGACGGATCAAAAAGACCGCCTGATGACATTCCAGCCCGCGGGACAATCAATCGCCAGATCTGGCGATTGCGCGGTCGGGCTTGACCGAGACGGAGATTTTCTGTGAATAGCGATTTTCTGCCGCGTTTGCGGGCTGAATGGCTTGGCAACATTCGCGCCGATGTGCTTTCGGGCCTTGTCGTTGCGCTGGCCCTGATCCCGGAAGCCATTGCCTTTTCCATCATTGCCGGTGTTGACCCGAAGGTCGGGCTTTATGCCTCCTTCTCGATTGCCGTGATCACCGCCATCTTTGGCGGCCGTCCGGGCATGATTTCGGCGGCGACCGCCGCCACCGCCGTTCTGATGGGATCGCTTGTCCGCGAGCATGGCCTGGATTATCTGCTGGCCGCGACCGTTCTGGCCGGCGTCATTCAAATGCTGGCAGGTGCGCTTCGTCTGGGGTCGCTGATGCGCTTTGTTTCCAAGTCGGTCATGACCGGGTTCGTTAATGCGCTCGCCATCCTGATCTTCATGGCCCAGCTGCCGGAACTGACCAATGTCAGCTATATGACCTATGTGATGGTCGCAGGCGGTCTTGCCATCATCTATCTGTTCCCGCGCATCACCAAGGTCATCCCGTCGCCGCTGGTTTGCATTGTCGTTCTGACGGGCCTGTCGTTCTTTATCGATGCCGATCTGCGCACCGTGGGCGATATGGGCGCGCTGCCCGATGCCTTCCCGGCGATCTATTTCCCGGATGTGCCGCTGAACCTTGATACCTTCCTGATCATCCTGCCCTATTCGGCAGCGGTCGCGGCTGTCGGTCTTCTGGAAAGTCTGATGACGGCCCAGATCGTTGATGATCTGACCGACACCAGCTCCAACCGCACGCGCGAATGCTATGGCCAGGGGATTGCCAACTTCTTTACCGGCTTTATCGGCGGTATGGCCGGTTGTGCGATGATCGGCCAGTCGGTGATCAACATCAAATCCGGTGGCCGTTGCCGCCTGTCGACCTTCCTTGCCGGTATTTTCCTTTTGATCCTGATTGTCGTTCTGGGCGATCTGGTGGCGATCATTCCGATGGCGGCCCTTGTCGCGATCATGATCATGGTGTCGATCGGGACATTCAGCTGGTCCTCGATCAAGGACCTCAAGACCCATCCGCGCAGCTCCTCCATCGTGATGCTGGCGACCGTGATCACGGTGGTGGGTTCGCACAACCTTGCCATCGGTGTTCTGGTCGGTGTGTTGCTTTCGGGTATCTTCTTTGCCTGGAAGATCGCACAGATTTTCCGTGTTACCAGCACGCTTTCGCCAGACAGCACGCACCGCACCTATGAAGTGCGCGGCCAGATCTTCTTTGCCTCGGTCGAAGACTTCACCAAGGCCTTTGATTTCCGCGAAGCGCTCGACAAGGTCACGATTGATGTCAGCCACGCGCATATCTGGGACATTTCAAGTGTTGCAGCCCTTGATATGGTCGTGCTCAAATTCCGCCGTGAAGGGGCCGAGGTCGAGTTGATCGGTCTCAATGAAGCCAGCGAGACAATCGTCGATAAACTGGCCATCCACGATAAGCCCGGCGCGCTTGAACGCCTGATGGGCCACTAGGGAAACTGGGAAAGGAAGACGATCCATGACACATCTGATCGCACTGATCGATGGATCAGGCTATTCGCAAAGTGTATGCGACCTGACCCGCTGGGTGGCAGAACGGACCGAAGCCTCGGTTGAACTGATGCACGTGCTGGGCCGGCGCAATACCGATTCCGAACCCGCCGACCTCAGTGGCAGCCTCAAACTCGGTGCCCGTTCGGCGCTACTCAAGGAGCTGGCGGATCTTGACGAGCAGAAAAACAAGCTCGAACTCAAGCGCGGTCGTCTTCTGCTTGAAGAAGCCAAAACCGGGCTTGAGGAAAAGGGTGTTGGCACGGTAACCACCAAGCTGCGCCATGGCGATCTGGTCGAAACCATTGCCGAGTTCGAAGGTGATGCCGATCTGATTCTGGTTGGCAAACGCGGGGAAGCGGCCGATTTCGCCAAGCTGCATCTGGGCTCCAACCTTGAACGAGTTGTGCGTTCGGCCAAGAAGCCGGTGCTTGTCGCATCGCGTGCGTTCAAGCCGATCAACAAGTTCCTGATTGCCTTTGACGGCGGCGAAAGTGCAATGAAGGCCGTGCGCCACATTGCATCGGGCAAGCTGTTTACCGGTCTGCCCTGCACACTGCTTTCGGTTGGCAAACCCAATGACACCTTGCAGGCAAAGCTTGATGAAGCCGCAGGCATCCTGCGCAAGGCGGGCTACGAGGTTGATGCAGGCTTTGCATCGGGCGAGCCCGAAGACGTGATCAAGGACAAGATCGAAGCGGAAAATATCGACCTTCTGGTCATGGGCGCCTATGGCCACTCGCGTATCCGCAACCTGATCATCGGCAGCACCACCACCGAAATGGTCCGCTCCTGCCATGTGCCGGTGATGATGTTCCGCTAACCGCGCTGATTTTTACAATCATCAGACAAACAAAACCCCGGCGGGTTATGCGCCGGGGTTTTGTCATACTATTACGAACACTGTCTATTCTTGCCCGAATGAACGGGTCGCCGCCCTTACTAGGACCCTGTACTGGACGGAACAGGTATCACATTTTGGGGTGAAAGGGATTCCAGCGTTTTTGCTACGTTTGCGCGGCTTCCAACAGCGTTGGGGTTCTTAATCGTTTTCGTACATCCGCCAGCGCTCACGAGTGCACCAAGCACCGCAACGAGCATCAGTTTTTTTGTCATTGAAATCATAACGTCACCTCTACCGGCATCAGAAGAATGTCATAAGGCCGACCACTGTTTTGGTCGAATCATACAGGTCATTGAAAACAACATGATCAATATTGCCATAAACTGACACACTGTCTGTCAGGCTGTGTTGGGCACTGATTGATATCTGTCCATAATCTCGATCAAGCGGCTCCTCACCGGGCAGCGTCTCAAGACCAAACAGGCGTACATATGTCAGATGCGCGCCCAAGGTCGTATCTTCCGTCGCAAACCAGGTCCCGTTCAGCGAAAACCCGTTTGACCAGGCCCGCGAATACCCTTGTCCAACACTGTTGCCCGGTTGGAAATTTGCACTCATATGGCTCAAACCGATCTGATCGGATGCACCAAACAAGAAATCGTCATAGGCAAACAAGTCAAAATCCACACCGCCATATGCGCTATAGATATCGATGTCGGTTTTACTCGTGTCTGCACCATTGAAAACCACATCTTGGTCGCCCGTCGCGAATTCCCCTCCGCCCATCACACGAAAATACGGTGTTACAAAATGCGTAACCCCGATCCCCGCACCAGCGAGCGAACTGTCAGTTTCGATACTTGCAAACTCGTTAGACCCTTCGCCATCAGTTTTGGCGAATGTCAGATAAGGCACAACGAACGTATCGTTGCTACCTGTCGCAACAACACCACCAAACTTGAAGCCCCCGGTTTTGGATTTATCCGGATTGGGAATGTCACTGTGTTCGTCGAATTTGGAATAGGACAGCTCCGCAAACACTGCGGCAAGATGTATGCCTCCCGCGAAGTCGCTAGCTGTCTCACCTTGGCCGTTTTCATCTTCCGTGGCGTCTTGCGCAACGGCAGGTGTCACCAGCCCCCCGGTCATTAGCATTGCAAATGCAATCATTACCCTGCCGGACCATGACGATGGTCTGACAGCCTCCCCGGAATCAAACTTCATCATACGAGTCCCCTTGTCGCCTCTAGGCACATCACGCAAAACACAGCCTGTGCTCCGCAATTTAATTCGGGGACCTTATCCAAAACTGACGATGCAGTGCGTCCAAAGAAGATGCAGTGTGTCTTTATTGATTTCTGACCGCCACGTATGCACTTAAAGGCAATAAGCCGACTTAAGTTGCTTCGTGATAAGCGCGAAAATCGGTTGGAGACATACCGGTATATTCCCGGAAGGAACGTGAAAATGCTGCAGGGGATTTATATCCTGAACGATAGGCAATCTGTTTGACCGACAGGTACGGAACCATGCCCAAAAGAGAGACCGCATTTTCAAACCGGTACCGGCGGATCATATTTCCCACCGTTTCATGATGCAGCTCGAAAACCTGATAAAGATGGCTGCGCGAACACCCGAGACTCTGCGCAATCACTTCCGCTGTCAGATCCATACGGCCAATACTGATCTGGATAAAACGTCGGCTACTCTCGTAAATCGCGACTGTTGAAATCTCTTCCTGCGGATCATGACCATCAACACCTTGTGCCAAGACACCAAGCGAGAGCTCCACCGCCACCTTCATCGCAATTTCCACTTCTTGCGTGGCAAGATCCTCTCCTTGCACTGCCATATTCTGCAAGTGGGACCTGAGCATATCGGCCATTCCACCATGCGCCCAAAAAGAGACACCCTGATCCAATTTCTCGGCACCACCATTCAGGGCCAACATCGCTGAATCACGATTGATCGCGAGATAAACATGGGAATGAGTATCCGTGATTGTCGTCAAGGAGCGCGTCCCATCACCGACAACAGCCGATCTGCCTGCTGCAATTTCCGGGCAAACATCATCTCCGTAGATCAGTTTTACCCGACCCCCGACCGGAATGCTGATCATCGCGAATTCGCCTTCAGGCCTGGCAAAATTCACGACCCTATCGTCGCTTCGCGACAACCCAAAAATCAATCCATCGCTGGCAACACATTGCAGCAATTCGGCATTATAGTTTTTTGCCCCCTCATGTGTCGGGGTTTGAATATCAATTCGATGATGAAGACTGCGCCAATATTCAAAACGCAAATCAGAACGTTCATGGCGCGTTGACAGGCGTCGAAACCCTGCACCAGAAGGTGCCGGCTTGTCTTTATGCATTGCTCACCTGTTCCCAACCGGTTTTTCCTGCCGTGTTGAACACGGTCTGAAAACCAGAAAATTATTATTGTATCGCAACTATTTAACCGAGATAGACAGCTCCTTCAAACATTTTTCGTTGAAAAACTCATAATCCCAAACAACCCCAAACATCGCCAGCCCCCGGCCAACCAACCGGGGCTTTTTTTGTCCTAGATCGCGATCTAGGACGCCAAACGACACCTGACCGGTAAAGCTCATCGCATGATTTGATTTGTACAGAGGACCCAAATATGCTGCGCTTTGCACCTACCACTTTTGCGCTTATGGCTTTTGCCATTCTGGCCTTTCTTGTCACTTCCACGCCATCACAGGCATCCCCCGATGCGGTTGGTTTCCGGGAACTCACCATCGCCGCCAATGACGGTGACCGCGCATTGGCCGGTGCGATCTGGTATCCGACGGCGGATACAAAACCGCCAATACGCATCGGTGAAAACCCGATCTTTTTCGGTCATATGATGCAACCTGATGCCAACATTCAGGACGGACGCCATCCATTGGTCGTGATGTCACATGGCTTTGGCGGCAACTGGCGCAATCAGGCATGGCTTGCCATGGCCCTTGCCCGGACAGGCTACGTGGTTGCTGCCATCAATCACCCCGGCACCACCAGCCGCGATCTCACCGCCGAGGTCGGGCACGAATTGTGGCTCCGTCCGCGCGATATCAGCCATCTGATTACATCCCTTACCAATGACACGGCATGGTCGCCCCATCTGGACGCGGCCAACATCACGGTGATTGGTCATTCACTGGGCGGATGGACGGTGCTGGAGCTTGCCGGGGCGCGAATGGACATGGATCGGATGGATGACGAATGCCAAGCGCATCCCGAATTCGCCGCCTGTGATGGCCTCGCGACGCTGGAGGTTGGCAGCACAATGGCAGATCGCAAAATGCTGGCCGCCGACCTCAAAGACGAACGGATCCGTGGCGCCATCTCGCTTGATCTTGGCCTTGCCCGTGGCTTTACCCAGGCAAGTCTGGCGGCGATAGACATCCCGGTTCTGGTCATTGCCGCCGGTGCGCCCAATCCCAAAATCCCCAAGGACCTTGAATCAGGTTATCTGATCGAACACCTGCCGGCCGATTTAACCCGTTACCATGACCTGCCCGGTGCGGCGCATTTCAGCTTCCTGCCGGAATGCAAACCAAATGCCGCGATCCTCCTTGAACAGGACGTCCCCGGTGATGGCATTATCTGTCTTGATGGCGGCGAGGCAACCAACCGATCAGCCCTGCATCAGCAGACCATCACGCTTATTCTCGACTTTCTGCGTTCTCTGAAAACAGCTTCCTGATCGGCCCAAACGGTTGATCGGGGGTCGGTTGATCGGGGGTCGGTTGATCGGGGGTCGATTGATCAGGATTTGGGTCCGCGTCACGATAAGCCCGTGGACCCATCCCGGTCACGCGGCCAAATTCGCGGTTAAAGTTCGATTTGGTCTGAAACCCGCAGTCAAACATGATTTCGGTCACCGGCTTTTCGGTCGTTCGCAGCAACATTTGCGCCTCTGCCACGCGGTATTCATTGACGACCTGTGACACATTGCGCCCGAACCGGCGGTTAATCGCCCCGGAAATCTGCCGTGCCGGGATCACCACCCGGCGCGCCAATCGATCGAGTGTCAGATCAGGATCGCGATAGAGGTGCTGCGCGTGCATGACCTCATCGATTGCGACAAGGATGGCATCATCCTCGGCGATATCGTTGTTGTCTTGCGGACTGTCTTTTTGCTGCGCAAGAGCGGGCTCAGTCACGCTTTCAGTCAGCTGCGTGGTCTGCGGACTAAGCCGCTCCAACCGGACCATCAGCAACGCCAACACCACCAGAACAACCAACTGCGCAGTGCCGACGATTGTGGCGACGTTTGTGCCCTTCGTGATGCTGAAATCAAGGGCGATCAACCCGTCGACGAGTCCTGAGAAAATCAGCGCCCCGCCAACCACGGCAACAATGCCCCGAACCGATCCGACATCGCCCAGCCGTGCCTGCGCAAAACGGTCTTCGCCGCGACTGGCCAGAACCATCAACGCAATACCATATCCGGTAAATTGCAGTGCAATCAGGAAATCAACCTGGATATGCCATTGCCGCCAGGTCAGACTTGCGATGAAAATCGCCAGAACCGGGATAACATGCAGCCACCGCCATCTGGTTTTTGACCGATCCTCAGAACCGAGTGCGGCAAAACACATCCAGGCGATGGGCGGCAGCATCGCGGCAAACAGGGGCCGCAAGAAACGGAAAACCGGCAGATCAAATTGCCAGCGCAGCCCGACCATGATCACCAGTGCCAGACTGGCGGCAACGAAGATCCGCATGCTTCGCCCAACCGGACCAGCCGGACCGCGCAGGATCAGGCGCACCAGCAAGATCGCCAGCAACAAGGCAACAACAAAGGGCAACGGGATTTCAAACATAAGGCTTGGCACAATCTGGCAATGGGCAATCGTAACCTGATGTTTGTCCCGCGTGTCGCAGGGACGCGCAACAAAAAAGACCGCGATGACAGATCACCGCGGTCCTTGGGCTTTGTTCAAATCTCAAACGGGACGTCGATCACCGCAACAGGAAACGACCCAGATTGTTGTTGATCTGGCGTTCCATTTCGCGATCAAGATCCATCAAAAGGGCCGTGGTGGCGTCATAGACCGCCTGTTCGCGTTCGGCGACCGACATCGATTCCGAAAGCGTACGTGACCGTTCTGCCATCGCCGTTACCTCGCCCTTCTGCATGCCATTGGGGTCAAGCAGCTCAAGCTTGGCTGCGACCTTAAGATCGATCTTGTCGGACTGATCGTCGGTAAATACACCCTTGATGCCCTTGGTGGTTTTAAGCGCGTTCGAAGTCACCGAAGCCTCGGTCACGCTATAACGCAGCATGTCATTGGTGCCTGCCGTCTGGATGCGGTCATCGGGCCAGTTCATCGCCATGCGGCCCAGATTGAACGGCAGGGACGACTGGATCGATCCGTCCTCGTTGTCTGACCAGGCCGCAACCTTTTCAATCGGACCGGCGGCAAAGACAATCGGATCAAGATGGCGCCATGTCACATCGGGATAGGTCGCAACCGGGCCGCTTGTGCAAGCCGCCATCAGCGCAAGTGCCGCCCCGGCAACAACGGCGCGCAGGCCCTTGATGGACATAACCGTCATGTCTTCGATCTCCTTTGATCAATCACACAGATAAAAAAACAACGCCACCATGGCGTACAAATTCCATGGTGACGTTGCTTGATGATTAAGGCAAGGCTGTGACGAACAATTAAGCCCCGAAGCCCCTGAAGCCGCTACTAGATTTTCGGCGATGCCGCTTCGGGATCATCTGCCTTGAGCTGGCGAAGCTCGGCTTCGTTAAAGCCATAACGCGTGTTGCAGAACTGGCACGATACGCCAACCTCGCCTGTATCGGCTTCGCGCATCGAGAGCAGCTCCTCAAGCGGATAGGTCACAAGCGCGCCTTCGATCTTCTCGCGCGAGCAACGGCATTTGAACTGAAGCTGGGTCTGTTCAAACACGCGTGGTTCCTCGTCATGGAACAGGCGCCAGATCAGGTCATGGGCCGAAAGCGAGATATCAACAAGCTCGTTCTCGGTCGCACTCGCCATCAGGATGGTTGATCTATTCCAGTCTTCAGATACCTTTTCGGCCTCTTCCGGGGTGCTTGCATCGCCCGATGCGCTGACCGGCATTTTTTGCAGGAACAGCCCGCCAACCCACCAGTCATCTGCGGTCTCGCCGCGATGCACTTCGAGCTTGAACGATGTTTCAAGCTGCTCGGACTGACGGAAATAGGCCTCTGCACATTGCGCCAGCGTCTCGCCCTCAAGCGATACAATCCCCTGATAACGTTCGTGCTCGTCGCCCTGATCGACCGTAAAGGCAATATGCCCCCGTCCCATCAGTTTAAGAACCTGACCCCGAAGCGCGTCCTCGCCGCCTTCTTCGGCTGCGATCATGGCGTTGAGGCGTTCTTCATCGACCCGAAGACAGGCGCGCACATTGCCATCGCTATCGACATCGACCACCAGCATGCTGATCGGCCCGTCCGAGCTGGTCTGAAGGGTAAACAGGCCTTCATATTTCAGCGACGAGGACAACAGCACGGCAAGGCCGATGATCTCGGAAAGCAGATGGTTGGCAAGCGCAGGATAGGTGTGCTGCCCGATGATGGTCTGCACCGTCGGGCCCAGGCGCGTGAAGCGGCCACGGATGTTGGAATGATCCAGCGTGAAGGGCTGGCAAAAATCGACAGCAATCTGCATTTTCAGCTTCCGCGTTTTTACGTGTTGCGGGGCGTATAACAACTGCGACCCCGCGTTGTCGAGGTGCATAAGACAACCACCTGACAGCATAGCAAAGGGCGGCCAATGCCGCCCTTCAAATTCGATATGGCTTATTTAGGGGCCATAACCCGGATGGCAAGCCTTACGACGGCAAACCATTCAGGCAATACAGCAAAACACCCTTTTGCGCATGCAGGCGGTTTTCCGCCTCGTCAAACACAACCGACTGTGGCCCGTCAATCACCGCGTCGGTGACTTCTTCATTCCGGTGGGCCGGCAGACAATGCAGGAAGATCGCATCATCCTTGGCCTGTGCCATGGTGGTTTCATTGATCTGATAGGGCGAAAGGGCTTCCATCCGGGCGTCGTAATCTTCATCGCCCATCGACACCCAGCAATCGGTGACCACAACATCGGCACCGGCCAGCGCACTGTCCATATCGGTCAGGCGCACTTTGCCGCCTTCGGCATTGGCGGTTTCAATCAGCCCCTGATTAGGGCGATAACCCGCCGGGCACGCCATATCGAGTGCAAAGCCGAATTTCGGCGATGCATGAATGAACGATGCCGAGACGTTATTGCCATCACCAACCCAGGCAAACTTGAGGCCTTCAAGCTTGCCCTTGTGTTCCTTGACGGTCATCAGATCGGCCATGATCTGGCACGGGTGGCTCTGATCGGTAAGCCCATTGATCACCGGCACGGTGGCATATTGCGCCAACTCGTGCAGTTTGGATTCATCGGTCGTCCGGATCATGATCGCATCAACAAAGCGCGACAGAACGCGCGCGGTATCGGCAATGGTTTCCCCGCGACCAAGCTGGCTGCTATCGGCATCAAGCGTCACCACGTCACCGCCAAGCTGGCGCATGCCAACTTCGAACGACACACGCGTACGGGTCGATGGCTTTTCAAAAATCAAAGCCAAGGTCTTGCCCGCAAGCGGTTTTACCCCGAACGGGGCCTTCCCGGCCTTCTCGGAGTCGCCAAGGGCCAGAATATCCTTAAGCTCGCTTGCCGACATTTTGTCGAGATCGAGAAAATGGCGAATATCAGTCATAGTCAAATTTCCTTCCGCGCCCTTATTTGCGCATTATTTGCCAAGGGCGGCAGCGGCTGCGTCAATGGCAACCAGCGCTTCGTCAACATGGGTTTTGGTGATGTTAAGCGGCGGAATGATACGCACCACATTGTCACCGGCTGGCACGGTCAAAAGATTGAACTCGCGCAGTTTGGCAACAACATCAACATTGGCCGGTTTGGTTTTCATCCCCAACAGCAGGCCCATGCCACGCACTTCTTCGATAAAGCCCGGATGCTTGCGTGCAATCACCTCAAGGCCATCAACAATCAGGCGGCTCATTTCCAGAACATGATCCATGAAACCGGGTTTCAGGACCTCATCCAGCACCGCATTGGCGGCCGCCGTTGCAAGCTGGTTACCGCCAAAGGTCGTGCCATGCATGCCGGGCGTAAAGGCAGCGGCTGCCTTTTCATTGGCAAGCAACGCCCCGATCGGGAAGCCACCGCCAAGTCCCTTGGCCGAGGAAATGATATCAGGCTCCATGTCCGACCATTGATAGGCAAACAGTTTGCCGGTTCGGCCAATGCCGGTCTGAACTTCGTCAAACATCACCAGCATGCCGAATTCATCGGCTGCTTTGCGCACACCCTCAAGATAGCCTTCCGGCGCGCGGCAAATGCCGCCTTCGCCCTGGATCGGCTCAAGGATGATACCGCCAGTATTGGGCGTAATCGCGTTGCGAAGTTCGTTCAGGTTACCAAACGCCACCCGGTCAAAGCCATCGGGCATCGGCCCGAAACCTTCGCGGTATTTCTCGCTATAACCCGCGGTCAGGGTGCCAAGCGTTCTGCCATGAAACGCATTGGTCGCAACCAGAATGCGGTTCTTTTCAGGATGGCCCGACACATATTGATACCGGCGCAGCATCTTGATGCCCGCTTCATTCGCCTCGGCACCCGAATTACAGAAAAACACCGTATCGGCAAAACTGTTCTCAATCAGCCGCTTGGCCAGTTTTTCCTGCCCCGGCATCTGATACAGGTTCGAGGTATGCCAAAGCTTGCCAACCTGCTCAGTCAGTTTCGCCACCAGATGCGGGTGCGAATGACCAAGCGTGTTGACCGCGATCCCCGACCCGAAATCAAGGAATCGTCGGCCGTCCTGCGCATAGAGATAAGGTCCTTCACCTTTCTCAAAGGCCAAATCGGCCCGCGCGTAGGTCGGCATGACGGGAGTAATCACTTTCTTATTCCTCAATTCGGGTAAAATTCACATTCCTGACCGATTGGTCAAGCTCCAGCGGACTGCTGGGAAGCCGAGGAGTATCAAGAGATTCACCGACCCTGTCAACGCCACAAAAACACGTACGGGGGTCTTTTGAAAAAGGTCATCAAAATGAAAAAGGACGGCATCCGCATCAGAATACCGTCCTTTGTGATTTGCCAATCTGATCGGCGCTTAGGCCTTAAGCTTGTAGCCGGTTTTGATCATGCGATAGCACAGCAGCCAAAGGGCCGCATTGACCAGGGCAAGAACCACGACACCGGTCATGATCGTGCCATCGGAAATCCCGGTAAAGCCATAACGGAACCCGTCAATCATGTAGAAGAACGGGTTGAAATGCACCAGAACCTGACCGGCTTCGGGCAGGCTTTCGGCACTGTAAAACGTGCCCGACAGGAACGATAATGGGGTGACGACAAAGTTGGTCACGACTGCGATATGGTCAAACTTCTCGGCCCAGACACCACCCGCAATCCCCAGAAGCGACAGCATCAATGATGCCGAAATCCCGAAATACAGGATCGCCCAGATATTGTGGATCGCGACATCGACAAAGAACGACATGAAAATCGCGGTGACCAGACCAACGATCATGCCGCGTGTCACCGCGCCAAAGGCAAAACCGGCAACCATTTCCCCGGCCGACAGCGGCGGCATCAAAACATCGACGATATTGCCCTGTACCTTGGCAATCGTGATCGAGCTTGAGGAATTGGCAAAGGCGTTTTGCACCATGGTCATCATGATCAGACCAGGCGCCAGGAAAGTGGCAAACGGGATGCCATTGACCATTTCAACCGCACGGCCAAGGGCGAGTAAGAAAACAGCAAGAAACAGCAGGCTGGTGACAACCGGCGCACCGATGGTTTGCAAATGCACATTCAGGAACCGACGGACTTCTTTGGCATAAAGGGTCCAAAGTCCAAGCCAGTTCACAGCCCCCATATAGCGCGGGGCAAGAGCACGTTGCTCTGACTCGTTCATGGAATTTCCTTCGGAAAAATGCAGACAATTGCGCGTAAAATAGGGAGAGTGGGGGCATACTTGCAAGGGTGTGAATTCATTCATAGTGTCAGTCATGCACGACAAACATCGCCAAAGCCCGGAAACCAGCGACTCTGCGCGCGAAAAAAAGCCCGCCGGAAATGCGCGTTTTTCCAACCAGTCCGACAAAAAGTCGAAAACCCGCTCGCACGAACCCAAACGCCCGCGCAAGGTCACCCGCGACTATCTGATGAATTATGCCACCTGGTATCTGGAACGCTTTGCCGCATCGCGCGCCCGGCTTGAAACATTGATGCGCGGTAAAATCCGCCTCTCGGTCGCCGAACATGGCACCGACCCGGACGAAGCCGTCGAGTGGATGAATTCGGTGCTTTCGGCCTGCGAAAAGGCTGGCTTCATTAATGACGATGCCTATGCCAAGGGCCGGGCGCGATCCCTGCTCAGGCGCGGAAAGGCGCTTCGCGTCATTGCCGCCGATCTGTCATCGCGCGGCATTGCCAGTGATCAGGTCGATGCCGCACTGACCGAACTTCGGGCCGAGGCCGATGACGCCGCCTATGAGGAAGTGCGTGGCACGGACCCAAACATTGCCGCTGCCGCCGCCTATGCCCGTCGCCGTCGTCTTGGCCCATGGCGCCGGTCTGAGATCCGCGATGAAAAACGCGAAAAGGATATGGCCGCCCTCGCCCGTCAGGGCTTTGGCTATGACACCGCAACCCGCATCATCAATAGCGAGATCGACGAGCTCGAAGACCTGCTCTCGATGATCGACGGGATTTGATTGCATCCGCAAAGACCGCTATCAATGAACAAATCCATTTTGATACGGAGACCCAACCATGATGGTCCGCATCTACCACAATCCGCGCTGCTCGAAATCGCGCCAGACCCTGGCCCTGATCGAAGAACAGGGCATCACGCCCGACGTGATCGCCTATCTCGACACCCCGCCCACCCCGCAGGAACTTGGCGAAATTCTTGATATGCTCGGCATGAAACCCGAAGACATCCTGCGCAAGAAGGAAGCCAAAGAAGAAGGCATTGCCGACCTGCGCGGTGATGACCTGATCGAGGCCCTTTGCGCCCATCCGCGCGCCCTTGAACGCCCGATTGTGGTTAATGGCAACAAAGCAGTTCTGGGTCGCCCGCCGGAAAACGTTCTGGAAATTCTGTAACGCGCGGGCATCCATGCGGCGACATCCTCTCGGCAAGAATTAGCAAACATCAAGCGCCTGTGCCCGCCCGGCACGGGCGTTTTTCATAATTAACAAAGGTAGAACGCCTCCAGACGTATTATGTCTTGCGCAGAAAAACACGCATGCACCTGTGGGGAGGTTGTTGATGATTGCTGCTTTTGCCCTGATCCTTGTCTGTCAGCTGTTTGGTGAGGTGGTCTCGGAACTATTTGATCTGCCGGTTCCCGGCCCGGTCATCGGTCTGGTGCTGCTGTTTGTCGGCCTTCTGATCAAACGCAACCCGCCCAAGGTGCTCACAGATGCGGCAGATAATCTGCTGATCCATTTCTCCTTGCTGTTCGTTCCGGCCGGGGTGGGCGTGGTCACCCAGATTGATCGTCTTAAAGGCGACTGGCTGCCGATTGCCGCCGCCCTGATCATTTCCACCCTGCTGGCCATGGTGCTGACCGCCCTTTTGATGTCCAAACTGCTGCCCAAGGCCAAACCGGGCGAAAGTCTGGAGGACGGGCAATGAACGAGACCGATATCACCCAGCTTTGGGTTTACCTGTCGGCCAAACCGCTAACGGGTCTCACCATCACGCTTGTCGCCTATGCCATCGGGTTCTGGCTGTATCAAAAAAGCGACCGTAACCCGATCTGCAATCCGGTGGTCATCGCCATTGCCCTGATTGCCATGCTGCTGAAAGTGACCGGCACGCCCTATGCCACCTATTTCGAAGGCGCGCAGTTCGTCCACTTCCTGCTCGGCCCCGCCACCGTCGCCCTTGCCGTCCCGCTGTTTCGTCAGACCGAAACGCTGAAACGTGCGCTTCCGGTCATCGCATTCGGGGTCCTGTTCGGATCACTGGTTGCGAGTGCCAGCACCGTCATTCTGGCCTGGGCACTGGGCGCAAGTCCGGAAACACTGGCATCCCTGGCCCCGAAATCCGTCACCACCCCGGTCGCCATGGGGATTGCTGAAAATATCGGCGGCGTTCCGGCCCTGACCGCGGTTTGCGTGATTGCAACGGGCATCGTTGGCGCCACCCTTGGGCCGATGGTGATGAATATGGCCCGCCTTAAGGACTGGCGCGCACGCGGCTTTGCCATGGGGGTGGCATCACACGGCATCGGAACCGCACGTGCCTTTCAGGTCAATGAAACCGCCGGGGCCTTTTCCGGCCTCGCCATGGGGCTCAATACCCTTGCCACCGCATTGACCATTCCGTTCCTGTGGCACTGGATATTTGGCTAGATTCTGCGAAGGGTCTGCAGATGAAGTGTGACGCATTGCGCGTCACACAGCCGCGCTCGTTCTCACTGGGCGACGCATGCGCAGACCATCGCGGATGTTCAGGCCAATCAGAACAAGGTTGATCAGGCCCGCGAACAGTTCCAGCACCTGAAGGGTGATAAACACATCATCCATTTGCCCGTTTCGGGCCAGCATGGCCAACCCGATCGCACAGGGCACAAGAACAAGCAGTCCGTTTGCCGCGACCAGCTTCATGCGCCGCAATTTCACGACAACCAGCCCGGCGATTTGCCCTCGCGCCAACGCAAAGCCTGATCCCCCGGTGGCCGCAAGACACAGCACAAGGGCCAACAGGCTCCAGACAATTGCAGTTTTGACCATCACGATCTGATCGGTTGTCCCGAAAAGCTCGACCATGATTGTCGCCAGCCAGAAGCTGGCGATCAGGCAAAACGCCGCCCCACCGGCAACGCGGTGGATAATACGCAAAATCGGTTTTGAAATCGTGGACATCGTCATTTCTCCTGAGACAGGGATTGCGATGTGGCGCCACACGTAATTAAATAGCATACTATGCATTATATAGCATGATATGTTTTATATAGCAAGCTATGTATATTGACCGAAACCGGAGTTCTCATGCCCCTGAAACGCACCCAATCAGCCGGATATATGACAAACTGGGCGGCCCGCCTGTTTGCACGCGCGATTGATCAGAAACTCAAACCGCTGGGACTAAGCAGTGGCTATCTGCCGGTTTTCTTTGCGCTGGCCGATGGCACAACACGCACGCAAAAGCAGCTTGCGGCAGACGTTGGAATCGAACAACCAACCATGGCCGCCACCCTCAATCGCATGGAACGCGATGGGTTGATTGAACGCGAAAAAGATAATGAAGACCGCCGCATCACACACATCCACCTGAGCCCGGCGGCAAAGGCCAAGGCCCCACAAATCCAGACCATCGTCAATGCTGTGAATGAACAGGCCCTTTCAGGGCTGAACAGTCTTGAAAAGCGCGTCCTGCTCGACGCACTTGGCAAGGTTACAAACGCCCTTGCACCGGCAGAGGCCAAAACCGGCGCCGACAACGCGTAACCAACCGTGAAGACCTCAGAAAAAAGCAAAACCTGACAAGGGCATGCCACAACACACCCTTGTCAGTCTGATCGTAAAAGACCCGCTTTGAACGGAAACGTTCTATCCTGCGCGCAATTGCGACAGGAAGTTCGACACGGTCTTTTGCAGGCTATCGATCTGCTTGGCCATCGCACCAACATTCTGATCAAGTTCACTGGCGGCGGCCCCACTGCTAGCCGCGGCTTCGTGAATCTCGTTGATGTTGGCGACAACCTCGCTCGAACCGGACGATGCACTGGTCGCGCTGTTGGCGATTTCATTGACGGCGGCGTTCTGTTCGCTCACTGCCGAAGAAATGCCTGATGCGATTTCGCTGATTGATGAAATCGTATGCGTGACCTTTTCAATTGCCTCGACCGTGACCCTGGTCTCGCCCTGAATCGCCCCGATCTGCTGGGCGATTTCGTCAGTTGCCTTCGCGGTCTGGTTGGCAAGGTTTTTGACCTCTTGCGCCACAACCGCAAAGCCCTTGCCAGCTTCACCAGCCCGGGCGGCCTCGATTGTCGCGTTGAGCGCCAGAAGGTTTGTCTGGGCCGCAATGTCGTTAATCAAACTCACGACTTCACCGATGCGCTCGGCTGCTTCGGCCAGACCACCAACCATTTCGTTGGCCCGCGATGCTTCACCAACGGCGGTTTCGGCAATCGCTGTTGATTCACGGACCTGATCACCGATGCCGCTGATCGAGGCGGAAAGTTCCTCGGTCGCGGCTGCAACCGTCTGAACGCTCTGTGCCGAATCATTGGCGGCCTCTGACACCCGTTGACTTTGGGTCAGGGAGTGATTGGCCGATTCACGCATCAGTTCGGTCGATTTCTGCATGCCGGTCGACGACTGGCGTACAGATGCAACGATCTGACCAATGGATTGTTCAAGTTCATGGGCCAGACGGTTACGCTGTTCCAAACGTTCCTTTTCGGCACGTTTTTCGGCTTCCACCCGGGCGGCCTCGGCCTCACCCATTTTTTCCGCCGTTTCACGCCAACGCAAAAGACCATTGGCAATCACGCCAATCTCGTCCTTGCGATCGGTAAAGGAAACTTCTTCGGAAAAGTCGCGTTCGACAAATCGGGAAATCGTCTGACCAAGGTCACGCAGCGGTCCAAGCTGCCAGCGCAGCAACAGGAACAGCAATACAGCAGATGCGATGGCAACGATAATGCCGACAATCGCGATCCGCAGTTCGATCTCTGTCGCCACTTCGGCAACCTGTGCCTTCTCGATACCGACATACAGGATACCAAGCGTATCACCTGTCGGCGATTTGATCGGCGAATACTGCGTTACATATTGGGTGCCAAGAATAAGGGCTTCACCCCGGAACGTATTGCCCGACATGATCGGCTGATAGGCCGCACTGCCCTTGCCAAGCATGGTACCAACCGCACGCTGGCCGTCCGGCTTGATAATGTTGGTCGAAACACGCACGAAGTCCTGCTCTGCCGGGACGAAGGCGAACACGGTTGCCGTCTGACCGGTGGCAGCCCCGATCGAGTCAATCATTTCGTGTGACGACAGATCCGGAATTTCGGGAATGACGAGATCGGAGGTTTCACCATCCTCGCTGATTTTCATGGAAAATTCGGGATAATTATCCTTGAAAATCATCGCAGCTACGCGAAGGTTCAGTTTCTGCGATTCAAGGCTGTCACTTGCCACCTTGTCATCGATGCGCTGCATGATCAGCAAGCCCAGAAGCGCGATGCCCGCAATCAGGATCGCAACGGCGGCGAGTGCCACCTTGAAAATCAAACTTTTCGACATACTCACTCTCATTTCATCGTTGGTCACCGACGAGCCCCTCTAGCAACTAGATCGGCGGTTCAGCATCTTCCCGGGTCTTGGTCGCCTGGTTCAGCAGAGATATAAGATATACAATCCTATAAATTAAACTTTAGTATAGAGCAATACTATCGTACAGATTTTTAGCAACCTGAACGCGAGTCAGAGAACTAAAGATTAATTAATAGTGTAATTACAGGTCGTTACCGATAGGTGAACACCTACCCATAAGATGAACAACCATATCGATAAGCGTCATATGGGGAGTGGCAGACAGAAAACCGGAAAAATTTTCGCCTGTGCACCGTTTTTTCTACAAGGAGGTCCGGGAAGGATGAAATGCGTACAGGTAATGCGCAAAGGTCAGGCTGAATATTCGTCTGCTGAATTTATCTCAGACGCTAAACGGATCTCGATCTGATCGGGTGTCAGTAATCGACCTTGACGAAATAAAGCCCGTCGGCCGGTGCGGTCGGGCCGCCGGCACTGCGATCCTTGGCCTCAAGGGCCGTTTTGACGTCAATCGGCTTCCAGGCGCCCTTGCCGACCAGAACAAGTGTGCCAACCATATTGCGCACCTGATGATGCAGGAAAGACCGGCTTTCGGTATGCACCCGGATTTCAAGCGGGTTTTCGATCCCGCGCGTGACTTGAAGCTTTTCCAGCGTCTTGATCGGACTTTTGGCCTGACATTCACTGGCCCGGAAGCTTGTGAAATCAAACGTCCCGATCAGATGCTTGGCCGCTTCATTCATCGCATCAATATCAAGCGGCTTATAAACACCCCAAGCCAGCCCCGCCTCAAAGGTTAGCGGTGCGCGGCGATTGATGATGCGATACATGTAGTAGCGTTTCTTTGACGAAAACCGCGCATGGAAGTCTTCCGTGACTTCCTCGCATTCCTTGATCGCCACCGGATCAGGTTTGAGGTGATGGTTGATCGCATTCATCACCGCTTCCGCCGGGTAGTATTTCGGCAGATCGAAATGCACCACCTGCCCCAGCGCATGCACCCCGGCATCGGTCCGGCCCGACACATAGACGCGCACAAATACACCGGCGAATTTTTCGATCGCGGTCTCAAAGACCTTCTGAACCGAAATCACTTCGTCCTGGTACTGCCAGCCGTGATAGGGGCGGCCATCATATTCGACGGTACATTTATAGCGCTGCATGACCGATATAATTATCTGAACAGGTTAAGAGCCCGCTTATAGCTTGGCTTTCAAACGAAAACGAGGGGCAAAAATGCCCCTCGCTTGCCGCTCCACAATTGCTTGCGGAAACTTACTTCATGCCGTCGCGGTCAAAACCAAGACGCAGACGCAGCGCATTCAGTTTGATGAAGCCTTCTGCATCGCGCTGGTTGTAAACGGTGTCGGCCTCGAACGTGACATGCTCTTCGGAGTAGATCGAGTTCGGCGACTTGCGGCCGGTGACGGTGACGTTGCCTTTGTAAAGGTCAAGGCGCACAACGCCGTTCACGGTACGCTGGGTCTCGTCGACCAGGCGCTGCAAGGCCTGACGTTCCGGCGACCACCAGTAACCGTTATAGATCATCTCGGCATAACGCGGCATCAGCTCGTCCTTGAGGTGACCGGCGTTACGATCAAGGGTGATGCTTTCCATCGCGCGGTGCGCAACCGACAGAATGGTACCGCCCGGGGTTTCGTAAACGCCGCGCGACTTCATGCCGACATAACGGTTTTCGACCAGATCCAGACGACCGATGCCGTTCTTGCCGGCAACTTCGTTGAGTTTGGTCAGCAAAGTGGCCGGGCTCAGGCGTTCGCCGTTGATCGCAACCGGGTTGCCCTGTTCGAACTCGATTTCGATCGTGGTGATCGCATCGGGTGCGTTCTGCGGGGAAACAGTGCGCTCGAACATATTTTCGTCCGGCTTGACCCACGGATCTTCCAGCGCCTTGCCTTCATAGGAAATGTGCAGAAGGTTCGCGTCGGTCGAATAGGGCGGCTCATCGCCACCAAGCTTGTCGGCCGAAATCGGAATCTGGTGTTCGCGGGCAAAGTTCAGCAAAGCAGTACGCGAGTTCAGCTTCCATTCGCGCCACGGTGCGATGACCTTGACGTTCGGCTTAAGGGCATAATAGCCCAGCTCGAAGCGGACCTGGTCGTTGCCTTTGCCGGTGGCACCGTGGGACACGGCATCTGCACCGACTTCTTCGGCGATTTCGATCTGGCGCTTGGCAATCAGCGGACGCGCGATCGAGGTACCGAGCAGGTAAACACCTTCATAAAGGGCATTGGCGCGGAACATCGGGAAGACGAAGTCGCGGACGAATTCTTCGCGCAGATCGTCGATGAAGATCTGTTTGACGCCGAACATCTCTGCCTTTTTGCGGGCCGGTTCCAGCTCTTCGCCCTGGCCGAGGTCGGCGGTGAAGGTCACGACTTCGCAGTTATATTCTTCGCGAAGCCATTTCAGGATGATGGAGGTATCCAGACCGCCTGAATAGGCAAGGACGACCTTTTTGACCTGATCGCTCATGGGAGTGACGCCTTTCTTCTTCCGATGTAATGCAGGGCGCGGCACCTAACGCCTGCGTCCTGTCGGGGCTGCAACCCATATGTCGCAAATCGCCCCTAGACCTTGAGCGCGGAGTATAGGAAAACACTACTAGGGGGCAAGACCCAAGATGGGCTTGGCCCGAAAAAGGCACAAAAAGATCGCACTTTTTGCCTCTCTTTTGGAAAAATCCGCGCCGAATGCTCAAGAATACCGAAGAAACCGAGATCGATATGCCCAAAATCGGCCCGTTGCCGGTGCGATTGCGGCCAAGCGCGCGCGCGACGCGACTCAAATTGCGCATTGATCCGGCATTCGACGGTGTCGAAATCGTCGTGCCCAACGGGGTTTCGCGCAAAATGGCGATTTCGATGCTCCATCAGCATGGCGATTGGGTGGCAGCCCACATGCAACGCCTGCCCGAACGGGTGCAATTCATGCCCGGTGCCTGGATTCCCTTCATGGGCCATGATCACGCCATCCGTGCCGTGCCCGATGCCAAACGCGGAGTCTGGGTCGAGGCCGGCGTGATCTGGGTGTCGGGCCAGCCGGAACATACCAACCGCCGGGTGACCGATTTCCTTAAAAAGCAGGCCAAGCTTGAAATCGCCCCGCGCGCCCATGCCTATGCCGAACAGATCAACAAAAAGGTCAATCGTATCTCGCTCAAAGACACCCGCACGCGCTGGGGCAGTTGCTCCTCCTCGGGCAATCTGTCGTTTAGCTGGCGGTTGGTGCTGGCGCCTGAAGATGTGCTTGATTACGTCGTCGCCCACGAAGTCGCGCATTTGCAGGAACTTAATCACTCCGCACGTTTCTGGGCCGTGGTCGATGATTTGTATGGCCCGTCAAAAAAACAGCAACACTGGCTCAAGAAACATGGTGCAGCCCTGCATCGCTACGGGGCTGGAAGCGCGTAAATATTGAAATGTGAAAAACCTCACATTTCCTCCCAAAGGACGTAATCCATGCTGATCCCATTGGAAACCCTGGCGATTTTCATTCCCACCGCCCTGGCGCTGAACATGACGCCGGGCAATGACATGCTGTTTTGTCTGGGTCAGGGCATCAAATCCGGGCCGATGGCGGGCAATGCGGCAAGCTTCGGGATTGCAACCGGTGCGCTGATCCACACGGCCTTGGCCGGGCTTGGTCTGGCGGCGCTTGTCGCGGCCCATCCGGTGGCGCTTGATGTGCTGCGCTGGGCCGGGATTGCCTATCTGGTGTGGCTGGCGATTGGCGCGTTTCGAAGCCACGACCAGCACCTGAAACCCGCACAAACCAAGCGTTCCGGCGCCTTTACCGCCTGGCGGGACGGGATTGTGGTTAACCTGCTCAATCCAAAGATTATTGTCTTTGTGCTGGCGTTCATTCCGCAGTTTGTTGATGCGTCGCGCGGGTCGGTGTTGTTGCAGTTTTTGATTTTCGGGCTGATTTTGAATATTGGCGGGACGATTATCAATTGTCTGGTCGGCAGTTTTGCCGGGAAAATTGGCCAGGTTCTGTCGCGATCAGAGAAGATTGCGCGCGCCTTTCAGATCGCCACCGGCTGTATCTTTTTAGGCCTTGCAGCCAAGCTGGCGTTTGACCGGAAATAATGAATAATCAGAGCCATTATTCAAATTCAGTGAATAATAGGCCGATTCCGGAGTATCGCCCCAAATAGGGCCAAATCAAATCCTCATACAATACAGCCACTGGCGCGCAGATTTGGCAATTCGGCGCGCAAAAATGCCAGAAACCGTTTTTCCACCGCACTCAGTTCACGAGACGCGGTAAACAGGGCGACATCCCATTCGATATTCGGGGTCAGGGTGCGGGCGACCACCTTGTCGGTGTCGACCAGAAGGGCTGCGAACGGGTCACTGACCGAAATACCGACATTGCGCTCGACAAGACGCGAGATCGTGCGGATGGTGCGGGCCTCGACCGCGATTTTGCGCGGCCAGCCGGCAATCTGGAAAATATAGTCGATCTTGGTGCGCAAGGGCGAGCCAATGGAAAGTTCAACAAAGTCCTCGCCGCGCAGCAAATCGATATCGATGGTTTCAAACTTCGCCAGCCTATGATCAACCGGCATCAGACAGACGGCACGCGATTGCGCAAGTGGGGTGATCACGACATCCGGGTCTTGCAGATCAAGGGTAATGCCGATGCCAAGATCGCACTGGCGGGTGGCAATCATGTCAAGCATCCCTTCGAGGCCCGTATCGGTAATACTGATCGAAACCTTGGGATGGGCCTGTTTGAACTTCGCAACAACATCAAGCAGATAGGTATCAACATAGATCGGCTGGGCGGCGATGCGGATCGCACCTAACTGATCATTGGCAATCGCACGCGCCTGGGTTTCAACTTCACGAAACGCATTGAGCGACCGCAGCACAGTTGCATGAAACTGCTGGGCCTCGGACGTCGCGATCAGCTGATTGCGTTTGCGGGTAAACAGTTCAAACCCGACCGATTTTTCAAAGTTGTTCAACAGCCGGCTGACCATCGGTTGGCTGATATTCATCGCCTGGGCCGCGCCCGTCACAGAACCGTGGGTCATAAAGGCATTGAAGCTTTCGAGTTCGCGCAGTTTCATCGTGCTTTCCCAAATCCGGATTTCGGCCGCAGAACGCTGTTCAGTATGTAAATTAGTTATACTGGAATTAATTTTTTGCGTCACCGGTTATAGTTTGTCTATGCAAGAAGGCACAAAAACAAAAGACAGAGTGAAAACCAGTCTGAGCTTCGGCAATTCTGCCACCACCACCCAGGGAGACATGAAAATGTTTCACAAGCTTAAGAAAGCAGCCGGGATCGCAGCCGCAATCCTTGCAACCACATCCATGATTTCGACCGCGCAGGCAGACGCCTATCCTGAAAAAGCCATTACGCTGGTCGCACCTTATGGTGCCGGCGGTGCATCTGACCTGGCCGCCCGTGCGCTGGCAGAAACCGCAAGCAACTATACCGGCGGGCAGCCGGTTGTTGTGGTCAACAAAACCGGCAATGGCGGCATGAATGGCGCGCGCTTCGTTTCCGAAGCCGACCCGGATGGCTATACCCTTTTGCTGTCGCGTGTTGGCATGGCGCTTTATCCGGCCGTTTATACCGACAGCCCGGTTGGCTGGGATGCCTACACCTTCCTTGGCATGCTTGAAGCGACCCCGATGATTTTGGCTGTTAACGCCAATTCCGACATCCAGACCATCGACGAGCTGATTGCCAAAATCAAAGACAGCAACGGTGCCACCACCTATGCCGCATCCGGCCCCACCGCGATTGACGGCTTTACGGTTCAGGCATTGCTGTCTGACGTTGGTCTTGACCCGCTGACCGCATCCACCCTCGTGCCATATAAAGGCGGCTCTGCTTTGGCCGCTGCCCTGCTTGGCGGTCACGTTGATTTCCTGGCGATTGCTGCTGGCTCTCTGATGCCGCATATCGAAGCCGGTAAGATGCGCCCGCTGATGGTCTATTCGCCGAAACGCATGGCATCCCTGCCGGATGTTCCGACCGCGAAAGAACTGGGTTATGCCCAGGCCGGTCAGGTTGGTGGCTGGAGCGGCTTGTATGCGCCCAAAGGCCTTCCGGAAGACGTCGTTGCCAAATGGACCGAGATCCTGGGTCAGGTTGCGACCGACGAGCAGTGGCTTGACCTTGCCGAGAAGCGTGGTTCGACCTCGATCATCGGCGATGAAGACCCGGCTGCCTACGTCAAAAGCCAGTTCGAGCTTTATAACGGCATGGCCAAGAAGTTCGGCTACATCCAGTAAGACGCAACCGCGTTTTTAGTCAAAGACCTTAATGCGAGACGGAACCATGAACCAAAATCGTGATTTCTATGCCGGACTGGTGGCAACGGTGTTCTTTGCCGTCATCCTGTTCGTTCTGATCCCGATCTATGTGAAGGTTCCGTCTTTCATTCCGGGCTTTGCCCCGCCACCGGATATGTGGCCGCGCGTGGTCGCGGTGATCGGACTGGTAATGGGGGTTCTTGCGCTTGTTCTGGCGTTCCCGAAAATGCGCGAAGCCAGCCGTGACCGGGTCGAAGGATTTGGCAACCGCATCCTTGGCAACAAGACCCATCTGATGCGTTTTGCCGGTATCCTGATCGTGTTTGCCGCCTTTGTATATGGCATGCCCCTGATCGGGTTTGTTCCGGCGACGGTTTTGTTGCTTGGCGTGCTGTTCATCATGACGGGCAATTTCGAACGCAAGTTCTGGATGATCGGCCTTGCGGTCATTTTCCCGGTTCTTTTGTATCTGCTGTTTACCGAAGTCACGCATACGCCCTTCCCCAAGGGCAAGCTGTTGTCGGCGAACATTTCCCACCTGACCACCCTGATCTGATTGAGAGTTCATCGTTATGTGGAATGAATTGCTTTACGCCTTTCAGGAGGTGGCAACGTTACCGAATTTCCTGGCGATGTTTGCCGGAATCTGGGGCGGTGTGATCATTGGCGCGATCCCGGGCATGACCGGGACCATGGCCGTCACCCTGGCACTTCCGTTTACGTTCTATCTGTCCCCGGTGACGAGCATCCTGCTTCTGGTTGCGCTGTATAAAGGCTCAACCTATGGCGGATCAATCTCGGCCATCCTGATCAAGACGCCCGGCACGGCATCGGCCGCCTGCACGGTGCTTGACGGCTATCCGCTGGCACGGGCCGGCAAGGGTGGCAAGGCGCTGAACATGGCGCTGATTTCAAGCTGCATCGGCGATTTCATTTCCAACATTTCGCTGTTTTTCCTCGCCATCCCGCTGGCGACTTTTGCGCTGCGGGTTGGTCCGCCGGAATTCTTTATGCTGATGGCGTTTTCGCTGACGATTGTGGCAAGTATTTCGGGCCGTTCGCTGGTTCTTGGCATCATTTCGGCCTGCCTTGGCTTGCTTTTGGCGACCGTTGGCGAAGACATGTATGGATCGTTCCGCTTTGCGCTTTCCGAAGACATGAAATCGGGTCTTGGCATGGTGCCGGTTCTGATCGGTCTGTTTGCCCTGCCGGAACTGATCAAGATGATTGTGTTCCGCCCGGAAGATAATGCGGCGGCGATGAAGCTGGGCGATAACCGCCTGACCCTTGCCGAGTTTCGCGGATCGATCAAATCGATCTGTCGCGGATCAATCATTGGCGTGATCCTGGGCGCAATTCCGGGCATCGGCCCGTCGACGGCTGCGTTCTTTTCCTATAGCGAAGCGCGCCGGACCTCGAAAAACGGGGACAAGTTCGGCGAAGGCGAGATCGAAGGCATTGCCGCGTCCGAATCTGCCAATAACGGTGCATGCGGTGCGACCATGATCCCGCTTCTGGCCCTTGGTGTGCCGGGTGATGTGATTACCGGTGTCATGCTGGGTGCGTTCATGATCCATGGCCTGACCCCCGGCCCGCTTCTGTTTCAGAACAATCTGGGCGATGTCTATGCGCTGTTTATCGGCATCCTGTTTAGTTCGGTGTTCCTGTTTGTTGCTGGCAAGGCAACAGCCGGTGCCTTTACCAAGATTTCGCGCATTCCCCAGACGCTGCTTTTGCCCTGCATTCTGATCCTGTGCGTTTATGGCATCTATTCCATCGGGGCGAGCCCGTTTGATGTCACCGTCCTTCTGGTGATGGGTGTGGTTGGCTTTGCCATGATGTTGCTCAACATCCCGGCCGCCCCGTTCCTGATCGCCTTTATCCTTGGCCCGATGTTTGAAGACAATATGCGCCGCTCGCTTGCGATTTCGCGCGGTGATCTTGGTGTCTTCTTCCAGTCATGGATTTCATGGGGCTTCTTTGCCCTGACCGTTCTGTTCGTCATTCTGACCATTCGCCGCGAATGGAAGAAATGGCGCGACAAGCGCGATGCCACCAACGCATCCGCGTCCTGACCCAAACAAGAAGATAAAAATGTCCAAACCAAACATGTCCCGCCTTCATCATGCCATCGATCTGCTTGGCAAACTGGTGGCGTTCGACACGACGAGCAAAAACTCCAATCTCGGTCTGATCCATTTCGTCCGTGACTATCTGGCGGAATACGGCATTGAGTCCACGCTGTTCCATGATGAAACCGGGCAGAAAGCCAACCTTCTGGCGACCATCGGCCCCAAAGGGGTTCCGGGCATTGCGCTTTCGGGTCATACCGATGTGGTACCCGCCCTTGAGACCACCTGGGTCAGCCCGGCGTTTGAGCTGACCGAGCGGGATGGCAAGCTGTTTGGTCGCGGCTCAGCCGACATGAAGGGCTTTTCGGCCTGTGCGCTGGCGATGATCCCGGAACTGGTCAAACGCGACCTTGAAATTCCGTTTCATCTTTGCCTGTCCTATGACGAGGAAGTCGGCTGCATCGGTGTTGGATCAATGGTCGATCATCTGGCGAAGATGGACACGCCACCGCGTCTGGCGGTGATTGGCGAGCCGACCAACATGAAGGTGATTAACGGCCAGAAGGGCAAATATTCCATGCGGGTTGGCGTGACGGGTACGGCAGGACACAGTTCGTTTGCGCCTGATCACGTCAATGCCATTGAATATGGCGCGCGCGCGATCAACCTGATTGCCGACAAGGCCCGTGAATTCGAACAAAACGGCCCGTTTGACGCCGATTTCACCGTGCCGCACAGCACGATGCTGACGACCACGATCAGTGGTGGTACCGCGACCAACGTCACCCCGGAATATTGCGAGTTTACCTTTGAAATTCGCCATCTGCCCGACCATGACGCCGAAGCGGTGATTGCCGATCTGCAAAAGACCATCATGGACACCCTTGATGCCGAAATGAAGGCCAAGGCAGACGACACCGGCTTCACATTCGAGAAGATCTTTTCCTATCCGGGGATGGGTGATTGCACGGATGCGGAAGCGTTTTGCTATGTCAGCAACATCATCCCTGAGATTTCCGGCAAGGTGTCTTATGGCTCGGAAGGTGGGGTGTTTGAAAAACAGGGCAACATCCCGTCGATCATTTGCGGCCCCGGCAGCATCGAGCAGGCCCATAAGCCCAACGAGTTCATTGAAATTTCGCAGATCGAGGAATGCCTGGACTTCCTCGAAGCGCTCACCAATCAGGCTGCTGCAGCCTGATCTCACCATGACGACGCGCCACCCCGCACCGTCAGTTGGTACCCCGCAGTAGAATGTCTCCCAACCCGATGCTGCACCCACGGGGTTCTGACAGGTGAGAAACTCCCGGCCACATCCCCCCTGATGTGGTCATAGCAAGCCAACTTGAAGACCGGCTCGTTTATCGATGCCGGTCTTTTTTTGTGGTTTCACTGGAAAGAAGAAAATAAATCTGTCGCCTTTTTCCTTTCAGAAAATCAAACACACCTATTGAAATAGTTGAAAAAACGACCCCACTAGATTTATCTAAATAACTTAGAGTATTTTTTAAAATAACTAACCAAACATGTGTAATAATTATAATAACTACCGTCTGTAACAACCATCGAAAAATTTACAATCATACCGTCCACATCAGAAAGACCAACAATTGCGCAAGACCTGTTTGAACTCACAAAATCATCAATATTTCCACGCTTTAAATCTTCATTTCCTCCCAGAGAAGATATTAGGTTTTTATAATCCAATTCACTTTTTGAAAACCATATAACATATTTCCCACCATTATCATCTAGAGAAACCTCTCCTTCGCCCAACACCAATCCATTTATTAAACCAAGAAGAAAATAGGAAACACCTCCTCCATAAACCCCGTAAAATCCGCCAAACTCGTCAGGATGATCATATAAGTCACCCAACTTCATTTCTTGTCCTTCGAGATTCACATAGCGCTCCTCAGATTGAGCCTCCCCCGGCAAAGTAATGGAGATAACTAACAGCGCAGCAAACAAACGTCCGAACAAACCAGTCACCTTTCTCTTAAAATCTCATCCCGATACCGCAACTATCGACCCGAGAGCATATTCCAGTAAAAAGAAAAAGGGGACAGATCTATTTTGGTCGTCAAAAGCTTCAATGTTTTTGCGCGATCGTCCCAGCGCTCTTTGTTCAAGGCGTCTGCCGATAATGCTGGCAATTTTATCAACAAATCTCGGGTTTCCCGTGAACTGGTTGCGTTGAAGACCCGCGTGAGCAGAAAATTCTGCAGCTAGAATACGTTCAATATTTATTAGAATTTACAAATAAAATTATAACAATATTTCTAATGTTTAGATGAAAATTTGTAGAACAAGGAATATCCATAAAAAGACACTCCAAATGCAAAATAAATAACAAAAAATCTATAATCGTCCATTCTGAATATTATAATCGCAATGATCATCAAGCCGAAACAGAGCATAAAAACATTTCTGGCAAGACCCCCTGCGTATTTACCCATAACGTCTACGATCCCGGCTCGATACTTTTCGTCCTTAATTGCCCCATCAAAAATCAATACGGATAAAATTCCACCAATGAAACTAATACATCCAATTATAAACCATGAATAAAGATCATTTAATTCATGGATTTTATTGAAATCCATATAGGAAAAAATGACTGACGACAAAATAACGAAAAATAACAATATCTTTTTCAATGATTGCCTCATTTAAAAATGACTTTCCAGATACCTCAAATTAAACTTTAGAGTTGATCAAAAATCTCATTCCAAACAGAGAAAAGCGCTGCCTTGCAATTCATATAATGCTGCAACCATAGTGGATTCCCGCCTTCGCGGGAATGACGGATAGGCTGTAGATAGGCCATAAGAGTTTGAACGAAAACAGGCGGCCCGAAGACCGCCTGTGATTTCGTCAAAGACAGTTGAGGTGCCTTACTGCTTGGTGTTGCCCGAACTGTAGCCGGCGGTGAAGTCGCGCCAGCTGTCGTCTTCGCCGATCTTTTTGGAGCGCGCGAGTGCGGCCTTGCCAAGGGATCGGACCGGGATGTTTTGGTGGGCGTGCAGCATGAAGTCGCGCCAGAGTGCGGCCGGAAGGGCACCGCCGGTGACCTGTTCATCCATCGGGCTGCCATCGTCATTGCCCATCCAGATTCCGGCGACCAGATCGGAGCTGTAGCCGATGAACCAGGCATCGCGGTAATCCGATGTCGTACCGGTCTTGCCGGCTGAGGGGCGGTCGATGATGGCGTTGCGCCCCGTGCCCTTGGACACCACGGCGGCCAGCATGTTGTTCATTTCCCCGGCATGCAGCGGGTTCATCAGACGGACCGGGAAGTCGTCAGAGCGTTCATAGAGCACTTCGCCACCCTTGCCGGTAATCTTGCTGACTGCGTGCGGGAAGACGGCAAAGCCACCATTGGCAACAATCGCATAGGCACCGGTCAGTTCCAGCATCGAGACTTCGCTGGTGCCGAGCGCCAGGCTTGGTTCCGGTTTGAGTTCCGAAGACACACCCATGTCACGCGCCTTTTTGATGACCTTGTCGAGGCCGACTTCAAGCGAGAGCTGGACCGCGATCGAGTTGTTCGAGGTTGCCACCGCATCGCGGATCGACATGGTGCCGTGGTGCTTGCGGTCGAAGTTGCGCGGCTCCCAGCCATCAATAACAATCGGCCCGTCACGCATCCAGTCGTTCGAGCCAAAACCGTTTTCAAGCCCGGCGAGATAGACAAACAGCTTGAACACCGAGCCCGGTTGACGGCGGGCCTGTGTCACGCGGTTATACTGGCTTTCATAATAATCACGGCCACCGACCATAGCGCGGACGGCCCCATCGGGCGTCATCGCCAGAAGGGCGGCCTGCCCGACATGGTGTTCCTTGGCCCCGTTACTGGCGAGCGCACGCAGAAGGTTTTCTTCGGCGATGGCCTGAAGACGGGAATCAAGCGTGGTATAAACCAGAAGATCCTGATCGACATAGCCGACATAATCTTTCACACGATCAAGTACCCAATCAGTGAAATAGCGCACCCCCGGCCCTGCCTGTGCAGCACGTGCGGTGCGCACCCGGGTCTGTTTGGCGCGTTCGGCGCGTGCCTTGGTCAGCGCACCGGTCGATGCCATGGCTTCCAGCACGACATTGGCGCGTTCGGCCGCAAGTTTCGGATCGACCATCGGGTTATAGCGACTTGGTGCCTTGGGCAGGCCAGCCAGAACGGCGGCTTCATACAGGTTGAGACGCCTAGGATCGGTGCCGAAATAATGCCGGGCGGCGGCATCAATGCCATAGACGCCCGAGCCGAAATAAATCCGGTTGAGATAAAGCGAGAGGATTTGCTGCTTATCGAATTTGAATTCCAGCCAGAGGGCCAGAAGCACTTCTTCGATCTTGCGGCCAAAGGAGCGTTCCGGTGACAGGAACAGGTTTTTGGCCAGCTGCTGGGTGATGGTGCTGCCGCCCTCGGCAATGCGCCCAGCCGTCAGGTTGGTCCAGGCAGCACGCGTGATACCGACAATATCAATCCCGAAATGGTCATAAAACCGGCGGTCTTCGATGGAAACAAACGCCTGACCGACATAGTCGGGAAGATCGCGGACCTCGACCGGGTTGCCATAGCGATTGCCATAGGCCGCGAGGTTTTGGCCATCAATACTGATCACACGGATCGACGGTTTGCGTTCGCTGGCGACATCAAAGCTGACCTTGTCGGGCAGACCATATCCGTAATAGGCAACAACCCCGCCGCCCAGAACCATGACCCAGATCGAGCCGAGCACGATGAATTTGGCAATGGCTTCGGGCCCCGGAATCATATCGCCCAGACGGGCAAAAAGACTGCCGCCTTTCTTGCCCGAACTGCTGACGCGCTTTTTCGGCTTTTTGGAACCTGTTGCGCCTTTACGGACGCTCTTTTTCCTTTTGAATTCTCTTTGGGCCACAAAAGCACCTATCGGTCTGGTCCGGGCCGTGCACACGCCAAATTGCCCGTCATATCCGCACAACCCCAAAGTGCGTCTGACAGGCGATAGCGCCGCATTTTCCGGCGAATTTCAATTTTTATGTCCCAACCGAGGAGGGAGTCCCCCGTCTCCCCGTTTTGCGACGGTTTTATCCGTTATTGTCCGCTTGCACTGTCAACTTGACCCATTTTCCACAGATCCTTGACGCCATCGCCTGCGCGACGGCGTTCAGACGATGCACGGACCATGGAACGGATGGGTAAACCATCATGCGCTTCCAGCATAAATAACCGCCACAAAGACGCAAGTTCTACCTCGCCGCGGACATCCATCTGTGACCGATTGTCATTCCCCGCCCAGACGGTTGTGATCAGATCGGACGAGAACCCGACATACCATGCATCGGTGCGGCCACCGGCCACCGTGCCATAGCCGGCAAACGGACGATCCAGACGCACTTGCGGGTCGGTGACACTGGCAAACAAAACGTAGGACGCCTGAATCCCTTCGTCGGTCAGGCGTTTTTCCTGCACTTCCTCGACCCGCTGATAAACCGGGGGGGTGCTATTATCACCCGTATAGGACACCCGGTTGATCAGGGTCATCTGGGGTGGTTTGCCGGAGTTTTGCGGCAGGGCATGAATGGCGGTGATGTCAGTGATCGTTACCGGATCAAGGCCGACGACGGTTCTGATATCACTCGATAACGGGCTTTTGATGCCGATATTGTGGGCATATTGGCGGACATTCAACAGACCAAAGTGATCGGCAAGGTTGGTTGGCACCGTGTTGACATCACGCACAAATGCCTCGCGCAGTGAAATCATGCCCATATAGTCGTGATCCGGGTTGATCGGACGCCAGCCGCCCACCGCCATGCGGTTATCGCGCACCCATTGGGCCGGATCGCTGTTTTCATTGAGCGCATAGTAATAGGTCGCGATCTTGATCATCCGCCCGGGCGAATGGCGGACGTCGGTGACGCGGTTGCGCTGGAACGGTGAATAATTCAGTCCGCCGATCAGGGCGCGAATGCGGCCTTCGGGGCTGATGGACAGCAATCCCGTCTGTGACGCCCCGCGCGGCTTGAAGCGCAGTTCGGCGATTTCCGGCACAATTTCCTGTGCCAGATTTTGAATTTTCCAGTCGATGCTGGTGAGCACATCAATGTCACGGCTGCTGTAGCCGACAATATCGGCGACTTCTTCGAGCACCATATCAACGACATAGCCCGACAGGACGTTTTCCTCGTACTGCACATCGAGTTTCGGTTCGAGCAAGGTCAGGGCCGACACGCGATCAGCCTCGATAAACTTGTACTGTGCAAGACGGGCCAAGATCTTGTTGGCTTCTTCGGCGGTTTCGCGCGGATAAAACAGTGGATTGAAGGTTTCAGGGTCGCTGATGGCGGCGGCCAGAACGGCGGCCTGATGCAGGGTCATGCGTTCGGCAGGCCCGCCATACCAAAGACGCGATGCCGCCGAGATGCCAAAGATGCCGCGCCCGACATAGGCGCGTTCAAGGTAGCTTCGCAAAATGGTTTTCTTGCTGAAACTCCATTCCAGCCAAAGGGCGACAAGAAATTCCTGGATGTGGCGGCCGGGGCCGCTGTCCTTGGTTTTGAAAAAGCTGCGCGCGACCTTCATCGTGATGGTTGAGCCAGGCGCATTTTCGGTGCTGAACATGCGCGCGACATCCGCACCCGAAACCCCCAGATGATCAAAAAACGTCGGATCGGTGGCGGCGACAAAAACGTTCTGAACCCGTTCGGGCAAAGTAGTCAGCGAGACATCCTGGCTATAGTGGCCCTTGATGGTTTCAAGCAGCGCACCGTCATAGCCCAGAATACGGACTTCGGGGCTGCGGACCATGTTGCGGCTGAGATCAAGGTTGGACTTGATGGTAAACAGGCTGCCGAAGATGGCAAGGAACAGCAGAGAGAAGCTCAGGCCGAACACGATCATGCGTTTGCGGCGCTGACGTTTGCGGATCTCGCGCAGTTCCTTTTCGGCGATGCGTTTCATCGCTGCGTTGGCTGCTGTCCTGCCGCCTTGTTCGTTGTCGTCGTTTTCTTCTGCCACGCCGAATATCCGTTATTGCTCGCGGTTTTTGCTTATTCTCTGACAGTAAAGCGCCAAGCCGTTAATAAAGTACTTTAAATCGCCAGATTTATCATACGAACGTATGGTAACGCCGCTGGTAAGAGATGTGATGACCGCGACCATATCCGAACGCGCGGCGGGTGACTGTGATCAATGATATGGCGATGCAGATTTTGCTTGCCAACTTGCGCCCATCTCTCAATATGTCTCGGTGGGCAGGCGATGGCGTCGCCAGCGTGAGAACGATCAGAAGCACGCGCCCAATCCATCACCATACATATCCTGAACGCCGGGATCTTGCTTTGTCGTTGTCATGACAGGGGGAGGTCTTTGTCCCTTTGCATGCGCAACGCGTAAAAAAGGGAACGCGCTTATGGATCGCCCGGAATTTTACCGTTTTCACCAAGGTGACCGCGTGCTGCCGTTTGAGGCGGCCGAATATGATGCCCGTCTTGCGGGCTTGCGCAAGATCATGAATGACACCGGTGTTGAGGCCTGTGTTTTCACTTCCATGCATAACATCGCCTATTATTCAGGCTTCCTCTATTGCGCCTTTGGCCGGCCTTACGGGCTTGTCGTCACCGCATCCGAAAGTGTCACGATCAGTGCCGGGATTGATGCCGCCCAACCGTGGCGGCGATGCCATGGCGATAACATCACCTATACCGATTGGGCGCGAAACAATTACTGGCGCGCGATCCTGTCCGTCACCGGGCCGGGCAAGGTGATTGGTTATGAGGGCGATCACCTGAGCCTTGTGCAAAAGGCGTTGATGGATGAATTCCTGAAACCCGCCAGCACGCAGGACATCGCACCCGCCACCATGCGCCAGCGCATGCATAAATCAGCCGCCGAAATTGCCCTGATCCGCCATGGGGCGCAGGTCGCCGATGTTGGTGGCTATGCCATCCGCGATGCGATCAGGGAAGGCGTGCGTGAGATTGATGTTGCCATGGCCGGGCGCGATGCGATGGAACTTGAAATCGCCAAGCGGTTTCCGCATGCGGAATATCGCGATACGTGGGTCTGGTTCCAGTCAGGCATCAACACCGACGGGGCGCATAACCCGGTAACCGCACGCAAGCTCAAACGGGGCGATATCCTGTCACTTAATACGTTTCCGATGATTTCGGGTTATTACACAGCACTCGAACGTACGCTGTTTGTCGGCGAGGTCGATGAGGCCAGCCTGAAAATCTGGGAGGCCAATGTGGCGGCCCATGAATATGGCATGAGCTTGCTCAAACCCGGTGCGTCCTGCGCGCAGGTGACAGAGCAGATCAACGCGTTCTTTGCCGAGCGGGATTTGCTGCAATATCGCACCTTTGGTTACGGGCACAGCTTTGGCGTGCTGTCGCATTACTATGGCCGCGAAGCCGGGCTTGAGCTGCGTGAAGATATCGACACCAAACTTGAACCGGGCATGGTGATCAGCATGGAGCCGATGTTAACCATTGCCGAGGGCAATCCGGGGGCGGGTGGATACCGCGAACATGACATTCTGGTGATCACCGAAGACGGCAATGAAAACATCACCGGATACCCATATGGCCCGGAATTTAACGTCGTCGGATAGAACGGAAAAAGAAAACGGGCCCTGCATCGGGCCCGTTTTCACCAAATCAAACAAGCCAGTCAGTCGGCAAAGGAAAGCTGAACCTTGACCGATTTGCTGCGGTCGCGGGCGACGTCAAAGGCGTCCTTTGCGGTTTCAAGCGCAAAGGTCTGGGTGATGATCGGTGCGACATCAATCTCGCCGCGATCAATCATGCCAACCGCCTCGGCAAATTCGGTGTGAAAGCGGAAGGTACCGGTAATGGTGAGTTCCTTGGCAACCAGCGGGTTGAACGGTACGGGCATTTCACCGGCCACCCCGACCTGGACAAGAATGCCTTGCGGGCGCAGGGTCGCAATTGCTGTCCGGAGTGCCGCCGGTGCAGCCGAACATTCCAGACAGACATCAAACTGGCCCTT
The DNA here is from genome assembly GCF_017922435.1 of Thalassospira sp. ER-Se-21-Dark. Lineage (NCBI taxonomy): Bacteria > Pseudomonadati > Pseudomonadota > Alphaproteobacteria > Rhodospirillales > Thalassospiraceae > Thalassospira > Thalassospira sp. ER-Se-21-Dark. The sequence continues at coordinate 1,495,610 of NZ_VDEZ01000001.1, read as the reverse complement.
TTCGGCCTCATAGGGTTTGAGGTCATCGGCGGCATTAGCGATATTGATGGTGCGGGTTGCCCCCATCTGACGGGCGACATCGAGGGCAAAATCCTGTAGGTCGGTCACGATGATTTCGCTGGCACCAGCACGTTTGGCCGCGGCGGCACAGAGGCTTCCGATTGGACCGGCACCGGTAATCAGCACCTTTTTGCCCGACAGATCGCCCGCACGCGCAACCGCATGAAGACAGACAGCCAGCGGTTCGGCGCAGGCCGCCTTGCCGATATCTGTTTGATCGCTGATCAGATGGCACTGCCCCTGCCCGACATTGACCAGATCACGAAAGGCACCTTGAATATGAGGCATCGGCATGGCCGAGCCAAAGAACTTCATGTTCAGGCAATGCTGATGCAGGTCCTGCTGGCAATATTTGCAGGTGCCACACGGATGACTTGGATTAATCGCGACTTTCTGCCCGACGGACAAGCCGCTGACATCCGGACCGAGTGCGACAATTGTACCGGCAGCCTCGTGACCAAGAATGATCGGTTCGCGGACACGGATCTGACCGATCCCGCCTTCGAAATAGTAATGCATGTCCGAACCGCAGACGCCGCCTGCCCCGACCCGGATCAGGACTTCATCGCCGACCGGATCGGTGGTTGCTTCAGTTTCGATCCGCAGATCGTCTTGGCCATAGAGCCGGCAAACACGTGTTTGCATTGATTACTCCATCAGGGACGGCAGCCAGGTTGACAGCGCCGGAATATAGGAAACAAGAAACAGGATCAGGATATTGGTCACCAGAAACGGTGCCAGTGCCCGGATCACGGTGGAAACAGGTGCCTTTGCGATGTTCGCACAAATAAACATGCAAATACCCACCGGCGGGGTTGTCAGACCGATCATCAGGTTCAGGACCGCAAAGACCGCGAAATGAATCGGATCGACGCCGACATTGGTCGCAAGGGTCAGAAGCGGCACAAACAGGATGATCAGCGCGGCAATGGTTTCCATGAACATGCCGACAACCAGCAACACCAGATTGATCAGAAGGATCACGGCGTATTTATTGTCGGTAATCGACAGAACCGTATCGGAGATCATCTGCGGGATGCGTTCGGAGACCAAAATCCAGCCAAACACATTTGCCAGCCCGACAAGCGCCAGAATGGCAGCCGCCGTCACCGCACTATCGATGATGATTTTCGGCACCTTGCGCAGCGGCAATTCGCGATAGATGAAACAACCGACAACAAAAGCATAGACGCTGGCGATCACGGCTGTTTCGGTCGGCGTGGCAATACCACTGAGCAGACCACCAATAATCAGCCCGGTCATCGCAAGCGCCCAGAAGGCACCGGTAAAGGAGCGGCCGAGTTCACCAAATCCCTGCCAGGGTTGATGGGGGAAATTGCGCCGAACCGCAATGATGTAGCAGGTCACCATCATGGCAAGCCCCATCAGAATGCCCGGAATGGCACCGGCGATGAACATCTTGCCAACCGAAATCCCCGAAAGCGCACCGACGATAATCATCGGCATGCTTGGCGGAATGATTGGACCGACTGTCGATGAGGCCGCCGTCACAGCAGCGGAAAATGCCGGGGTATATCCGGCGCGCACCATGCCCGGGATCATCATCCCGCCAATTGATGCCGCATCGGCAACCGCGGTTCCGGAAATGCCACCAAACAGCATGGATCCCGTCACATTGGTCAGACCAAGTCCACCACGCATCCAGCCGACCAAGGCATTGGCAAAGCGCACAATGCGCGGCGTGATGCCGCCGCCATTCATCAGGTTCCCGGCAAGGATAAAGCCCGGAATACAAAGCAGGACAAAGACATCCATTCCGGCAAACAGTTTTTGCGGAATGACGACAAGCGGGATGCCTTCAATCAGGAGATAACACAATGAGGAAAGCCCAAGTGTCACCGCAACCGGAAGGCCGATGACAAGGCCGAGGACGAAAACGCCAAATAGAATTGCGAGGCTCATGGGAGGTCCTTTGTCGTGTCTTCGGCTTTTCCGTCAGAGACGCCGGCAATGATACGGATGATGCGCAGAACCGCAAAAAGACAGAGAACGGCAATCAATATGAAAACAGTCGCGTGGATGAAGTCCATCCGGACCCCGAGGGTCGGCGAGGTTTGCAGCACGCCGATTGAAACAAACATCCATGCCGGCGAAAGCAATAACAAACAGAAACCGGCAGTAAGTGCGGCAGAAACAAACATCAATGCCCGCTGGAGTCGCAGGGGCAGCAGGTCACAGACGATCTCGACATTGACCAGTTCACCATTGCGAAAAGACAGGCCAACCCCAAAGGCGGCCATATAGAGCAGCGCGTGGCGGGTGAGTTCTTCGGTCCAGACCGGAGAACTGGGCAAAAAGGTCCGCGAAAAGACCTGTATCAGGACCGTGGCAATCAGAACGCCGAAAGCAGCCCCTGTTCCAACCCGACACAATGCTATGATCAACGCGTATAATCTGGCTGAAAGCACGTTACTTCCCCGTCGAAAAAGGTTCGGCCGCAATCACGCGGCCGAACCGGCAGAATTTAGTTAGCAAACAGATCTTCGACAATCGGACGAATTTCATCGGAAACGTTTGCGAGAACGGCGTCTTTGGCCTTGGAGGCGAAGGCATCCTTGTCGACTTCGACAAAGGTCATACCCTTTTCCTGAAGTTCTTTGGTCAGGCGTTCCTCGTCGGCGGTGAACAGATCACGCTCAAACGCCTGTGCGCGACTTGCGGCTTCCATGACGGCTTCCTTGTCGGCGTCAGACAGCTTACCCCAGGTAATTTCCGAGATCGTCAGGTAAATCCACGAGCGAACATGTTCGGTCTTGTTCACGAAGTCCTGGACTTCATCGAAGCTTGCCGAGTCAATCAGAGCCAGCGGGTTTTCCTGTGCGTCGATCGTGCCTGCCTGCAGGGAGGTAAAGACTTCGGAGAAGGCCATCGGGGTTGGCTGTGCACCGAGCGACTTCCAGACATCAACAAATAGCGGAACGTTTGGAACACGCAGTTTCAGACCGTTCAGATCATCTGGTGATTTGATTTCGCGGTTGGAGGTCAGGTTGCGCGGACCGCGGGCAAAATAGGCAACCGGGCGGATACGGGCTTTTTCGATGATCTGCTGTTCAATTTGATCGCCGATTTCGCCACTGGCAACAGCATCCATGTCTTCAAGCGTTTTGTAGGCATAAGGCACGGCAAGAAGAGCGGCCTTTGGTGCCCAGTTCTGAAGGCTTTCACCGGTAATTGTCATATCGACGGCACCAAGTTGCATGCCATTGATCAGATCAATTTCCTTGCCAAGGGTTTCATTCGGGAAGACTTGAACTTCAATACGGCCATCGGTGAGGGTTGCCAGTTCCTCGCCGAATTTAACGGCGGCCTTGTGCCAGGCGTTCTGTTCATTTGCAAGGTGGCCAAGCTTGAGCGTCATCTCTGCTGCGATTGCAGAGTTGCTCATCAGGATGGCGGCTGCGCCGGCGAGTATCAGTTTCTTGGTTGATTGTATTGTAAGCATCTTTTCCTCCCTATTTGGTGATGCCTTAGGGTGACGGCGCAATCTTGTCTGCGTCGTCAAATAGCTCCGTTCTGGAGCGCGCAATATCAGGCAGCGTATGCAGAATTTCACGAGTATGTTCACGCATGGCTGCGCTGGCTTGTTCGGGATCACGTGATGTGATTGCCGAAACAATTCCGACGTGCTGATCAATGATTTCTTCCATCGGAAACTGGAAGTAGCTGAGATACCGCACGCGATCGAGTTGGGCGCGGACATCCTCGACAATTTTCCAGGCATAGGTTTTGCCTGCGACTTCGGCGAGGCAGCGATGGAAATCATGATCAAGTTTAAGGAAAGCCCGTGCATCGCCTTTCATGGCTTTGCGTTGCTCGGCGATTAATTGTTCGAGACGGGCAAGAAACGCAGCGTCCGGTTCTTTTGCAACGAAACCGGCAATGTCGGCCTCGATTGCCTCGCGGACGAAGCGGGCATCAAGAACAGCCGCGACAGAAATTTTTCTGACATAGGTGCCGCGTTGCGGGCGGATTTCAAGCAAGCCTTCATCGGCAAGCTTGATAAACGCCTCGCGGACGGGCTGACGGCTGACATTGAAATGTTTTGCAAGTTCGGCTTCGGACAATCGCACGCCCGGAAGCAAGTCGGTGCACACGATCCGTTCGCGAATGATGCGATGGATCTGGGTGCCGACAGCCTGATCGTGCGTGATTTCCCAGTCGTTGTGTTCGGGATCGCCCATCAATATCTCCTTGCCTTTTCGAGTCCTATTGCATACTACCATACTAGTCAACATAATTATGGCGCGATATTATCGAGAGCAGTTATAGTCGCTATTGCAGACTTCACGCCAATACAGAGAGAAGCATATGAAACAAACCTGGAGATGGTTCGGCCCCCATGACCTCGTGAGCATTGACGATATTTGTCAGGCCGGTGCACATGGCGTGGTTTCCGCCCTTCATCACATCCCCAGCGGTGCTGTCTGGACCCCAGAAGAAATCGCCAAGCGTCACACCGAGATTGCGACGATGAAAGACGGCAGCGCATCCGGCCTGACCTGGGACGTGGTTGAAAGTCTTCCGGTTTCAGAATCGATCAAACGGCAGGTCGGCCCATGGCGCGACCATATCGCGGCCTATAAGGAAAGCCTGCGTCATCTGGCGAAATCCGGCATTCGCATTGTTTGTTATAACTTTATGCCGGTTCTTGACTGGACGCGCACCCATCTGAACTGGCGTCTGGCAAACGGTGCGACCTGCATGCGTTTTGATCTGACCGACTTTGTCGCGTTTGACCTGTTCATCCTGCGCCGTGCCGGTGCCGAAGATGATTATCCGGCTGCCATTGTTGCGGATGCCAAAATCCGTTTCAGTGAAATGTCCGAAGACCGCCGTGCGGAACTTGAACGCACCGTGGCGTTTGGTCTGCCGGGTTCGGTCGAGAACCTTTCGCTTGAGGATTTGCGCGGGCTTCTTGCCACCTATGCCGAGATTGATGCCGATACGCTTCGTGCCAATCTGGTCGCCTTTCTTGAAGAAGTCGTACCGGTGGCGCGCGAAGTTGGCATTCGCATGTGCTGCCACCCGGATGATCCGCCCTTTGCGCTTTTGGGGCTGCCGCGCATCATGTCGACAGAAGCCGATTATGCCTTTGTCATGCAAGCCGTCGATATTCCCGAAAACGGCATTACCCTTTGTTCCGGGTCGCTTGGCGTTCATCCGGGCAACGATTTGCCGGGCATGATGAAACGCTGGGGCGAGCGGGTGCATTTCATTCATCTGCGCAACACCACACGTGAAAGCGAAGGTTTGCCATGCAGCTTCCATGAAGCCGAACATCTGGGGGGTGATACCGACATGGTCGCCCTGATCGAGCAGATCCTGCGCGAGGAAGCACGACGCAAAGCCGCCGGTCGGGAAGACTGGCAGATTCCAATGCGCCCCGATCATGGTCAGGACATTCTTGATGATCTTAACCGCCAGGGACAGCCGGGCTATCCGGCAATTGGCCGTCTGAAGGGCCTTGCCGAGCTGCGCGGCGTGATGACCGCCCTTTCAGCACGACTTGACCAGCTTGCGGAGTAAGAAATGACATATTCCGACGCGCCGGAACCCGGAACGGACTTGCCGATGGCAGGTGCCGGTATCGTGCATATCGGTATCGGTGCCTTCCACCGTGCACATCAGGCGGTCTATACCCAAGACGCCATGGCGGCAGAGGAAGGCGACTGGCACATTATTGGTGTTAGTCTGCGCAGTACGGAGATTGTCGATGCGCTGAATGCGCAAGGTTGTGGCTTTAATGTTATCGAACGCCATCCCGATGGGCCGAAGGCGCGCAAGATTACAAGCATGACGCACGCCCTTGCCGCCGCACGCGATGTGGCACCGGTGATTGCCGCCCTTGCCAATCCGGCGATCCGGATTGTGACGATTACGGTGACCGAGAAGGCCTATGGCATTGATCGATCGGGAAAGGTGCAGCGCAACCATGCTGCCATCAAACACGATCTTGAAAAGATCGACGCACCATCGGGGTTGGTCGGCATTCTGGTTGCCGGGCTCAAACGCCGCAAGGATGCAGGTCTTCGCCCTTTCACCATCGTTTCGTGCGACAACCTTCCGGCCAATGGCCATCTGTTGCGCGCCGGTGTGATTGATTTTACCCAGCAGATCGATCCGGATCTTGGTCAATGGATTGCCGAAAATGTATCCTTCCCTTCGACCATGGTCGACCGCATCACACCCGCCGCAACGGCACAAACATTTGCCGATGCAAAGCGCCTTACCGGCCATGACGATCCGGCAGCAATCGAAACCGAACCGTTTTCACAATGGGTGATCGAGGATGATTTTCCCGATGGCCGCCCCGCGTGGGAAAAGGCCGGTGCCATCCTTGTAAAGGATGTCGAACCCTATGAATTGATGAAGCTTCGGATGCTTAATGGCAGTCATTCGTTGATTGCCTATGTCGGGCAATTGGGCGGGTATCGTTATGTTCGCGATGCGATGGCAAACGACATGTTTGCCAAACTGGTTGCACGGCATATGGAAAATGCAGCGGCGACCATGACGCCTTTGCCGGGTATTGATTTTGCCGACTACGGCGCCGAGCTGGTGGATCGTTTCCGTAACCCGGAAATCGCCCACGAAACCCGCCAGATTGCGATGGACGGCACCGAAAAACTGCCGCAGCGGATTTTTGCCCCGGCATTGCAGATGCTAAATGCGCCGAAACAGCTTGGTACTTTTGCCCTTTGCTTTGCGGCATGGCTTGCTGTCATGCGCACACGGATCAATGGGGCAGATGCGAGCGAGGCGGCTCAGACCCTTAACGATCCGCGCGCAGACGATATTGTTGCCGCCCTTGGCGATGATCAGGAGGCGGCCGCCATTTATGACCGGCTGGCACATTTGCAAGACTGGATGCCCGAAGGTCTCAAGGAAAGTGCGGCTTGGCGTGAGGCGGTGATCGCCCGCCTGTCACTCTTGCTTTTGGAAGGTGCTGATCACGCGATTGCGCAAGAGCTTAAACCATGACGGCAAAGCGGTTTGTTTCCTGCGGGGAATGCATGATCGAAATGGCGGGCGGTGCGGATGACCGCTGGAAAATGGGCATTGCCGGCGATACGTTAAATACCGCATGGCACTTCCGGAATGCGACAACGGCAGATGACTGGCATGTCGGATATGTCACGGCCCTTGGCGAAGATCGGTATTCCGAACGGATTGTGAAATTCATTGCCGATGCAGGCATTGATGTCAGCGCCATTCAACGTCTGCAGGGCAAACGGCCGGGCCTTTATCTGATTGATCAGGAAGACGGTGATCGCGTTTTCACCTATTGGCGTGAAAATTCGGCGGCGCGCAAAATGGCCGATGATATTGCATCGCTTGCCCGTGCTGTACGCAATACCGACGTAATTTACCTGTCAGGAATTACGCTTGCCATTCTTGGGCCGGATCGCCGTGGGGCAATGATTGATCTGCTCAGCGATCTTTCGGAAGGCACCCGAATTGCGTTTGATCCCAACATCCGTCCGGTTCTGTGGGAAAGCCCCGAGATTTGTGCGGAGGTCATTCGCGCGGTCGCGGCAATATCGGACATTGTCCTGCCCAGTTTTGACGACGAGGCCAAACTGTTCGGGGACCGTTCACCCGAAGAAACCGTCATGCGTTATCGCGATCTTGGGGTGCCTGAGGTGGTGGTTAAAAATGGTAAGGAAGCGTGCTGGTTTTCAAAAGGTGACACGACGCAAAGCATCAAGACACCACCGGTGACTGATGTTGTTGATGCGACCGGTGCCGGCGACTCGTTTAATGCGGCCTTTCTGGCAGCACGACTGGACGGTGCGGAGATTTCCGATGCCATCCGGGCCGGACAGAGCCTTTCGGCAAAGGTCATCCAGACCCACGGGGCATTGTTTGATCCACGCCACACCCCAGAATGACCGAGCACTTGCCTGCGCATCAAGTTACGCGGAATACACCCGGTGATTTCGGGATATTCCACCATGCCGAGGGTGATCCCTATGGCCCGGACTTCAATGTGTTTGGTTAGGTAAGGATAGCGTGTTTCAAGAAATGGGCCCGATAACGGGCCCATTTCCGGATTGAGTGCGCATCGGACAGGGAGACTGGATGGGCAACCAGTGCGCACCCAATACAGTCACGGTGGGCCAATCACGATGGATTGGCACTTAAAACCGTGACATTCGCGCGGTTGAGATTGAGGGGTGCGAAATCGTGGTTTGGCGGCGTGTGCCCCATGGGACCAAGGATTTCAGGGTCCAGATCGGACAATAGAGGCTGTCTGCTGTCCTTTTCGGACACCACCGGCTGTTGCCCGTAAAGCTGCCAGTCGATAGCAAGATCAGGATCGTTCCAGGCAATGCCGCGATCATGGTCGGGGCTGTAATAGTTCGATGCCTTGTACATGACATGGGTGTCGGGCTTAAGCGTTTTGAAGCCGTGGGCGAAGCCCTCGGGGATCCAGAGCTGGTACCAGTTTTCGGCACTGAGTTCGATCTTGATGTGTTGACCAAAGGTCGCGGAGCGCGGGCGGATATCGACCGCGACATCAAGGATGGCACCTTGTGTCACGCGGATCAGTTTGCCCTGGGCATAGGGGCTGGTTTGAAAATGCAGGCCGCGGATGGTGTTGATCGGAACGCTGATCGAATGGTTTTCCTGTACCAGATCAATATCACCCACCACCTCGCAGAAATCGTCATAGCGAAAGGTTTCGGCAAAAACACCGCGTTTGTCCCGATGTCGGGTGGGCACAAACAAAACCGGACCTTCGATATCAAACGCGGTAAATTCGACAGGCATTGTTCATTACTCCTTGATCGAGATCGGAACACGGATCAGTTGGCGCGGCACACGCCAGCGATCCTTGTAGGGTTTCGGGACAAGACGGACGAAAACCAGGCTGGCTTCGTCATCAACCGTGCCAAACAGACGATCTGTGCTGTCTTCGTCGATGATCGACGGATAGGCCGAAAAGGTCTCGCCCTCTGCCGCGTCGCGTTGCAAAGGCTGGCGATAGAGCAGTTCGGGTTCCGACCAGTTTTTGAGATCCGTCGAGGACGAATAGAAGAAGCCGGCAATGTCGGGTTCGCCCTTTTTGCGAATGCGATGAAGGTAGACCGTGATGAAACTGTTTGATCCTTCGTGGCGGACCAGACCGCGGATGGAGGAAACACCCACCGGCCCGACGCGCGCGCATTCGGTTTCGCGTGCCGACCATCCCTGATCGGTCAGGGTTGCGGCCAGCTCGAAGCTTGAGCCGTTCCAGACATCCCATCGTTTGGGATCATCAATCGGGGCGCGCACCAGACAATTGCGCGACTCTTCCCAGTTATCGGCGCGACGCCAGACAATGGCGTAATAGTAGTTCTGCCAGGAGATGATGTTGGTCACCGTCACATAGCTTGGCGCGCGTTTGCGATCATCGCGATAGGGTTCTGGCGGCGGAAACGGCGCGTGATGGGGCGGGTTGCCGAGATAATCAAAGGTCTTGCCACCGTCACTGGATTTCAGCGTCACCAGCCCATTGATCCAGCAATCAGTGCGTTTTGTCCGGCCCTTGCACGGCATGTCATGGCGATAGGGCATGAAGCTGGCACTGCCCAGGGCATAAACATTGCGCCCGTCACGGGTATAGATCGCCTGAAGCCAGGTGCGGTCATCAAGCAGTTCTGGTACGGCTTTGCCCGCGGCCTTGAAGCGGCTGTCGCAATCGGGTTTCAGGCTGTTAAAGCCATAACCGACAAAGGCCCGGTTCTGAAAGTTCGGCGCAAACAGAACCATTTTGCCCTGATTGTTGCGAAAGGCGCGCGCCGGTGAATCGGGCAGATGATGGTTGTCACATCCGGTGACGTCGCTATCAAAGATGACGGTTTCGGTGCCCGAAACAGTTACCTCGGCGGCCCGTAAATCCGGGTTCCAGCCAAACATGCCCCCGACCGACAATCCGATCAGGAATGCCGAGAGACCTGTGATGCGTTTTGAGAAACGAAGTGTGCCCAAGGTTTCACCCGCCAGGTTTGAAATCAAATGAGAAAGTGTGGTGCGTGGCGTTACTGGGGGTTACGCCACGCACCAGACAGCAAGGTCACGCCGCCTCTGCGACGTATGGGGCCGGGGTACTGCCCAGACGGTGTGCCATGCTGTTTTCTTCAAGGAAGTTTTTCAGATCGCCAAAACGCTTCTGATAGGTCTGCTCAAACAGATCGAAATCGGCGTTATCCCAAGCTTCCTCGAACGAGAATTTGTCCATGTAGCGACCATCCACGAACGGAATGCCAAGTGTTTTGACAAATTCGCGGGTGCGCGTGTCATAGGTGACATAAAGGGCCGGAACTTCGTTGGCCAAGGCCAGCAAATTGCCATGCAGGCGATAGCCGGTCACCGCATCAAGGTTCTGTTCGGCCCGTTCGAAATCAGCGACACTTTCAAACACCGAAAGCGATGATTTATAAAGGTCCAGCAACGGATCCCTGGGGCCGTAGAACCACTTTTCCGCAGTCAGTTTTTTGACAGCCTCGTCCATGACAGATGCGTCATTTTCGACCTGTTTGGATCGGGCGTAATAGATCTGCTTTTCTTCAAGCTCGCCAGCACACAGAATTTCCGTGTCGTAGCGTTCGGCCAGTGTGCGCAGCATAAAGCGTTGCTGGGTCTGGAAACCATGTGTCTTGCGGCGAAGCGTAAAGCCCAGCCTTTTGATTGATGCGGCATTAACCCGGCGCAATTTCAGTTCCGGTTTGCAATGACGGAACGCCGTCGGGCAGCCAAAGATGCGGACATTTTTGATTCCGATCGAATTCAGCGCCTTTTTCGACAGATTGCCGCGCACGCCAATCGATGCCGAGCGATCTGCAACCAGGTTCAAGAAACGCCGGGTCGACTCATTGACGTAGTTTTCGGAATTGTCAGGAACCTGAACACCGATGCCAAAGGCAATCACGGGGACCTTGGTTTTTTCAAGAACCGCTGTGATCGGGTCCCATTGACCGTTGGTGTTGATATAGTTCGATCCGCGCAGAAAGATGTAATCCAGCCGATTGATCTGTTCGATCTGGGTTTCCGAAATATTGCCGTCAGAGGGCACATAGATCGGAAAAAGTTCGGAATAGTCGAGAATGCGCAGCGAGGAATCATAGACAAAGCAGTCACCGATATTGGTGAATAACGTCTTTGCCTTTTCCGGCGCATTATAGGTGTGGGTGACAACACCAAGATTGCCCTCAAGACGGCCAGCGGGCATTAATACGCCAATACGGGGCTTGCGCCCCCCGGTGGGGAGTTCGGGTGCCATTTTATGCTCCTGCGTGTTTGGTTCGTGTCATTTTTGACGTTGTTTCGAACCGTTGCTCGTGTCTGGAAGTGCAGGTTTTGCGAGGTGCGGTTAAGCCGCACTGACCTCGCGGGATTTAAGGCTTTGTTCCCAATCAAGGGCATGGCGCACGATGTCATCGAGATCATCATGAACCGGCGTCCAGCCGAGTTTTTGGCGAATACGATCGGCCGCCGCAATCAGGGCTGCCGGATCACCGGGGCGACGGTCGGCAAGTTCGACTTCGAAATCAACGCCAGACACCTTTTTGACTGCACCGATCACTTCGCGCACCGAGAAACCGCGCCCATAACCGCAATTCATCACGTCGCTTTCGCCGCCGCGTTCAAGATATTCAAGGGCCAGAACATGGGCATTGGCGAGGTCGGACACATGGATGTAATCGCGAATGCAGGTGCCATCGGGGGTTTCGTAATCTTCGCCGTAAATGGCCATTTGCGGACGCGTACCGGTTGCCGCCTGGCTTGCGATCTTGATCAGATGGGTTGCCTTGCGCGATGTCTGGCCGGAACGGCCTTTGGGATCAGCACCGGCAACATTGAAGTAACGCAGCGCGACATAGCGCAAATCATGCGCAATGGCGGCATCGGCCAACATCTTTTCGGTCATCATTTTTGATGTGCCATAGGGCGAGATCGGCTTAAGGGCAAAGTCCTCGTTAATCGGGGTGGCTTTTGGTTCGCCATAAACCCCCGCAGTCGAGGAAAAGATGAAATGCTTTACGCCGTTATCCACAGCAACTTGCAAAAGCGCACGCGAATTGACCGTGTTGTTGCGGTAATATTCCAGCGGATAGATGACCGAGTCCGGTACAATGATCGACCCGGCAAAATGCATGATGGCCGTCACATCATGTTCGGCGATGACACGACGCACCAGATCTTCGTCGCCACAATCACCTTCAACGAAGGCCGCCCCGGTTGGCACTGCCCAGCGATGCCCCTGACTTAGATTGTCCAGCACGACGACATCGCGCCCGCCATCGAGAAGTGCAAGTGCCGCGTGACTGCCGATATACCCTGCGCCACCTGTTACAAGTACAGTCATTGCCGTGTCTCCTTGTTGATGTTGCCTGTTTTGGTTCAGGCTGCTTTGGAAGGCACGGCCGCCCGGCGATCCCGATCCGGGTCGCCAGAACGGCCATACCGGGTGGGATCACGCGACCTTTCGCTGAGGCTGCGTATCAGCTTTCATGACATCGACCATTTTGTGATCGATGTTGTTTTCGGTCAGGAACTGCGCCATTTCGCGATAGGTCTGGAACCAGGCGCGGTTGAACTTGTCGAACAGATCCTGATTCCAGTAATCCTCAAGCACGAATTCCTTTTCCGAGAACACGTCATAGGACGGGATCTGATAGGTTTCGGCGAATTCGACCGTACGGCTGTCATAGGTGAAGTAAATCGACGGAACACCATTGGACAGCGCCATAAGATTGCCGTGCAGGCGATAGCCCAGCACGCAATCCTTGGTCCGGACCAGATCTTCGTAATCGGATACGACATCGGAATAGAACAGCTTCTCGCGATAGAGGCGTTCCATCGTGTCATCGAGATACCAGTTCTTGACCCAGTCGTTGTTTTTGAGCGCCTGCATGGCTTCTTCGCGCTGGGCGTTGCTGCCAAAGACGAGCTTTTTCTCTTCGGGTTCGCCCTGGGCCATCAGGGTCATGTCATCGAACCGGTCTGCGAGATGTTTGACCAGATCACGATGGAACGTCAGATACCGTTTGATGTCCTGGGCGTAGGCCGGTGAAACTTCACGGCGCAGCGTAATGCCGACATTCTTCACGCTATCAAGCGATGGCAGCTTGATGCGCATGTCGGGATTGTTTTGCCTAAACGCGGTCGGGCAGCCGACAATGCGGACATTGGTAATGCCAAGATCCCAAAGAACCTGTGCGGTATAGGCCCCGCGCACCCCGATGGAGGTGGTGGAATCGGCCATCATCCGCAGAACCGTTTTGGTCTGTTCAGACAGTTCGATCTTGCCTTTGACCGGGGCCTGCGCACCGATGCCAAAACCCAGAACAGGCAGTTTCAAACGTTTGAGAACGTCGATGGTATTGCGCCAGTCCATATCGGAATGGATGTAGTTCGAGCCGCGCAGGAAGACATAGTCATATTCCTCGCGAAGGCGGTCGATGTCTTCCATCTTGGGATCGGCAATCGGCAAGACACCAAGCTTGTCGTAATTCATCAGTTTGAGCGATGAATCGAAGACAAAGGCATCCCCGATATTGTGGTAGTGATTGATGCTCTTTTGAACATCCTGATAGTTGTACCATCGGACGCAGTCGTGGTCGTAGACTTCGCCGGACGGGATCATTACGAGAACGCGCGCCATGTTGTCTCTCCTTGGTTGATCACGTTTTTGTTCTGAATTCATGCCGTGCTTGCCACGGTTTGCGGGCTCGCAGCCTTTGCAGACATACGGCGCGTTTCCAGAACCTCCCGATACTGCGCGAGATGTTGCTCGGCGCATTCCTGATAGGTCGTCACGCTTGGTATTCCCTCGCGCATCCGATCCCAGATCTTGTTGTCGCTGAGAACTTCGATCATCCGATCAGCAAGGTCTTCGGCACTTCCGACCCGGAAATGCAGACCATTGACACCGTCGGTGATTTTTTCGGCCATGCCGCCAATGTTGGAACAAATCATCGGACGCCCGTGGAAGAAGGCTTCCTGGATCACCACCGGCGAATTTTCCCACCAGATCGAGGGAATGATCGTCCAGTCGGCGAGTTCCATCAGCTTGGGCATTTCGGTATTCTGATAGGCCCCGTAAAAGCGGACACGTTCGCCGGCCTTTTCGATCAGGTCATGGACCTTGTCCTGATATTCCTTGGGTTGGCGATCAAGGTTACCGCCAAAGATCATCAGCCGCGCATCATCGCCCCAGATTTCATCAGGCACACGCCCGACGGCATCGAGAAGGATGTCAGCGCCCTTGAACATCGTGAGCTGCCCGAAGAAGGCAAAGCGTGACCGGCGCGGCTGGGTTTTGGAAAGCGGGCGGTCCTTGGCCCGTTCATTGATGTCGAGACCGTTTTCGATCACCGACATCTTTTCGGCCTTCATGCCCCAGTCAATGAAGCGGTTAGCCAAAAATTCACTGGGCGAGACATAGTGATCGGCCAGTTCCAGCATCGCCTTGATGAAGCGTTCACGCCGAAGAAACGACGCCGGCGAGATATTGGGGAAACAGCCATTGCAATCAATCGGGCTGGCCCGGTTGCACAGCTTGGTTCCGCCGCTTTTGATCATCTGCCCGTGATTGTGGCAGATCGTCAAAAACTCGTGGAAAGTAAAGAAAATCGCGGTTTCGGGCAGGGCTTCGCGAATGGCATAGATGGTTTCGAGCCCAAGGCCAAGATAGTGATGGAAATGCACGACATCGGGTTCGTAATCCTTCACAAAGCGCAGGAAATCCCGATCAATTTCATCCGTGCTGCCGTTGGACAGCAGGAAGTGATCATAGTTTTCCGCGTGATAAAGGATTTCGTTTTCCTTTTGCCGCAGGCTCATCAGGGCCGAGGCGCCGTGACGTGGCACGGGATTGCCAACACGGGCGAGATAAAAGCTTTCGACCCCGTCAAGTTTGTTCAACCCTTTATGCAGGTTGTAGGAGGCCACTTCGGCCCCGCCCAGCGAGATGCTGGGATGGCCGTGCGAAATAACGAGGACGCGTAAATCAGTCGACGGCATTGTTGTGGCTCCGCAAG
This sequence comes from Thalassospira sp. ER-Se-21-Dark, assembly GCF_017922435.1. Lineage (NCBI taxonomy): Bacteria > Pseudomonadati > Pseudomonadota > Alphaproteobacteria > Rhodospirillales > Thalassospiraceae > Thalassospira > Thalassospira sp. ER-Se-21-Dark. The sequence continues at coordinate 1,480,500 of NZ_VDEZ01000001.1, read as the reverse complement.
TTTGAAACGACCAATGACCAGCGGCGATCAAACGCCCAGCGGTCAAGACGATTGGATAGTTCCTCCCAGGCAGGGGCTTTGCTTATGGATTGTTCGCTGCCCAGTACTTCGACATCGGGGATCCAGTAGGATGGCGTCCCCGCCATGCGCAGCTTGAGTGCAAGGTCGAGGCTTTTTTCCGCCGGACCGATATAGCCACGGGTAAAGCCGTCACTGTCCTTGAAGGCCTTGCGCGGCAGAATGCAGCATTCCAACGTGCCGGCACTGACTTCGCTGGGCTGGGCATCGGCAAGAACCGCGCAAGGGTAGCCGACATAGCGATCCGACAGATACTGCCCGCCATTGGCATTACTGTTGATCCAGGTCCCGGCCCAACGGACAGAATCGTCTTCAAACAGGATGGTCGGCGATACGAGAACCTTGTTGCCGCGTTTGGTATAGGCGGCATGCAACTGATCAAACCAGCCATCATCGCGTGGCAGAATGTGTGCCGACACCAGCCCGACTGTTTCGGAATTGGTGGCATCCACACCGACTTCGAGCGCATCGCAATAGTCTTCGACCCCTTCGGCGAAAACGATCCGGGTGTTGAGTTTGTAAAAGGCGGCAAGGCGCAAGATTTCGCTGCCAACCTGATCAAAACTTTCGACCGGTCCGGCAATGACAATCGGCAGATGGCGGGTGGCACTATCAAGGCCCAGCAGGGCAATGGTGACGCCGATATCATTGATCGTGTCATCGACACCGACCACAAGGGTCACCGGTGCGTCTTCGTCAAAGTCGCCGATATCATGGATATCCACCGCATAGGGGCGCTGTGCCGTCATGGCCTGCAACATCGGGCCGAACTGACGTTCGATACTGTTCGAGGCCGTGACCGACCGCGGATCAAGCGAGGGCAAAACCCGTGAAAGGGCCTGACGGGCGGACGCACGCGTCGGGTTCAGCGGGCAATAGGCCGGAAAGGCATCACTGATGCCCAGTTCAAGATAGGTCGCCTGATCGGATGGCGGGGTGACATCCAACGGGCAAAATACCAAAAAGCCGTGATTATTCCGGGCCGGGTTCATGCCAGAAAACATCGGATCATTGGCAAAGGCATCGGTCACATCGGCGCGTGACTGGCGCGTCCAGTGATCGTCAATCCGGACGACTTCACCGCCAACCCGCAATGACACATCCTTGACCGCACGGTCGGGATCAAGCATCCAGCCGGAAATCAACACCCCGCTTCCTTCGATCAGAAGTGAGAAATCGATGCCGATACGGACCGGGCGATCGAGCTCGGATACCGTGTCGCGGCCATCAAAACGATGTGCGGCCATTTTAAGGGTATGCAGGATTTTTTCCGGTGCCCGCACACGATCAAGGACCGAGCGAATATGGGCCGGGACATCGGGTGGTGCGACCAGAACACGGTGTTGATACACCTCGATCGAGTACCAGGTGTCGCGGCCGCGGAAGTAAACCCGTTTGAGTTTTTTCGGATTGATCGGCTTATCGCCCAGCATCAGGCCAGTTACACCGGATGCCTCGTCGCCCAGATCATCGCGCTGGAAATCGGCACTGGTCAGTTCCGCCAGTATCGGAGAATCCGCCATTGCAATGACGCGGGTGCGTCCGGTGGGGAAGCCGCTTGACCAGCCCTGAATATAAACATCACCTTCTTCGAGCCCGCCGAGCACTTCGATAAAGCCGTTGCTGCGTGCCGCACTTTGTACAAGTGCGGCCACCTTGCTGAGGCGTTTTTTATCCGGGTCGCCGGCAAGCAAGGCTTCGATCAGGCCATCAATCACGGTGGCAAAGGCCGGGCCGGATTGATCCGCAACAGAGGACAAAACCGCTTCAATGCGTTGCTGACGATTGTCGATGCGGTATTCACGCGGCTTGCCCGCGCCGCGGAACAGGGCGGTTTTCAAACGACGTGCGGAGACATCCTTCATCGGCAGAAGGGCCACAAAGCCATAGGCGTTGTCGGGTTCCGCATCGTGGCGACGCCATGAAATGATGGATGCCTGGACTTTGGCGTCAGACTGGCTGTTGAGGTAAATATCAATCGTTGCCGGCAGGGCATTTCCCACCCCGACCATCAAAGCCAGACCTTCATCGACCAAGGCGGCGACGACGGTTCTGCCATCCAGTGGCATTCCATGGTGTTCGGTCATGCCCGGGCCTCCTTGTGTTTACGCGTGTGCTCTAAAACGAATGATTGCCGTGCCATGACGATCACCAGACAAAGGCGCCGATTGCCAACCCGGTGGTCACACCAATCAGGCAGGACAGGATCAGCAACGGGGTTTTAAGATCATTGGTGTGGCGTGCGGTCAGGGCTGAAAGCCGTTCGTCAAAGCCACCCAGCGATTTATCAAAGCGCACCAGAAAGACTTCGAGTTCATCGACCCGGCTTGAAAGTTCTTCCTGACCGTTGCGCACCAGTTTCACCCCGGCTTCGATGCCATCATCGGCGGACGCCAGTTCGTCCATGCGTTTGGACGCGCTGACCAGACGTTTGGCGGCTTCGCGCTGACCGTTTTGCAGGATGTGCTGTGCGGCCAGCAGGCGGTCCAGACGATCAAGAATTTTGCCAAGCGGGGCATTGAGCGCCGTGTGGGCTTCCTGTTCGCTTTGCGACGGGATGCGCAGCGTGATTTCTTCCTTGGTGCCGGGCATGACAGCACAGACCGTCAGACTGTCGACACTGGCAACCGCGGCATCGGGCAATTCGACTTCGAAGGCGTGTTTTCCATCGCCGATACCGTTGCGGCGCAGATCGACACGTTCGTTTTCGGCGGTTTCACGCAGCAGGGCATGACCGTTCAGGCGCACGACCACCTCGATCCGGGCATCCGGGCTTTGCGGTGACCAGACCCAGCCATAGAGGCGGTTCTGATCAATGGCATCAACCCGCCCTTCGAGGGTCGGTGCGGTTTGTTCGGCATCTTGCGCACCTGTTGACGCCGGGGTCGGCGGCGGGGTTTCTTCCATCGTCTGTTTTTCGGCAACAGCCATAGTGGCCTCCTTGTTAAACGTCAGGCCGCAACAAAATCAGGGCGAACCATGCGGCGGATCATCGCCAGATATTGCTCGGCAACATCGTCAATCCCGGCCGGGGGCCGGACATGGCCCGACAGTTTTTTCCAGAGTTTCGGATTGGTTGCGCAGTCCTTCATCACCCTGGCCAGTTCGGCCGGATCATCGGGGCGGACATGAATGCCGTCATGGCCATGGCGGACCATTTCGGCCATGCCGCCAATTGAACTGGTGATCACCGGGCGGCCATGCTGGAAGGCTTCCTGAATGACCAGAGGCGCATTTTCCCACCAGATCGAGGGCACAACGACCCAGTCGACCCGTGCCATCAGATCGGGGATATCTTCGCGTTGATAGGCCCCGATATGGTGTACCTGCGGGCCGCTTTGTTCGACCAGATCGGTGATGCGACTGGTGAACTGATCGGTCTGATACAGGGCCGCACCATGAATGCGCAGATTGAAATCGACCGCGTCTGCCGAAAGAATTCGCCCGGCTTCAAGCAGGACATCTGCGCCCTTCCACGGGTTGAGATTGCCGAAATAGCCAAAGACATTGGGCATTCCAGCCGCCCCGATATCGCGTTTTGGCGCGGCGGGGACAGTCGGGCGACCATTGTTGATCACCGAAATCCTGTCGGGGTTGATGCCCCATTCGATATAGCGGTCGCGCAGGAACTCACTGGGCGAGATGAAATGATCAACCGCACGCAGATGGTTGCGCAGATTGACAGCCCGCATCGCATGTTGATCAGGGGTAAAGCCATCAAGGCCGGACAGCCGCCCGGTGGCATCGGCCTTGGTATAGCGGGTTTTGGTTCCGCGATGGATCATCAGGCCGTCATTGGGGCAGATCTGATAATAGTCATGCAGGGTCATCACGATCTTGCAGTTCGGCAGAACACGGCGGATCAGCATCGGCAATTCGATGCCCCACAGGACCAGATGATGGATATGCACCACATCCGGTGCCCAGCTTTTCAAAAGGCGCGCGAAATCCGGGGCGACGGCATAAAGATCGGTCTGGGACATGTTGAAGCGGTCAAAATGCCCGGCCCAGAACAGCATTTCATCGCCGGCATCATTGATCGCCTGAAAACTTGTGCCCGGGCGGCGTTCGCGGTGAACATCGTTGGTCGCGCCGATGAAAAGCGCATCGCATTCCGCCCGCTTGTAGGCATGAAACAGATCATGGGCGAAAATTTCAGTCCCGCCTGGATGCAGATCGGGGTGATTATGGGCAAGCACCATTATCCGGGGATTCATGCGGTCCTCCGTGGTTTCTGGGCAATCAGGAAATCCTGGTAATGGGCGGCCGTTTCGCCGCGCCATGTGCCAAAGCTTTTGGTGTGGATATCGAACCCGGCACCGGTCAGGGCATCCTCAAGAAACGCATCGTCAAAACCGACGGCCGCCATCGGATTTTCACCGCGCAGGTGCCAGCAAGGCTGACCTTCGGCCTTCTCAAAGCCTTTGAGGCGCGCATCGCGATCGGGATTTGACGGGTCGTCATCTTCGCGGATGACAAAGGCGGTCAAGAACAGCCGACCGCCCGGGCGCAGCACACGAAAGACCTCGGAACAATAGGTTTCGATTTCGTCTGGCGGCAGGTGGGTCGCCACCGAGATCATTGCGGTGAAATCGAATGTTCCGTCCTGAAAGGGCAGTCGCATGCCGCGCCCGCTGATTTCGCCTTCGGGGTTGTAGAGTTCGTTCTTGATGTCCGAACACTCGAACCGGAAATTCGGATAGGCTGGTGTAATGGCGCGCTTGCACCAGTCAATGCCGCCGCGCACCGGATCCATGCCGCGATAGATCGCCTGTTTCGGATTGAGGAACTGTGTCAGGGGCACGGCAATCCGGCCGATGCCACAGCCGATATCAAGAACATCCTCGGTGGTTTTAAGCCCGGCCATGCGGACAAAATGACCAAGGAATTCCGCCCCGATGGCGCGGTAATCGCCATCGCCGACAAAAACGTCTTCTTCAGGCGGGACCGGAAGGAAACGGTTGGAAATGATCTGTTCGCACAACCAGGCAAGATGGGAATCGCTGATATCGGATGTCAGCGGGGACTGGTGTTCGGACAGTGCAAGAACCTGGCTCATGCCGCTTCTCCGTTGGGGGTTTTTCGCGATCGGTTTTGCGGCACACCGTTGGTGTGAAGATCTTCGAGCGCATCTGCCCAGCGCGACGCATGCAGCCAGGCGTTATATTCAGCAGCAACCCCGCGCATGTAATCGGCATGGGTCGAGATGGATTTGCGCTCAAAATGATAGAGGCTGACATCGGGGACGTATTTGATGTCGAAATCGGCCTTGCGAATTTTCAGACAAAGGTCGCTGTCTTCGTAATCGCCAATGACATAGTCCTCGGTAAAGCCATCGACCGCGTCAAAGGCATCGCGATGGATCATCATGCAGGCACCGGTGACACCGGGGACCGAGCGTTCAATATTGGCATCCCGGAACTGGTCGGGCATGCCTTTGTGATAGTGATAATTCAGCCACTTGCCGCTTTCATTGCGGGCAAAATACATCCCGGCATGCTGGATCGAGCCATCTTCAAACAGAAGTTTCGGCCCGACCACCGCGACCTCATCCGGGCCGCCCATTTTGGACGCCATCCCCTGGGCCCAGCCGGGCGTATGGGGGATCACATCGGAATTGAGCATTGCCAGATAATGGCCGTGTGCGTTTTCGGCACCGGCATTACATGCCCGGGCATAGCCGCCATTGCGGGTCATCACGACCAGACGCATCGGAATGCCATAGAGAACATGCAGACCGCGCAACAGATGTTCGCATTCCTCGGCCTGTTCGGGGGAGTCGAGCACAAAAACCAGTTCGCAATATTTCGCGACCCAGTCATCACAGGCAAAGGCGCCGATTTGCGCGCGCAGGAAGCCAAGAACACGATAAAGCGGCACAATGATAGAGACATCCGGGTCATCATGCGGGGTGCCGATATCAATCACGCGATCAACCTTGGCGGATGCCATCAGCTTTTGCTGCAGATCGCCAATCACCGGTGCCAGGCAGTTTTCAATAATCTCTGACGTCAGGTGTTGCGGCGGGACGGCGCGCAGGATGCGCGCACGGGCCTCGGCCGGGTCAATCGGCTGTGCGGGGGGCACCATCAGATGACGGTTGCCCGATTTCAGGCGCATCAGGCTTCGGGGCTGAAGGATCGGAACCGGGCTTTGGATATCCTGATAAAAACCGACAAAGCCGGTTGCCGGAACTGTCTGGCCATCGTCCTGCACATTGCCCTGATAACGATAAAATCCGTCGCCGAATGGATGGGCGATACCGTTGCTATCGAGAAGATCGATGCTGGCAATCATATCGACAGGATCGCGATACCAGCCGCCAATCAAGGTGCCGCGCGCTGTTGTGACCGCAAGATCGACTTCGCCACTGGGAAGCGATCCGCCACCTGAGACGCGCTGGCTTGAAAGCGGACAGCGGAGCTGGAATTCAATCGCGGCCTTGCTCGATTTCATGTCCGCACGGGCAAGCGACCCGATGATATATTCGCGCAAATCAGCATCTGATTTGCCCTTGGTTTGCCACCAGCGCGCCAAAGACGGCAGGGTTGAAACATCGGGCAAATGGCGAATGGCCAGCGTGCGCACGCCGGTCACGACCATATAGGCCCCGGATGCGGTACTTGGCTGGTCGGCAATCATGTAAACCAGTTTCTGGCCGCGCGGCCCGGTCTTGCTGATATGGGGAAGCTGCGTTAAGCGCTTGAACCCCGAGGGGGCGACGATGAAGACGGCCTCGATATCGTGAAAGGCATCGGGCAATGCCGTGGCCAGCAGGATCTTTTCACCGGAAAGCTTTGCGACCGCCTTGGCCGGTTTGGGCCGATCGACAATTTCGGCCACCAGTTGAAGAAGGAAACTGTTGTAGCTTTTGGACAGGCGCAGTCGAAACAGGCTTGCCCACATCCCCAGAAGGGTCGAGACCAGCGAAAGCCGCCCGGCAGGCGTCACCCCGTTCAGCAGCGTTGATGCACTGGCAAATTCAAAATCGCCATCGGGATCAATTGTGATCTCGTCCTTGCGGCCCAGCGTTCCGGCCTCGGCCAGAATTGTGATCGGTTCATCCTTGGGACGGCGGATGACGCGCAACAACCGGGTCCCGCCCCCGTCAAGTGGCAACCGCAATGTGGCCTGCGGTGAAATCGCAGCACCATCAATCGTTTCAAGCCGGGGAACTTCCCACAAACGGGTGGGTGTATCCCAACTTAACAACAACGTATCAGGGTTGAGCAGGCAAACACCGGGCGCTTCGCCGGTCGTCCGCACTGCATCGGACGAGGCAAATTCAAGCATGACAATCTTTCACTAACTTGAAGTTCAGGACGGGTCGCCCGCAGCCGAAGCTGCGGACGCCGCCAACGGATTACTGGACGCTAAAGAAGCTGTCCGGATCGTCCTGTACGTCTTCGGCATCGACATTGTTGAGGGTAATCGAATCCCCATTGCCAAGATCGATGACGGTGTTGGCACCGACTTGCGTTGCACGCGCAGCGACATCATCGGCACTTGCGATGCCGGTGTCGTTGATGTTGCTGCTAATGGAAAGCATGTCTTCGCCAGCCTGGAAGTCGAGTACGACGTCGTTGCCGCCGCCGCCGGAGAAGACAAAGGTGTCTGCACCGGAACCACCAGACATGATGTCATCGCCTGCGCCGCCTTCGAGGACATCATCCCCGGAGCCGCCAAGCATCAGGTCATCACCCTCGCCGCCCTGAAGCACATCGTCTCCAGAACCGCCAAGCATGACATCGTCTCCGCCACCGCCGAGAACGATATCGTCGCCTGCACCGCCGATCAGGACATCATTGCCTGATCCGCCGTCGAGAACGTCATTGTCTGAACCGCCAAGCAGGATGTCGGAATCCGCACCCCCTGACAGAACATCCTCACCGGAGCCACCCATCATCAGGTCGCTGCCGTCGCCCCCGATCAGTGCATCGTCACCCGATCCACCGAACAGGACATCATCACCTTCGCCACCAACGGCAACATCGTCGCCCGATCCGCCGAACAAGGCATCATCGCCTTCTTCGCCAAACAGCACGTCATCATTACCTTGTCCGAAGATTGTATCGTCTCCGCCACGTCCGAAAATGACGTCACTGAAACGAGATCCGAGAAGCGCATCATCAAAGGCGCCGCCTTCGAGAGTTGCCATGTAATCCTCCTTCGTGTCCCAACATTAATGACATCGTGGGGATATTTCCCTCACGAGAGGATGGCCGTTCCCTCTGGACGTTCTGAGCCCCGTGGAAACGACCACTCAGAAATCCTATATTTTTTTACTTTGTCATTGGAGGGTATTGTCGTGTTTTTATTTTGTCAACATTATGACTTAGTTTGAGATTCATTACATTTATTGTCTGAATACTAATTCAATTTTACTTATTATTTGGTTCAAAATTCGATCTATACTTGAAAAGAAAAGGGCTGCCCCGCCGACAAACGGGTGCAGCCCGGGGATCGAGCCCATATTCGCAAAGGCGATTATTCCTCGCGGAAGGCCTTTTCCATGCTTTGGGTGATGGGATCGATCAGGTAATCGATGGCCTTGCGCGGGGTTTTCAGAACCAGAATGTTGGCTGGCATGCCCGGACGCAGATTGATGTCATCATGTTTTGCCAGTTCGGCCGGATCAATCGCCGCCCGCACGATATAGTAAGACGCATCGCGCTGTTCATCGACGGTCTGGTCAGCGGCAACATAGCTTACCTCACCATTCAGGGGGGCCAGTCGACGCTGACTATAGGCGGTCAGGCGAATTTGCGCCTTTGATCCGACCTGGACCGAGTCGATATCCTGTCGGTTGATCCGTGCTTCGATCACCAGTGGCTCATCTTCGGGGATGATATCCATGATCGGTTCGGCCGGACTGATCACACCGCCGGGGGTTCTGATCTGGATGTTGGCAACCGTTCCGGCCTGGGGTGCACGCACTTCGAGGCGATCAAGCACGTCCTGACTTGCGCGGATACGTTGGGTGACGTCGTTCAAGGCAAGCTGGGCTTCCTGAATTTCCGTTGCGATATCGCTTTGCCATTCCATTTCAATCGAGGCGAGATTGATCTCGGCTTCGGCCTTTTGCTGTTGGGCGGCGGCACGCTGGGCTTTGAATTCGCCCATATCACCGACCAGATCCGACCAGTTATTTTCAATCTCGACCAGTTGGGTGCGGGTGGCGAAGCCCTTTTCGGCCAGTTGGCGAATCCCCGCAAGCTGTTCGGCGACGAGCTTTTCCTGACGTGTGCGGGCTTTGATCTGTGAGACCAGTGCTTCGGCTTCGGCCTCGAACTGTTCGATCTGTTTGGCCTGGGCATCACGTTTGGCGGCATAGACTTCCTTGCGCTTGGCAAACAGGCGTTTTTCATCGCTGAGGATATCGGCGACATAGGCCTCGTCACTGGCGAGAAGTTCCTGTGGGAAGGTGATGTTTTCCTGGCCGCGCTGTTCGGCGCGCAACCGGGCAAGCTTGGCCATCAGACCAAACCGTTCACCGCGCAACTGGCCGAGCTCCGACTCGCTACGTGTGCCATCAAGAAGGGCAAGGGTCTGGCCCGCGGTGACTTTTTCGCCTTCCTCGACCAGAAGCTGTTTGAGGATGCCGCCCTCATAGTGATTAACGACTTTCTTTTTCGAATCGACAATCACCGAGCCGGTCGCAACAGCCGCGCTATCGAGTTCGGCGGTAAAGCCCCAGGTCAGAAACCCGCCAAACCCCAGCACAATGACGAACAATCCGGCCAGGATCGGCTTGCGCAGGCTTTGGCGCGATGCTTCGCGTTCTTCCGAGAGGATCTGGTGCCAGGCGACTTGCGGTTCTTCGGCCGGGAGTGCCGCGCCACCGCCTTCAAGATTAATGACACGGGTCATGCCGCACCTCCGTTTTCATGTTTACGCTTTACCGGGGGGAGGCTTTTGATGTCGTCGCTTTCATTGGACAGATTGCGAATCACGTCTGTTCGTTCGCCGAACTGTTTGACCCGTCCGTCCTGCATCACCAAAAGCTTGTTGGCATATTGCATGATGCTTTGACGGTGCGCGATCAGCACCACCATTGCACCGGAATCCGCAGCCTGGCGCACAGCACGGATAAGGGATGCTTCGCCCTCGGCATCCAGGTTGGCATTGGGTTCATCAAGCACCAAGAGGCGCGGCCAGCCATAAAGCGCGCGCGCCAAAGCAATGCGCTGTTGCTGCCCGCCAGACAGGGTATGTCGGCCGGCACCAATCGGCGTGTCATAGCCCAGCGGCAATCGCCCGATCATTTCATGCACACCGGCCGCACGGGCAGCCTCGATCACCTTGCGCGGGCTTGCGTCGCGCATGCGGCTTATATTGTCGCGGATGGTACCGTTCAGAAGCGATACCGATTGCGGCAGATAGCCGACCATGTCGCCAAATGATCCGCGCTCCCAGAGATAGGCATTATGCCCGTCAAGATAGACACCGCCCGTCGCAGGCTTTGCCGTGCCGACCAGCAATCTTGAAAGGGTTGATTTCCCGGCCGCAGACGGCCCGACCACACCCAATATATCGCCCGGCGACAGTTCGAAACTGATCCCGCGCAGCACCGGCACATTTGAGCCCGGGACGGCATAGACCAGATTATCGACAACCAGCGGACCTTCGGAACGCGGGGTTGGTTTGATTTCGCGTTCGGACTGGCTTTCTTCGAGCATCAATCGAATGCGTTTCCACGATGAAAACGCCCCGACCCATGCCCGCCAGTCGCGGGTGACATTATCAAACGGCAGCAACAGCCGCCCCATGATCACGGTCCCGCCGATCATGGCACCCGGCGTGGTTTCGCCCTGAATGACAAGGTAGGCCCCCATGGCCAGCACAATGATCTGCATGCCAAACCGGGCAGAGCGGGTGATGGAATACATGCCCTTGCTGCGCACGTTGCCGACATCAAGCAATTCGCTGGCGTGGATTTGTGCCTGACGCCAGCGCAGGGCGAGGGCTGGCATCATGCCCATTGCCTCGATCACTTCGGCGTTTGAAACCGTCGATCCGATATCGCCGATATTGCGCAGATTGGCGTCTGTTCCTTCCTTGGTGACCTGACGGACCATCACATCACCGAGCAGGCTTAACCCAATCAGGGTCAAAACCGCCACCAGCCCGGCAATCCCGTAATAGGGATGCAGGGCAAACATCACGAAAAGGAAAATCGGCGACCAGATCGCTTCAAGCGGAGCGGCGATGGTGGTGCCGGTGATGAAGTTGCGCAGATCAGAAAGGTCGCGCAGGACCTGGGTGCCGTGCAGCGATCCTTTTTCAAGTGCCACACGCATGGCCGCCGAAATTGCCGGCAGGTTCAACCGGCGCAAAAGCGACTTTGCCATTTCCTGAAAGACAAGTGCGCGCACGAAATCAAGGATGCCATACAGAATGATCGCACAGACCGCGATCACCAGAAGCAAAAGCAGGGTATCGGTGCTTTGACTGTTGATCACGCGGTCATGCACCTGAAGCATGAACAGCGGCACGGTAAGTTGAAGGATATTGATGAAGCCGCTCATGACACCGGCCCATCCAAGCCCGCGCACGAACGTAAAGCGGGCCTCGCGAATGACCGATCTTGCATCAAGTTCGGGCCGGGCTTCCTTCGAATTCGCGTGCGAATTCACAGGCGAATCCACCGGTTTTGCCAGCTTTTTGCGGCGAAATTGCATCGAAAATCATCCAATTAAGCAAAAGTCATAGTTTTTCCGCAATCTAATCACATAGTTGCGATGACAGGATGATCTACAATAAAATTAAATATGTCGATCTCATGTTGATGATTAGTCAATGTAAAAACATTAACAACGGAAGTAATTCAAAAATAAAAATACTTTCGAATTACTTCCGTACAACGAGCAAACCTGCGGGAAGAAAGAGGCGTTCGGAAAAATTGTTCAAGAACAACGTCTTGTTATCTTCCCCAATACGAAATTTGTGTCAGGGCAATTGCGCCTTGGCATCAACTCTCGCTTGGGACCAGATAACGGATCGAAACTCATGACCGTCACTCATCTTGAACTGGCAAATACCGTCGAGCGGATCTATCGGCGGTTTGCGGATTTGTTACGGGTAGATCTCATTCGACTCGGAAAGGATGACATCAGCCCGGCGCAAGTGGCGCTGCTTTTTACCATTGGCGAAGACGAACTCTCGGTGCGCGATCTTCTTGATCGTGGCCACTATATGGGTTCAAACGCGTCTTATAATCTTAAACAGCTCGCGGAATCGGGCTATGTCGAACGTCAGGTCATGGCGCGGGACAGGCGTTCTGCCCGTTTGAAATTGACCAAAAAGGGCCATGAACTCTGTCAGGCATTGCACGAATTCCACGAAGAATATCACGACGCCCTGACCAACAATCTTGAAGACCAGCAGGAGATGGAAACAGCGCTGCGTACGTTGCGCAGACTGGAAGAATTCTGGACACAGACGCTCAGGTACGGGGGTGTTCCCATCAATGGGTCCGTCGCCGTGCAGGAGGCACGAAACAGACGATGAAGATTGTCCTCGTTCATCGTCATGGACCGGGACAGTTTGTACATCTTGCCTGCCATCTGGCCGATGCCGGATGGCAGGTTTCCTTCCTGTGCGAAGCAATGAATGTGCGCCTGCCCGGCATCCGGACACTCCGCCAGCCTGTCACAGCCCCACCGCCTGCCATACCGTTTGCGCAATATCATCAGGATGTGGGACTTAAGGCCGCCAGAACCCTTGAAAGCCTTGTGCGCGAAGAAGGCGCACCGGACATTGTTTACGGCCATATTGGTTGGGGCAGCATGATGTTTGCCCGCGACGTTATGCCCAAAACACCCCTGATCGGTTATTGTGAACATTATTATCACGCCACCGGGCGCGACGTGGGCTTTGATCCCGATGATGAAATCACATTGGCGAAACGCGCCCAACTTCGGGTGCGCAATGCGGCCCAACTGACGACACTGGATCAGCTTGATGCCGCGATCAGCCCGACCAAATGGCAGAAATCGGCATTTCCGGCGGCCTATCACCACAAGATCGGCGTTTGCCATGACGGGATTGATACCCACCGCTGCCAACCAAATCCAAACGCCAGTCTGACCTTGCCCGATGGGCGGGTGCTGACCGCGCGTGATCAGGTGATTACCTATGTCGCGCGCGATCTTGAACCCTATCGCGGGTTTCCGACCTTTATGCGTGCCGCCGCCACACTGGCCCAGCAAAACCCCGATGCCCAGTTCGTGATCGCCGGGGGCGATGGCGTCAGTTACGGACAGGCGCGCAAGGACGGGCGAACGTGGCGTGATGTGATGATGGCAGAAACGCAAATCGATCCGTCACGCATCCACTTTCTGGGCCAGATCCCCCATGACCAACTGATCCGGATGTACCAGATCAGTTCGTTGCATGTTTACCTGACATATCCGTTTGTTTTGTCCTGGTCGGTACTGGAAGCCATGGCGTGTGGTGCGCCTGTGATTGCCTCGGACACTGGTCCCTGCTATGACATGATCCGCGATCGACAGAACGGATTTCTGACCGATTTCTGGGACAGCGATGCGCTGGCGATGAAGATGGCGTTTTGCCTTGCCCATCGTGACGAGCTGACACCCCTGCGTGAACGGGCCCGCAAGACAATCCTTAATCACTTTGACCTTCGACGGTGCCTGGATCGTCAAACGACCCTGATCGAGAATCTGGCGTCTGGCAGAAAAAGCCGGTGACAGCATCACATGCCAAAAGCAAAGCCAAAGATGAAAGTTACATCACCTTTGGCTTTTGCATATTCGCCTTAAGCTAAATTAGTTGATTACTTAAACAGCAATTTAGACGAACAGTAATCACAGCGTCATTTGTGGCAGACCGAAGCCCTGTTCAAGCACCTCGCCAGCGGTCAGGCAAATGTCTTCGCGCCAGGGGGCCGCGATGAGTTGAACACCCGAGGGGATATTGTTTTCGACACCCGAGCAGATCGAGATCGCCGGAAGGCCCAGCAGCGGGATTGCGATTTGCGGCAATTGCGCGTTCCACAGGCGGGTCAGGGTTGCGGGACCTTCAAGGTCCTCGTCCTTGCGAAATGGCAGCTCGGCCGAAACCGGCATCAGGACGACCGGATAATCTTCAAGGAACGCCCGCCAGTCGCGGATCAGGGCCGAGCGGCGGAGAAAGAGCTTACTAAACGTGTCCTTATCAATCGCTGCGGCGCGATCAGCATAATGTTCGAGAAGGGCAATCGCGCCCGGATCGTCTTCGGCCCGGGCGGCTTTCAGTTTGGCTTCGTGATCATCCGAAAGCCAAAGGTCGATCTGAAGATCGACGGCCTCGCGAATTTCGGGGATTTCCGGGATTTCCACGGTCCAGCCAGCGGCGCGGAAAATCTCGGCGGCACGTTCCAGATCGGCCAGTATGCGCGGATCGGTATCAATCCCGCCGGGATGGGTGACAAGGGCAACACGCTTGGCAAAATCGGGGCCGCGAAGCGGCATCGGCACGCTCCAGGGATCATCGGGGGAATAGCCCGCCATGCCCTCAAGCCCGAGCCTAAGGTCATCAACCCTGCGCGCCAGCGGTCCTGATACCGCCATCAGTTGCGCGCCAATCGGACGATCACCGCCGGTCTGGTTAAACATCGGGATGCGGCCATGGGTGGGGCGCAATCCCTGAATGCCGCAGGCATAGGCCGGATAGCGCACCGAGCCCGCGATATCCGTTCCATGACCGATATGACCCAATCCGGACGATGTGGCCGCCCCGGCCCCGCCGGAGGATCCACCCGATGTGAGGGCCGGGTTATGGGGATTAAGCGTCGTGCCATGCACCTTGTTGGAGGTAAACCAGCGATAGGAAAAGGCCGGTGTATTGGTGCGGCCAATCACAATCGCGCCCTTGCTGCGCATGTTGCGCAAAAACGGGCTGTCTTGGGTTGCGATCAGATCGGCGGCCAGCGTCGTGCCATTGGTGGTGGCATAGCCCGCCTGATCGGAGATGACCTTGATCGTGACAGGGATGCCAGCCAAGGGACCGACCGCGTCCCCGGCCTCGATGCGGGCATCAAGCAGCTCTGCCTCTTGCATGGCGTCATCTGCACAATCCTGAACGATGGCGTTGATAGCCGGATTGACCCGCGCCACACGATCAAGCATTTGGCGAATGACCGAGGTGGCGCGCATTTCCCGGCTTTTGATGCGGCGGGCCAGTTCGCGGGCAGACAGGGAATTCGGATCGATGGTCATGTGGGGCGCTACCTTATGGGTTTGGGTTAAGCTGTCATCGGCTCGGACTGAAGCTGGTTCCGGCGGATGGACAGAACGGTCGCCCTTGGTTCGCAAATGCTGGCGACATGGGGGGTGACGAAAACCTTGGGATGGTGCCAAAGCGGATGTCCGGCCGGCAGGGGTTCGGTTTCAAACACATCGAGCGACGCGCCCGACAAATGCCCACGATCAAGGGCATCAACAAGGGCGGTTTCATCGACCTGCCCGCCGCGACCAAGATGGATCAGGGCGGCACCATCGGGCAGTTTTGCCAGATTTTCGGCACCCAAAAGTCCCTTGGTCTGATCGGTGAGCGGCAACACATTGATCAGAATGTCGCTTTGGGCGAGAAAATCATCAAACGCCCCATCACGATAATGCGTTACCCCGTCTTCGGGTGCCTTTGGGGCCGAACGGGAATAGCTTGCGACCGGGTAGCCCAAGGCCACCAGTGCCCTTGCGACCGCACGCCCCATCAGACCAAAGCCCAGAACACCAATGCGCCGTGCACGCGGTGATAGCCCGGTCAGCTGGCGTTCCCAGTGTCCGATTTTCTGATTGGCAAGAAGATTGCCCATATTGCGATGGTGCCAAAGCACATGGAAGGTGGCGAAACCGGCCATCTGAAGCGCCTGATCCGGGTCTTCGACCCGATGGATCGGCACACCCGGCGGCAAGGACGGGCACGCCATGATGGCATCAATACCGGCCCCCACCGAATAGATCGCACGCAAATTCGGATAGCGCGTAAAGGCGTCCGGTGCCGGGACAAAGGTGACCATGAAACTGACATCTTCGGGCCGGTCGATCTCGCCGGGCAGGCGCAGGTCCAGTTCGGGTGCCAGGGCATCAAAATGCGGGCCGTAAATGCCCCGCAAATCGATTTTGCTACAAGACAGAACGCCAATCATGCTGGCACTTCTTCGGTTTGGGCCCAGTCCGCACCGGGAACGGCGGCGAGAAGTTGACGGGTATATTCCTGTTTGGGCGACAGGAAGATTTCATCGACCCGGCCAATTTCAACCAGCTTGCCCTTTTGCATCACTGCAATGCGATCACACAGCTGTGCCGCGACCCGCAAATCATGGGTGATGAACAGGATCGACAAAGACAGGCGTTCGCGCAAATCGCGCAGCAGATCAAGCACCTGTGCCTGGATCGACACATCAAGTGCAGACACAGCTTCATCGGCAATGATCAGTTCCGGTTCCATGGCAAGTGCGCGGGCAATCCCGATGCGTTGACGTTGCCCGCCGGAAAACTCGTGCGGATAGCGCATGGCGGCATCGGCACCCAGGCCAACGATTTCGAGCAGTTCCTTTGCCTTGGCTTGGGCCTTTTCCTTGGGCACGCCACGGTTGATCGGCCCATCTGTCAGCGCACTCATGATCCGTTGGCGCGGATTAAGCGAGGCATAGGGATCCTGAAAAACCATCTGGACCTTGTTGCGCTGACGGCGGAGTTCTTCCTCGGACAGTGCGGCCAGATCAACGCCGCCAACCATGACGTGACCACCATCCGGCGTCACCAGCCGAACTGCCGTGCGACCCAATGTCGACTTGCCCGACCCGGACTCGCCGACAAGCCCCAGCACCTCGCCGCGGGCCACCGTAAGCGAGACATCATCGACCGCATGAACTTCACGTACGGGTTTGAACAAGCCACCACCCGTCCGGAAAGTTTTGCGCAGGTTTTTGATTTCAAGCGCCGGTGTATTGCTCAGTTCGCGTGCCTCCGGAAGTTTTCCGGTCGGAATGGCATCGAGCAGACGTTTGGTATAGTCGTGCTGTGGGTTATCAAGAACCGATGCCGCATCACCGCGTTCAACAACCTTGCCTTCGCGCATGACAATCACCTGATCGGCAATTTCGGCGACCACACCAAAGTCATGGGTGATGAACATCACGGCCATGCCGCGCTTTTTGCGCAGATCGAGAATAAGCTTCAGGATCTGTGCCTGGGTGGTGACATCAAGGGCGGTTGTCGGTTCATCGGCGATCAGGAGTTTGGGCTCCAACGCCAATGCCATGGCAATCATCGCGCGTTGGCGTTGCCCACCTGAAAGCTGGAACGGATAGGCGCGGATGATTTTTTCCGGATCGGGAAGCCCGACTTCGCGGACAAGGTCCAATGCGCGTTTGCGGCGTTCGGATTGGGTATAAAGACCGTGTGCCGCGAACACCTCGGAAATCTGATCACCGATGCGCATCAACGGGTTGAGTGCGGTCATCGGTTCCTGAAAGATCATGGCGATCTGGGCACCGCGCAGGGCCTGCTTTTCAACTTCGGGCAGGCGCAGGACATCGCGGGCTTCGAACATGGCCCGGCCTGATTTGACCTCTACCCCCTGGGGCAGCAGCCCCATCAGGGCATTGGCCGTCATTGACTTGCCAGAGCCGGATTCGCCCACCACGCAAAGGATCTGTCCCTTGTCGATGTCAAAGCTGACATTTTCGACCGCGAAGGGGCGATCTGCACCCTCGGGCAGGCCGATTGTCAGCCGTTCAATTGTCAGTGTCGCACTCATGCTTTGCCCTTTCGCGACAGATGCGGATTGAAGGCATCATTGAGCCCCTCACCGATCAGGTTGAGCGCCAAAACGGTGATCACGATGGCAATGCCAGGGAAGAAGCTGAGCCACCAGCTTGTGCGGATGACAGTACGGGCAGCCCCGATCATATAGCCCCATGACATCGCGTTTGGATCGCCAAGCCCCAGGAACGAGAGCGAGCTTTCAAGCAGGATCGCAGTCGCGACCATCAGCGATGCCATGACAATGATTGGCGAGACGGTGTTTGGCAGCACCTGCTGGATCAGGATGCGCGGTTTTGAAAGCCCCGCCAGACGCGCCGCATCGACAAATTCACGCGTGCGCACCGACATCACTTCGGCACGGACAAGACGGGCGACGGGCGGCCAACTGACAATGGCAATCGCAATGGTGATGGAGGTCAATGTTGGTTCAAAGATCGCCACCAGCACGATGGCGAGCGCGAAGTTCGGGATGGTCTGGAAAAACTCGGTGAAGCGCATCGCACCTTCATCGACATAGCCACCATAGAACCCGGCCAAGGCGCCCAACGGCACACCGATCAGCAAGGCAACCACGGTCGAAACCAGCCCGACCAGAAGGGAAACCCGCGCGCCATAGGCCAGTTGGGCTGCCACATTACGGCCCAGTGTATCTGTGCCCAAGGGCAAACCATCAACGGCGAAAGGTGCCAGGAACGGGCGTTGAACCATCTGCCAAGGCCCATCGGAGAAGATCAAGGGGGCGATCAGGGCGATGACGATCACGGAGATCAGCAAGACGACACCGATCATGGCGCCCATATTGCTTCTGAAACGTTTCCACATGTCAGCTACGGGCTCCGATACGGGGATCGACAATGCGATAGACAATGTCGGTCACGATGTTGAACAGGATGACCATGGCCGCCGAGACAAGGAACACGCCCAAAATCGTGTTGTAGTCACGTGCAGCCAGGCTTTCGAACATCAGGCGTCCAATACCGGGCCAAGCAAAGACCGTTTCGGTCAGAACTGCCCCGCCGACAAGTTGACCGGCCTGCAAGCCGGCCAGGGTCACCACCGGCAAAATGGCGTTGCGCAGGATGTGACGACGGCGAATGACCGCATCCGACAGGCCCTTGGCCTTGGCGGTTTTGACGAAATCAAGCTGCGAGACTTCAAGCATCGAGGCACGCGCCATGCGCATATAGACCGCAGTAAAGAACAGACCCAGTGTCAGGGCTGGCAAGATCAGGTGGCTGCCAATATCAAGGACGCGCTCCAGACCAGTATAGTTCGCCCCGACTGTTTCATAGCCAAAGCCCGGCAGCCATCCAAACCATACGGAAAACACCAGAACCGCCATAAGGGCTAGCCAATATAGCGGCGTTGCATAGAATAAAAGCGCCATCGTGGTCAGGACGGTATCAGACGGCTTACCAACACGTGCAGCGGCGGCAACCCCAAAGGCGATGCCCAACACCAGCGACACGACAAAGGCGGTTAATGTCAGCAGCAAGGTTGCCGGCAACCGATCGGCAATGAGTTCGGCCACAGGTGCGCCCTGGCGGAAGGAATAGCCAAGATCAAGTTGCACAATACCGGCGACATATTTGCCAAGCTGGACATAAAGCGGCTGATCAAGGCCAAAGCGTTCGCGCAGCTGTTCGATCATCTGTTCGTCAGCGGCACCGGCTTCACCGGCCAGCACGACAGCCGGGTCACCCGGCGCGGCATGGATGAGGAAAAAGTTCAGAATCGCAATGGCCAGCAAGGTCAGAATAGCCTTGGATAGCCGCGACACCACGACAGCGAATATGGTCATAGGTCCCCGTTGCATCCCGTAATTGAAATCCCGCCTGAACGCGGGCAATCAGGAAAAGAAGGGGGCGGACCGGCAACCGGTCCGCCCACAATGTTACTTCTTGATCCAGGCGTTACGCGGACCGTCATTCACACCGATGGCCGTGGTCACCAGATCATTGACGTTGCAACGGTAGATCGTCGGGAAGGTCAGTTCCTGCATCCAGGCGACAGGAACGTCATCGACGATTTCCTTCTGGATTTCGGCATAGGCTGCTTCGCGTTCTTCGGGTGTTACCATCGTCGCAGCAGCGGCCCATTTTTCATCGAGTGCCAGGTTTTCATAGCCTTCGACATTGTTCCACGGGCTGCCTTTCTTGATGCGATCGGCGGTATAGTTGCGCGAAACACCAAGGGCCGGATCACCGTACTGATAGAGATAGGTGAAGGCCATGTCGTAATCCCACTGGGACGTTTTTTCGTTCCAGCCCGCGACATCGGCACTGTCGATTTCGACATTGATGCCGACTTCGCTGAGATTCTGACGGACGGCCTCGGCCCAGCGTTGCCAGGTTTCGCCATATGGCAGCGGCAGGATGCTGACCGGCTCACCGTCATAACCCATCTCGGCCAGAAGTTCCTTGGCCTTGTCCGGGTTGTGATCATAAATGGTCACGTCATCGGAATAGAAATTGGTGCTCGACGCAATCGGGCCGGTCGCAACCTTGCCAAAGCCGTTCCAGACCACATCGCGCATGAATTCACGATCCATGGCGTACATGACAGCCTGACGGAACTTCTCGTTGGCGGTCGGACCTTCGCGGTTGTTAAGCCACATCCAAGCCAGCGGCGCGAGGAATTCCCAGCCCTTTTCGGTGACACACACACCATCCATTTCGGCCAAACGCGGGATATCCCAGTTTTCAACTGAACCGCCCGGCAGAACATCAACTTCGCCGGTTTCAAACGCCACCGCACGCGCCGCAGCATCCGGGATCACACGGTAAAAGACTTCATCGAGATAGGGCAGGCCATCGACATAGTAGTCCTCGTTCTTGACGAGATGAATGTGGCTGCCCTTGACCCATTCCTTGAACTTGAACGGACCCGTGCCAATCGGGGTGGCGTTCGCCGGGTTGTTGGCGAAGTCAGTACCTTCGTAGATGTGCTTGGGCACGATTGGCATGGTGCCGTTTTCAAAGGCGTTGATGAACGGACCAAACGGTTCTTTGAGTTTGAAGACAACCGTCATCGGATCCGGGGCGGTGATGCTTTCGACATAGGCCAGCGACGCACGCAGACGCGCATGGGTTTCACGCAGGAAAACGTCCGCGGAAAAGACAACGTCATCGGCGGTGAAATCTTCGCCGTCATGCCATTTGACACCTTCATTAAGCTTGAAGGTGTAGGTCAGACCGTCGTCGGAGATTTCCCAGCTTTTGGCCAGGCTCGGCATCGGGGTCAGGTCGCTGTCATAGCGCAGCAGGCTTTCATAGATATCGCCTGCGACAAGCTGGGTCGGGCCGTTTTGCACGAGGCCGAGCATCAGTCCCGGTGGTTCGGGCTGAACAACGATATCAAGCCGACCGCCAGCTTCCTGTGCCGCCACTGGCGAGGCCAGGGCGGCGGCGATGAGAAAAGTAGTCACCTTTAAATATTTCATAGCATTCCCTGATTGTGTTTTGCATTTAGGTTCTTGTTTTTATTGGTGTTACCACGTTTTGTTTAGCCAAAGGCCACAGGCGTGACCCAGGTGCACAGGTTACCCGAGGTAACCCGGGGCGCTGGCATCAAGCCGGCGCAGTTGGGCGGCCCATTCCGGGTCTGGTTTGCCCTTTTGTTCATAAGAATCGTACATCGACTGGTATTGGGAGGCCGTATGTTCGGCAACGTCATGGCCGAGCACAACCGGGGTCAGGCCCATCCCCAGCGCGGCAACCTGCGCCTTGCAGGACCGTTCAAGGTTCAAGGCCAGCTTGACCGCCTCGGCCACCGAGCGGCCCAAAAGCAACGTTCCGTGATTGCGCAGCAACATCACCGATTTGTCGCCGAGATCGGCAACAATGCGGGCGCGTTCCTCAAGATTAAGCGCAATGCCTTCGTAGTCGTGGAAGGCAATCCGGTCGTAAAACTGTGCCGACCATTGATTGAGCGGCAGCAGTCCTTCCTGATTTGATGAAACCGCCACACCCGCCACCGTGTGGGTATGGAGCACACAAACCGCATCGTGGCGCGCCATGTGAACGGCCGAATGGATGGTAAAGCCAGCGGCATTCACCCCCGCACCATAGGGGTCGTCAATCACGGCACCGGTTTCATCGACGGTTACCAGATTGGCCGCGGTGACTTCGTCAAACCGCAGACCGAACGGATTGAGCAGAAAGCGTTGCTCGCCCCCCGGTCCGGACGGGAGCCGTGCGGAAATATGGGTGTAGATGCCGTCATCCATGCCCTCGAGCGCGATCAACCGATAGGCCGCAGCCAGATCGCGGCGGATTTCGGATATCGACTGATCACTCTTAGCATCGCGCATTAATGCCGCCCTTTCGTTATGTCGCTTTTTTGATTGCTTCAAGGCTGCGGGATGATCCCGGCGCAGTCAAGTAAATTGTCGACAATCTACAATTCGTTGCCTAGACTGACCGGAGTCATGCATCTTTCTTTGGCGTCTGTTGCGGGCTTAATTCAAAGAATTCAAATCCACCTTCTGCGGGCTTACATATGACACAGACACAGCCGTCCTCCGGCTTCCAACAGATTGACCGTGAAGGGCTCGTCCAGCGGGTTGCCAAGTTGCTGAGCAAAGCAATCGTCAGCGGAAAGCTCGCACCGGGTGCGCGGCTATCCGAATCGGTTGTTGCCCGCGAATTGGGGGTCAGCCGGGCACCGGTCCGTGAAGCGGCGAGGTTGCTTGAAAGTTCGGGACTGGTGAGGTCCGAGCCGAACCGGGGATTTTTTGTGCGTCAGATTTCGATAAAGGCGCTCAATGATCTGTATGAGTTGCGACTGGCGATTGAGACGGCCGTGGTCGAACGTCTGGTGCAGAACTGGAACGACGAGATCGAGGAAGCCCTGAGCGCACAGGTGGCCGAGCTTCACCGGGTTGCCACCGAAGAGGCTGATATTTTCACCCAGGTCGAGGCCGACATGCAGTTTCACCGGCTGATGTGTACTGGCAGCGACAACCCGAAATTCCTGCAGGTGTTCGAACAGGTCGCCATAGAAACCGAGTTCAGCATCATGCTGATCGGGCAGTTATATGACGATCCGACCCGCATTGCAGAAACACACGAACCGATTCTTGAAGCCCTACGGGCACGCGATGCCACCAAGGCCGTTTCGGCGATCCGCTACCACATTTCGGAGGCGCAACGCATCGTGATCGATCAGTTCCGCCTTCTGGAAGAAGGCAAAACGTCGACATGAAATGCTTCTACGCCCCAGAGACCGAAACACACGATCCGATTTTTCGGCTGACCTATGGCAAGATCCAGCGCAATGCCGAACAGGCCGAACGCGCCAAGCTTTTGCTGGCTGGTCTTGATGCGCTTTCCCTGTCGGTAACCGAGCCCGGACGCGCCCCGATGGCAGCCCTTGAAACCGTTCATACCAAGCGGTTCTTAAAGTTCCTCGAAACGGCGTGGGATGAATGGCAAAAACAGCCCGATGCGGGCCCGGAAGTCGTGCCCAACGTCTTTCCGCGTGCCGCAACATCATCCTATCCGCACACCATTCTGGCCCGGGCGGGCTGGCATATGGGCGATACGTCGGCCCCGATTGGCCAGAATAGCTGGCAGGCGGCCCTCCGTGCCGCCGATTGCGCCATTGCCGCAACCGATGCTGTGCTGGCGGGCGATGACAAGGCCTATGCGCTGTGTCGGCCGGCGGGCCATCACACCAGTGCCGAAATTGCCGCCGGTCATTGCCTTTTGAATAATGCCGCCATTGCGGCTGCACGCCTGCGCACCGCACATGATCGCGTCGCGATATTTGATATCGATGTCCATCATGGCAACGGCACGCAGGATATCTTTTATGATCGGGGCGATGTCCTGACCGCCTCCATCCATGCCGACCCCACGGACTATTACCCGTTCTTTACCGGCTTTGCCCACGAGACCGGCACAGGGAACGGCGACGGATATAATCTTAATCTGCCCCTGCCTCGCACCACCACAGACGCAGCATGGCTTGCCGCGATTGACACCGCCCTTGACCGTATTGCCCAATTCAATCCCGGTGCGCTGGTTCTCAGCCTTGGGCTTGATACCCACGAAGATGACCCGTTGCTTGGCATGAAAGTAAGTTGGGACGGACTGCGTCGTGCCGGTGAAAAAATTGCTGCGGCGGGCTATCCGACGGTTATTGTGCAAGAGGGTGGATATCTGACACCATCACTGACCACGTCGCTGACATCTTTTCTTTCGGGTTATTTGGGCGCAAAAATACCCGCACTTGAGAGAAACTGACCCGCATCAGCCACCAATGGCGGGTTTGATCGCAACCGCATATACTGCAGAACAAAATGGCCGCCCCATATCAGGGCCTCATCATCAGAACGGGAGTTTCACATGAACCATCGGCCGAATTCGCTCCACATGTCCGACATCGCACATTCGATGCATCCATACACCAATATGCGACTGCACGAAGAAAAGGGCCCGATGATCATGGCCGAGGGCAATGGCGCCCGCGTCACCGACAGCGAAGGCAAGGAATATATCGAAGGTCTTGCCGGGCTTTGGTCGGTTGCGGTTGGTTTTTCTGAAACCCGTCTGGCCGATGCCGCCTATGCGCAGCTTAAACGCCTGCCCTATTACCACAGCTTTGCGCACAAGGCGCACGAGCCATCGATCCGTCTGGCCGAAAAGCTGGTGGAAATGACGCCCGAAGGCCTGAACCGCGTGTTCTTTACCAATTCCGGGTCGGAAGCCAACGACACCGTCGTCAAGATGGCCTGGTTCCTCAATAACGGTTTGGGCCGTCCGGAAAAGAAGAAGTTCCTGTCGCGCACCAAGGCCTATCACGGGATTACGATTGCATCGGGCTCGCTGACCGGGCTTGCCGGCAACCAGAAGGACTTTGACCTTCCGGCCATTCCGGTGACGCATCTGAGCTGCCCGCATTTCTGGCGTTATGGCGAAGAGGGCGAGTCCGAGAGCGAATTCACCGCGCGCCTTTTAAAGGAACTTGAAGACACCATCCTTGCCGAAGGCCCGGAAACCATCGCGGCCTTTATTGGCGAACCGGTGATGGGTGCAGGTGGTGTGATGACGCCGCCGGAAGGTTACTGGCCGGGTGTGGTTGAAATCTGCCACAAGTACGACATTCTGGTCGTTTCCGACGAAGTCATTAACGGTTTCGGCCGGACTGGTGCCCGTTTTGGCTGTGAAAAATATGGCTTCACGCCGGACATTCTGGTGACATCCAAACAGCTGACCTCGTCCTACATGCCGCTTGCCGCGATTGTGGTGAATGACAAGGTCTATAACGCGATTGCCGACAACACCGCCAAGCTTGGCAATTTCGGCCACGGCTTTACCGGCACCGGACATCCGGTTGCCTGTGCGGTTGGTCTGGAAAACCTCAATATCATCGAAGAACGCGATTTGATGGGCAATGCCAAACGCCTGGAGCCGATGTTCCAGGATGGTTTGCGCGCCTTTGCCGATCATCCGTTGATCGGCGAAATTCGCGGTGTCGGCCTGATTGCGGGTCTGGAAATGGCAGACAAAAAAACCAAACAGCCGTTTGGCAAACCGGGCACGGTTGCCGCCAAGGTCGTGGCCCTTGCCGCCGAGGAAGGGCTTATTTGCCGCAACGTCTATGACACGGTCGCACTCTGCCCACCGCTGATCGTGACCGAGGATGACGTGCGTGAAATCCACGCCCGCCTGGGCCGTGCGCTTGACCGGGCGCTTGATTGGGCCAAGTCCGAAGGGATGCTCTGATTTGAAAATCGCTGTGCAAAAATTAGCACGCGAGGCGCACCAAAGAAAAAGCCGGAGATGGTTTTCCCATCTCCGGCTTTGTTTTTCTTGGCGTGATCTTACAACGTCAAGGTCGCTTATACGTCGAGGTTTGCGACCTTAAGCGCGTTCGACTGAATGAAGTCGCGGCGGGGTTCGACGACGTCGCCCATGAGGGTCGAGAAGACTTCCTCTGCCTCGTCGGCGTGGGCGACTTTGACCTGCAGGAGCGAACGGACGTTCGGATCGAGCGTGGTTTCCCAAAGCTGATCCGGGTTCATTTCACCAAGGCCCTTATAACGCTGGACCGAAATGCCGCGGCGGCCATATTCCATCACCGCATTGACCAGATCGACCGGGCCGTTGATTTTCCAGGTCTTGTCCTTGGCCACGAATTCAGCGCCCTTTTCAAACAGTTCGCGCAGTTCGCCAAGGATACCGGCAATTGCACGGGCCTCGGCCGAGCGCAGGATGTTGCCATCAATCACGTGACGCTGTTCAACGCCGCGCAGCATGCGCCAGAGCACGATTTCATCAAGCGGTGCTTCGCCATGCCAGCCGCGATCATAGTCTTCTTCAAGAGTATCAAGATGTTTGGCGAGCGTTTCGGCCGCCTCAACGCGTTTGCCATCGTCATCAAGCAAGGCCGGGTTCAACGCGCCAGCAAGGGTTGCCTGTTCGAGAACCGAAATCGGAAGCTTGATCGACAGCGGCTCCAGGAAGCCCTTGGCCTTACGCGCCAATTCGACCACACGGACCAGATCTGGGCCGGCAAGCTGTTGGCCACCGGCAAGGGTAAGCACGGCTTCTTCGGTGCCCTGTGCGGTCAGGTATTGCTCCATCTCGCGGTCGTCCTTGAGATACTGGACCGAGTTCCCGCGTTTGGCGCGATAAAGCGGCGGCTGTGCGATATAGAGATAGCCGCGTTCGATCAGTTCGGGCATCTGACGATAGAAGAAGGTCAGAAGCAGGGTTCGGATATGTGCACCATCGACGTCGGCGTCAGTCATGATGATGATTTTGTGGTAGCGGGCCTTTTCGATATTGAAGTCATCGCGGCCAATACCGGTGCCCATGGCGGTAATCAGGGTGCCGATTTCCTGACTTGAAAGCATCTTGTCAAAGCGCGCGCGTTCGACGTTGAGGATCTTACCGCGCAGCGGCAGGATCGCCTGGAAACCACGTTCACGGCCCTGTTTGGCCGAACCACCTGCGGAATCACCCTCCACGATGAACAGTTCGGCTTTGGACGCATCGCGTTCCTGACAGTCGGCCAATTTGCCCGGCAGGGACGAGATATCAAGCGCGCCCTTGCGGCGGGTCAGTTCGCGGGCCTTGCGGGCCGCTTCACGGGCAGATGCCGCTTCGACCACCTTGGTGACGATCTTGCGCGCGTCCTGCGGATGTTCTTCAAGCCACTGGGCAAGCTTGTCATTGACGATGTTTTCAACGACTGGGCGGACTTCGGACGAGACCAGCTTGTCCTTGGTCTGGGACGAGAATTTCGGGTCCGGCACTTTGACCGAAATCACGCAAGACAGGCCTTCACGGGCATCATCACCGGAAAGGGCAACCTTTTCTTTTTTGGCGATGCCGCTTTCCTGGGCGTAGCTGTTGATCTGTCGGGTCAGAGCAGCACGGAAACCGGCCATGTGCGTCCCGCCATCACGCTGCGGGATGTTGTTGGTAAAGCACAGCGTGGTTTCGTGGTAGCTGTCATTCCATTGCAGGGCGACTTCGACGGTGATGCCGTCTTTTTCGCCTTCGATGCAAATGGCTTCTTCGATCTGACGGGCCTTGTTGCGGTCAAGATATTCGACAAAGGCGCGAATACCGCCTTCGTAATGCAGTTTGATTTCGGTCGGCTCACCACTGCGTTCATCGCGCAGCGTCAGGATCACGCCCGAGTTCAGGAAGGCCAGTTCGCGCAGGCGATGTTCCAGCGTCGGCAGGTCGAAATCGGTCATCGTGAAGATTTCGGCATCCGGGTAGAAGGTCACTTCGGTCCCCGAAAGCGGCGTGCCATCCGCGGTCAGCGGCGCATCACCGACAACCTCAAGCGGCTTGATCGCGTCCCCACCGGAAAACTCCATGTAGTGTTCTTTGCCGTTACGCCAGACGCGGAGCTTGAGCAGCGTCGACAGCGCGTTCACCACCGACACGCCCACGCCGTGCAGACCACCGGAAACCTTATAGGAATTCTGGTCGAACTTACCGCCGGCATGCAGCTGGGTCATGATGACCTCGGCGGCGGAAACGCCTTCTTCCTTGTGCATGTCGGTCGGAATGCCACGGCCGTTATCGCGGATGGTGGCAGAACCATCACCGTTGAGCTGGACCCAGACGGTATCGCAGTGACCGGCCAAGGCTTCGTCGATTGCGTTATCGACGACTTCGTAGATCATATGGTGCAAACCGGTACCGTCATCGGTATCGCCGATATACATGCCCGGACGTTTGCGCACAGCTTCAAGGCCCTTAAGAACCTTGATCGATTCTGCGCCATACTCCTGCGACTGTTCACCAGTGTTCGGCGTTTCGGTTTCGTTGGTCATAGGGTCAGAACCTCGGCATTCACTAAGTGGTTTCAAGGGTCAGTGTGGCATCTTCCACGCGGAAGAATTGCGCACGACCGTCCAAACCTTCAAACAGCGCCCGGTCCGTGCCTGTCATCCAGGCCTGGACGCCAAGCGCCACGATTTCATCAAACAAGTGGCTGCGGCGTTCTGCATCGAGATGCGCAACCACTTCATCAAGCAACAGTAACGGGCCAGCCCCGCGTGCCTTTGTCTGCAGGCGGGTATTGGCCATAATGATCGACAGCAA
Source organism: Thalassospira sp. ER-Se-21-Dark (assembly GCF_017922435.1). NCBI lineage: Bacteria > Pseudomonadati > Pseudomonadota > Alphaproteobacteria > Rhodospirillales > Thalassospiraceae > Thalassospira > Thalassospira sp. ER-Se-21-Dark. Next base: position 1,452,071 of record NZ_VDEZ01000001.1, on the reverse strand, counting down.
CAACGCCTTTTGTTCCCCGGTGGAACATTGATCCGCCGACTGGCCCTTTGCATCGTGCCAAACCAGCAGATCACTGCGTTGCGGGCCGACCACCGCCCCGCCATAGGTCGCATCACGTGACCGTCCGTCGCGCAATGCGGCCCGCATTTTATCTTCGACCTCGACCGCCGGCAGGTTTTCCAGCCAGTCTTCAAGGTCCCCGGTCAGCGCCAGACGGGCGGCCGGAAATGGTCCGATCGCCATAGTCCCGGCACGGCGCAACCGTTCAAGCAATTCTGCACGTGCGACCGCAACCGCAATGCCATGGCGCACCATCGAATCCTCGATCGAGGTCAGCCATTTATCGTCAGCCTTGCCTTCCTTAAGCAGCTTGGCGCGTGAGCGCAGTGAATGCTCATAGGCGGCAACGCGGCTGCTGTGATCGGGATCAAGGCCATAAACCAGCCGATCCAGAAAGCGCCTGCGGGCCGACGGACCATCAAGGAACAAACGATCCATTTGCGGCGTCAGCCAGACCGCAGCACAAACCCGGCCCAAGGCCGCCTGACCACGCTGGGCCTGCCCATCGATGCGCACAGCACGGCGTTCGCGACCCTGTTCGAGGGCGGCCGGATCAAGCCCGGTGCCCAATTGAAACGCCCCATCCGGCGTATCGACATCTGCGGCCACGGCCCAGGCCCGGAGTGCGCCGTTGGCGGTTGGCGGGGTGCTTCGGGCGATTTCGCCCAGCTTGGCCCGGCGCAATCCACCGCCCGGTGCCAGAAGCGAGACCGCCTCAAGCAGGTTGGTCTTGCCCGCCCCGTTTGGCCCCGTCAGCACAACCGGCGAGCTGTCGAGCGACAGTCGCAGGCCTTCGTAACAGCGAAACTCGCTGAGCTGGATGCGGGAAACAGCAAGACGGCTTGTCATCGACACCCCGTCTTTTGGCATGAGGTTATTGGCAAGAGCAGCCACAGCTTGATCGTACTAACCGTCAAACACGCATCGGCATCAGAACGTACAATGCCGAAAGGTCGTCGGTGTCACGCAGAATGGTCGGGCTGGATCCGTCCGACATCAGAAGGTTAAGCGTATCGCCCTTTACCTGCTTGGCGATGTCGAGCAGATAGCGCGAGTTAAAGCCGATTTCGATATCCTCGGCGTCGTAGTTGATTTCAAGCTCCTCGGACGCGGTGCCGTGTTCGGGGCTGGAGGCCGAAAGAGTCAGGGTATTGCCCGACAGAACAACCTTCACCGCACGCGATTTTTCAATCGAGATCGCCGACACACGGTCGACCGCATCGGCAAATGCCTTGCATTCGATATCAAGGGTCTTGTCGTTGCCCGACGGGATCACGCGTTCGTAATCCGGGAAGGTACCGTCAATCAGCTTGGAGGTCAGCACCGCATCGCCGAAGCCAAAGCGGATTTTGGTATCCGACAGCGCGATATCGACGGCTTCGCCGGTTTCCTCGATCAGTTTACGCAGTTCACCAACAGTTTTGCGCGGCACGATGACGCCCGGCATGTTTTCCGCACCATCAGGCAGCGGCGCCTCGACGCGCGCCAAACGGTGACCATCGGTTGCAACCGCGCGCAGGATTTTGGTGCCTTCGGCGTCGGTGGCATGGAAATAAATCCCGTTGAGGTAGTAACGGGTTTCCTCGGTCGAGATCGCGAACTCGGCACGGTCAATCAGGCCACGCAGTTCGGCCGCAGCCAGGCCGAAGCTGACCGGAAGGTCGCCACCGGACATCACCGGGAAATCATCAACCGGCAGAACGGCAAGATTGAACTTCGAACGACCGGCAGAAAGGGTCAGACGGCCTGCACCCGGCTCAAGCGAGATTTGCACCTGGGAGCCTTCGGGCAGCTTGCGCACGATTTCATAAAGCGTATGGGCAGGGGTCGTGGTCGCGCCCGGTTCGGACACCTCGGCCGTCGTGGTTTCGATGACTTCGAGGTCCATATCGGTCGCGGTCAGCGCAAGACGATCATTCTCTGCCCGGAGCAAAATATTGGACAGAATCGGAATGGTGTTACGTCGTTCAACAACGCTTTGAACATGGGTCAGCGATTTCAACAGCGCCGCGCGTTCGATGGTCAGCTTCATGCCCGTCCTATCCGTCTGTCAGTATTCGTTTAACAAATTGATTTTTAATCAGTTTTCTTACCTGACCCACACCCTTTCGGGTGCGGAAATCGCATTATAACATGCTGGCATGGAAATCGAAGGATTTTTACGGCCTAAACCCAAGCAAATAAAAGGAGTCGGCGGACAAAAATACGCCCCGAACGCGCAAAGCGGCGCAAACCGTGCGACTCGCAGTTTCGGCGATAAAATTGCAGCTAAGAATCCAGCTGATTCAAAAACAAAATCCGCCGGAAAACGCGGCGGATTTCATCTTGAACAACGACGTTTCGACAGGCTTTTGCGTGCAATCAGCTTTCGAGCATCCGACGCAGAAGATCGATATCTTCGCAGAGCGACGGATCCGTTCCGTGCAGTTCTTCGATCTTGCGCACGGCATGCATCACCGTGGTGTGGTCACGACCGCCAAACTTGCGGCCAATTTCCGGCAACGAGTGGGTGGTGAGCTGCTTGGACAGATACATTGCCACCTGACGCGGACGGGCAACCGCACGCGCACGGCGGGCGGAATGCATGTCGGACACCTTGATGTTGAAATGCTCGGCCACGCGTTTCTGGATTTCCTCGATCGAAACCCGGCGCTCGGACGCGCGCAGAACGTCGTGGAGGATGTCCTGAACCATTTCCAGCCCGATCTCGCGACCGACCAGCTGGGAATGCGCAATCACGCGGTTAAGCGCGCCTTCGAGCTCACGCACGTTGGCGGTGATCTTGTGGGCAAGGAATTCCATAACACGCTGGGGCAGTTCGACACCCTGACGCTCGGCCTTGGCCTCCAGGATGCCCAGACGGAGCTCGTAGGTGGTGGCGTGAATATCGGCCACAAGGCCAGAGCCCAGACGCGAACGCAGGCGTTCTTCGATATCTTCAAGATCGGATGGCGATTTATCCGCAGACACAATGATCTGACGGCCCTGATCGACCAGCGCGTTGAAGGTGTGGAAGAATTCTTCCTGGGTCGAATCCTTGCCCGAGATGAACTGGACATCATCAACCATCAGCACATCGACCGAGCGGAACTGGTCCTTGAAATCGACCGTGTTCTTGTCGCGCAGCGCCCGAATAAAGCGATACATGAATTTTTCGGCCGACAGGTAGATCACCGTGCGGTGCGGCTGAGTGCGGCGGATATGCCAGGCAATCGCATGCATCAGGTGGGTTTTACCAAGACCAACGCCACCATAGAGGAACAGCGGGTTGAACGGCACCGATTCGGCCTCTGCCAGACGGCGGGCGGCGGCATAGGCGAACTCGTTTGGCTTGCCCAGCACAAAGTTATCAAAGGTGTAGCGCGGATCCAGAGCAGCCGAGATGCCGTCATCAGACATGCTGGCAATGGCGGTGCGGCCCGATCCATTTGACTGGGACGGCGCACTGACCACGGTATTGTTTTCCGTCGAATGGCTTGGGGAATGGCCTGACGAATGGGAAGTGCGCGCGGATTTGGCACGCGCGGTCGTGGCGTTTGCCGATGTCGATTTGGCCGAAGAAGAACCCGAAGCAGACGCATCGTTCTGCGCAGTCGCGCCCGAAACGATATTGATTTCAACGAAATGCACATCGGAATCTTCGGCGTGCCAGAAATTCTGGATACGGTCGAGGTAGTGCTGCGTCACCCAGTCACGCATGGCACGAGTCGGTGCACCCAAACGGGCCACGCCGGCTTCTACTGCCATCAGGGCAACGGGCTCCAGCCAATAGCGATAGGCTGTTGCGCCAAATTCGGCGCGCAGCTTTTCACGTACGACTTGCCAGGTTGCCACTGCGTGATCATCAAGTGCTGCGTGCTGGTCACCCGCAATCCCCCCGCTGGATTGGCCAAGTGCCGATTGTGTGTCCCTCACGGCGTGCTGCACTGTAAGAACCTTTCCCCGATATCCCGATTTCACCACCACAAAGACCGCAAAAGACAAAACGATACTGTGTCGCGTTGATCACCGCAGTGACCAACACGTTGGCCTTCCACAAAATCAGGAAGTGTACTCGCGCCTTTTGTTTTTAGTTCTTCGTCACTGGTCGCTTTGCGCGGCCTGCGAAGTTCAAACACTGTACTGATGTGACCCACATCAGGCAAGGCGATCTTTAACAGAACGTTAAAAGGATTTCGCAACCAAAACGGCCCTTGTTTTCTGCGGTTTCTTGCACCCGCGCAACCAAGGAACAAAAGGTGATTCTGCGAAATCCGGGCAGCGAAAAGGCCGCACCCGAGGTGCGGCCTTCGACTCGCCATCCCGTAAGGGATAAATTAAAGCGCTTTGATACGCGCGGTCAGGCGCGAAACCTTGCGAGCAACGGTGTTCTTGTGCAGAACACCAAGCTGTGCGCCACGCGCCATTTCCGGCTCAGCGATTTTCATCGCAGCCAGAGCAGCATCTTTATCGCCAGTGTTCAGCGCAGCCTCGACCTTCTTAACGAAGGTACGAATGCGACCGATACGTGCACCATTAACTTCTGCACGTGCGGCGTTGCGGCGAATGCGCTTCTTGGCCGATTTATGGTGAGCCATTGCGAACCTGTCTCTTCAAACAAATGTTACGTAATTCGGAGCGCGGCTTATAGCTCTGTCCGAAACCCTCGTCAACCCCCGATACCGCCATAATGCCTCAATTTCTGCGGCTTCGGACTCTTTTGCGCCGCAAGGCAGATATGAAGGCACGGAATCAGAGGTCAACTTGCCCTGATCACCCCGCAATCAGCGGTGCTTGAAGGCAGGCTTACGTTTCTCGCCAAAGGCTTTCATGCCTTCGGCGCGATCTTCGAGTGCGAAGGTCGAATGGAATTCACGACGTTCGAACATCAGGCCCTCGGTCAGGGTCATCTCATAGGCCTTGTTGACCGATTCCTTGACCTTCATCGACACCGGGCCCGAGAAGGAGGCGATCTTTTCGGCCAGTTGCATGGCTTCATCGAGCAGCGAGTCGGCTGGGACGATTCGCGCCACCAGTCCGGCACGCTCGGCTTCTTCGGCATCCATCATGCGCCCGGTCAGGCACATTTCCATCGCCTTGGCCTTGCCAACTGCACGGGTCAGGCGCTGTGTCCCGCCCGCACCGGGAATGGTGCCGATGGTGATTTCCGGCTGACCGAACTTGGCGGTGTCGGCGGCAATCATGATGTCGCACATCATCGCCATTTCACAGCCACCACCCAATGCGAATCCGGCGACCGCGGCAATGGTCGGCTTGCGGCAGCTTGCAACGCGGGTCCAGCCCTTGGTGATGAAGTCGTTTTTATAAACGTCCATATAGTCGTAATCGGCCATTTCCTTGATGTCGGCACCGGCGGCAAAGGCGCGGTCCGACCCGGTAATGACGATGGCGCGGATGCCTTCATCGGATTCGAAATCATCAAGAGCAGCACCGATATCCTTGATCAACGCATCACAAAGCGCATTGAGCGCCTTGGGACGGTTAAGCGTGATCAGGCCGACATTGCCCTTTTTCTCGGCGATGATGTTTTCATAAGACATGCAAGTGATCCTTTTATCGCTGTTCGGCCCGCGGGACTCCGGATGTGAGTCGCTGTGGGGTTATCGGGCCGATTCGCCTGAAACCATAATTTGATACTGTTTTACCGATTTTGATCCCGGGCCGCAACCGAACCTGTTATCGGCGCCACACCTTCCCCGACTTTCAGAGACGGTCACCGCCCATATTATTTCTGACAGGTTGGGCAGAAGAAGGTCGACCGGCCGGCCTGAACAATACGCGCGATGGTGCTATCGCAGCCATCGGCGATGCAGGTTTCGCCTTCGCGGCCATAGACACGGAAATTGTGCTGGAAATAGCCAAGCTCGCCATTGCTTTGGCGGTAGTCCTTAAGGCTTGAACCACCGGCAGCAATCGCATCTTCCAGCACCAGACGGATTTCGCGATACAGCCGTTCGATTTCGCCGGGTTTGAGATCCTTTGCCAGACGGTCCGGCGCGATGCCTGATCGGAACAGGGCTTCGCAGACATAGATATTGCCAAGACCAGCCACCAGTTTCTGATCCAGCAGCACGGTCTTGATCGGGCTTGCCCGTTTGGCGATTCCCGCCGCCAGCACGTCGGCATTAAACGCATTGCCAAGCGGCTCGGGACCGATACCGGCCAGCATTTTGTGACTGGCGACCTCGTCGCCCGCGATCAGGGTGATGACACCAAAGCGCCGCGGATCGTTGAACCGCACAACGGCCCCGTCGGCCATGACAAAATCGACATGGTCATGCTTGCCCGCTTCGGGCACTTCGACAGTCGGATCATTGTGAATGGTCATGCGACCAGACATGCCAAGATGGATCAGCAGCACCTGCCCGTCATCAAGGTAGCCCAGAATGTATTTTGCCCGCCGGGTCAGCTGATTGATGGTGCGCCCGGCCATGCGATCAACAAACCTCTCCGGGAAGGGAAAGCGCAGGTTCGCACGTCGTTGCACCACATGATTGACCACCCGTCCTTCCATGACGGGTGTCAGACCACGGGTGACTGTTTCGACCTCTGGCAATTCGGGCATATCTGGAACTCATATAAACAAGGGTGTGTGACTTTTAGACTACGGCTTGCGCGCAATTCAACGACTGAAATCGATCCCACTGGACGCGTGCACGCAAAGCCATATGATGTGCGCTGTTTTGACAGACCGCATCGCCCCCAGTTGTGCGGTCGCGCCCCAATTTGAAAGCGACCAGATGGAATTTGGTTTTGATCTTTTAGTGATCCTGTTTGCGGTTGCCACCCTTGCCGGTTTTGTCGATGCGATTGCAGGCGGCGGTGGGTTGATTACCATCCCGGCCCTGTTGTGGGCGGGTGTCACGCCGGCCCAGGCATTGGCGACCAACAAGTTGCAAGGCAGTTTTGGCAGTTTCAGTGCATCGCTTAATTTCATTCGCAAGGGGCATGTTGATCCGCGCCATATGGTTTTGGCGATTGTTCTGACCTTTGCCGGATCAGCACTCGGTACGGTTCTGGTGCAGATGCTTGATCCCGGTATTCTGATGACCATCCTGCCGGGGCTTTTGATCCTGATTGCGCTTTATTTCCTGTTTTCGCCGCGTGTGGGTGACATTGATGCCCATCAGATGATTGGCAAAGCGACCTTTGCGTTCACCGCCGGGTTTGGCATCGGGTTCTATGACGGCTTCTTTGGACCGGGCACCGGATCGTTCTTTTCCATCGCCTTTGTTGCCCTGCTTGGTTTCAACATGACCAAGGCAACCGCCCATACCAAGGTTCTGAATTTCACCTCGAACTTTGCATCCTTAGTGATGTTTATCGCCGGGGGTGAGGTTGTCTGGATTGTTGGCGGGGTGATGGCCGTTGGCGCATTGATCGGCGCACAGATCGGATCACATATGGTGATGAAGGTCGGTGCACGTTTGGTAAGGCCGCTTCTGGTCGTTACCTCGATCGCGATTTCGATCAAGCTGATCATTGATCAGTATGGGACCACCATCAGCCAAAGCTGGGATCAGATCCGCCACTGGGTAAGCTGAGCTCGACGACTTATCGACCGGTCAAAGAAAAACCCGTCAAGCGTAAGTCTGACGGGTTTTGTTTTACTCAGGCGCTGGCGCCGTTTTCGACAAGGACTTCGTCGCGGCGATCAAGCAAATGGCTCCAGACCGTTGCCAACAGGGCCAGAACCGCAATTCCGGCTCCCAGCCACGGGATATGCTGATAGGAAACGCCCTGGGTGATGGCAATACCGCCAAACCATGCGCCCGCCGCATTGCCGAGGTTAAAGGCACCCTGATTAAGGGTTGAGGCAAGGTTTGGCGCATCGGATGCCTCGTTCACCACCCGCATCTGAAGCGGGGACACCAGTGCAAAGGCCACCACGCCCCACAGCATCACGGTTGCGACTGCCGGAATGACCGACGTCAGCGTTTCGGTGAACAGGGCAAGAATCGCAATCAGCAAGGCAAAGGCCATGATGATGGCGGGCATCAAACGCCAGTCACCCAAACGCCCGCCGATATAGTTGCCTACCGTCAAGCCAACCCCGAACAGCAGCAACACATAGGTTACCTGACGCGGGGTAATGCCGGTGATTTCCTGAAGCATCGGGGTGATATAGGTAAAGACACTGAACAAGCTGGCCGAGGCCAGAACCGAAATCAGCATCGCCAGCAGAACCTGTTTTTTGCCCAGAGACTTGGCTTCAAGCCATAGACTGCCCGTCGATGCGGCAATCTGGCGTGGCAGGGCAACATAAAGCGCGCTGGCGGCAATAACACCGATTGCCACAACCGCCCAGAAGGTCGAACGCCAGCCAAGTTCCTGACCAAGGGCGGTGCCAAACGGCACGCCCAGCACATTGGCCAGCGTCAGACCGGAAAACATCAGGGCAATCGCCTGAACCCGTTTATGTGGCGCGACAAGGTTTGAGGCGACAACAGCCCCCAGCCCGAAGAACGCACCATGGCAAAATGCAGTGACCACACGGGCCGCCATCAACAGCCAGTAATCAGGGGCAATCGCACACAGGAAGTTGCCGAGAATGAAGATCGAAATCAGCAGCAGCAATGCCCGTCGACGGTCCATGCGCGCGGTGGCAATCGCCAGAAACGGCGCGCCAAAAGTCACACCGAGTGCATAACCCGTCACCAGCAGTCCGGCATCGGGAATGCTCACACCAAGATCAAGCGCCACATCGGGCAGAAGCCCCATGATGACAAACTCGGTGGTGCCGATCGCGAATGACGCAAGGGCGAGGGCCAGAATCGGCAAATTCCCGAAAAATCCGGGGCGGGTGACGGTATCTGTCATGTCAGAATATCCAGATTAACTTTAGCGCAGGTGACGCGGGGGCGCGGGTGACGCGGCCAACGTTTTGTGCAGCTGCGAGATATGCATCATGCAGCAAATTTTGAAACGATTCAATTCTGAGATAATGCGGTGAACAAATCCATCGCGAAATTTGCATGGCAGCCTGTCTTGCCTGCATTACAGCAAGGCACAGGCATGATGCAGCACAGGCAGAGATTGAGGATCGTGGATCAGGAAAGTTCAGCGACGATTTTTTGCGCCGCAGCAACCGGATCTTCGGCTTTGGTGATCGGTCGACCAATCACAAGAACGTCACTTCCCATGGCGACGGCATCGGCCGGGGTAACGATGCGTTTCTGATCATCACTTGCCGCCCAGCTTGGGCGAATACCCGGGGTGATCAGCTTGAAGTCCGGGCCAAGTGCCTTACGCACCGGCGTGATTTCCTGTGCGGAACAGACAACACCGTCCAGACCGGCCTTTTGGGTCAGTTCCGCCAGCTTGACCACGCGATCTTCAATCGGGCCCTTGAGGCCGACATCATCAAGATCGCCCTGGTCCATACTGGTCAGGATGGTTACGGCAATCACCCACGGTACATCAACGCCCGCTTTGTCGGCGGCTTCGCGCGCCGCATCACCGGCACGTTTCATCATCTCCAAACCACCGGCGGCATGGACATTGACGATCCTGACACCCAATGGCGTGACAGCGCGAATGGCACCGGCCACCGTGTTGGGAATATCGTGATATTTGACATCGAGAAAGATCGGCATGCCCGTTTTGGCAACCGCCCTGACCCCTTGTGGCCCGTGGGCTGCGAAGAATTCCTTGCCAAGCTTGGCACCGCCGATAACACCCGACAGCTTCGATGCCAGATTGATTGCATGATCAAGATCGGTGGTATCAATCGCGCAATAGATGCGGTCTTTGGCGGCAAGGGTCTGGGTCATGGGGTCCTCCGGCAGGCTGGCAATGGGTCATGGCCCAGCTTTTCGCAGCAAATTTCATAGCGGACCGGACATGGCTTAGCCGATTTGGCCACAAAGGCCAATGTCAAATCGGCTCTCGAACAGACATTGGCGCCATGCAGCAAAAAGCAAAAGGGCCCCGAAACGGAGCCCTTTGACTTGATCAGCTTTGGCCGATGGCCTTTTGATCTGTATTTGTGGTGGATGGCGTAGTGTCATCCGTCTTGATGCGCTTGAGTTCGCTATCCATGCGCCGTGCGGCACGACGGTGCTTGCCTTGCAGCAACCATTCAAAGGCAAAGCCGATCCCAAGTCCGATCAACAACGCAATCATGATCGGCAGGAACAGCGGCAAGTCGATTTCAAACGGCAAGGGCCAAAGCGAAATCGTGACCAATGCCCGGTTGGAAACTGCAAACACCGCAATCAGTACGGCAAGCGGGATGGAAATAATCCAGTAAAGGAAGCGCATTACCTAGCTCCTTGTGCCGGTGCCTGAACCATCCCGAAAACAGGATGGTTCAAAACCCGGCAGCAGGTCTCGTTTGATCAATGTTCTGATCAGTATGGGGCAAGAACCGGACAAAAGCCATGGCAACAGTCACACAGTTTTTGTGTGTTGCATGCTGGTCGTATCGGGCGGGCTGCGGGTGGCGCAGGCCCGATTGCCGGTCAAAACAAATCAGGCAGGAATCAGTTCAAACGTTCGCGAAGCTGTTTGCCGGTTTTGAAATAGGGAACCTTTTTCTCACCGACAGGAACCGCATCCCCTGTACGCGGATTGCGGCCGACGCGGGCCTCACGCTGTTTTACGGAAAATGCGCCAAAGCCGCGAAGCTCGACCCGGTCGCCGCGCGCAAGCGCGTCTGTGATCTCGTCAAAGATCGTGGCGACAATCCGCTCAACGTCGCGCTGATAGAGATGCGGGTTCATCTCCGCAAGGCGGGCAATCAATTCAGATTTTGTCATTTCCAGGCCCCATCCTGTTGGTGCTGACAGTCTCACTCAACCACGGATTAGATTATGTCTTAAAGAAGCTCTCACTCAGGTTGCCAGACCGTCAGCAAACCGTCAAGTTTAAGCCCCTCAGATGACAGCACTTTTCCAAGGCTTCCCTCAAGAACAGCACTCATCAAATCGTCTTCCGGGTATTCGATTTCAAGCGGCACTACCTGTGCATCCGTCGTGATACCGGCTTCCTCTTCGAGCCAGCGCAAGGCTTCACGACGGCCTCCAATTTCATCAATCAATCCGTTGGCAACAGCCTGCTGTCCGGTATAAACGCGGCCATCGGCAAGAGTCGTAACTGTTTCGACCGACATATCGCGGCGGGTCGCAACCATTTCAACAAACACGTCAAACATGTCTGAAATCAGGCCCTGCATGGCCGATTTTGCAACATCATCAACAGGTTCGAACGGATTGGGTGCAGCTTTAAGCGGACCGCTTTTCACCGTCAGCGGTTCAACACCAAGCTTTTCAAGCGTTCCATTGAAATTCATCGACTGGAAAATCACCCCGATCGAGCCGGTGATTGTCCCACGGCGGGCAATGATGTGGTCGGCGGCAATCGCGGTCATGTAACCGCCGGACGCCGCAACAGTCCCCATCTCGGCAACGATTGGCCTGGTTTCACCGATACGGCGCAGCGCCTCAAACAGCGTTTCGCCACCAACCATGGTGCCACCCGGGCTGTTAATATGGACAATCACGCCGACAACGTCGCTGTCTTCTTCAATCGCGCTTAGCGCATCAAGAAGATAAGGGTCTTCGGTGATCACACCTTCGATGGTGACTTCAACAATGCGCGGCCCAAGTCCGCCCAGAACACTGTCCTTAACACCCGTGCCAGACAAGCCGATCACGATCACCGCGATTACGGCAATCACCGCCACCACACGCCAGCGAAAGATAGATTTTTTCAAGCGGCGTCGATCCAGCAGGATATCGGCATCAAGTGCCATCGGCGTGTCCGTTTCCAATTGTTCAATCAAATACTTAGACGAGTGTGATCGCTCAAACCCGTCTCTTCAAATGGTTTTTATCGACCCGGAAGGCAAGAACAAAAAGCGTTTAAAATCAAAATTTTCGCGAAAAATGCCGATATCGGCAGAGTCGGGCTAAAATTCAGCCGCAAAAAGCAGATGATATACAATTTGGCGCCCTTTACAGGGCCGCCGGGCATTGGGCGGATATATCGGCCATCCACCGCGCATCAGTTTGCCAGACTGGAATCCGGACAAAAGAAAACGGGCCGCGCAATGCGCGACCCGTCTTTTCGTTCTGCAAGACTGCAGAGCGTATTTCGTCGGAGGGTGGCTTATTCGCCGCCTTCCTGTTTCTTGCGCAGAGCTTCGCCGAGGATGTCGCCGAGCGATGCGCCGCTGTCTGCCGAACCGTAATCCGCCATTGCTTTCTTCTCGTCAGCAACTTCAAGAGCTTTGACAGAGAGGGAAACCTTGCGGGTTTTGGAGTCGATTGCAGTAACGCGTGCGTCGACTTTTTCACCAACTGCAAAACGTTCCGGACGCTGTTCAGAACGCTCACGCGCCAGCTCAGCTTTACGGATGAAGCCTTTGAGTTCGGTGTCGCCAACCGAAACCTCGATGCCACCGTCGTTAACTTCGGTAACTTCACAGGTTACAGCGTCGCCACGTTTGATGCCGACAACGGCGTCTTTGAACGGATCACCAGACAGCTGTTTGATGCCGAGCGAGATGCGTTCTTTTTCAACGTCAACGTCAAGAACCTTGGCTTTGACGATGTCGCCTTTTTTGTATTCTTTGATGACTTCTTCACCAGCGCGGTCCCATGACAGGTCCGAGAGGTGAGCCATACCGTCGATACCGCCCATGAGGCCAATGAACAGACCGAATTCGGTGATGTTCTTGACTTCGCCTTCGATCTCGGACTCGACCGGATGAGCTGCCAGGAAGGCATCCCACGGGTTCGAGGTGCACTGCTTGAGACCAAGCGAGATACGGCGTTTCTGGGCATCGACGTCGAGCACCATGACTTCGACTTCCTGCGAGGTCGAAACGATTTTGCCCGGGTGGATGTTTTTCTTGGTCCAGGACATTTCGGAAACGTGGACCAGGCCTTCGACACCAGCTTCGAGTTCGACGAATGCGCCGTAATCGGTGATGTTGGTGACACGACCTTCGAATTTCGAACCGACCGGGTATTTGGCTTCGACACCTTCCCACGGATCAGCTTCAAGCTGCTTCATGCCAAGCGAGATACGCTGGGTTTCGCTGTTGAAACGGATAACCTGGACTTTAACAGTCTGGCCGATCTGGAGTGCTTCGGACGGATGGTTGATACGTTTCCAAGCAATGTCGGTAACGTGCAGCAGGCCATCAACGCCACCGAGATCGACGAACGCGCCGTAATCGGTGATGTTTTTGACGACGCCGTCAAGGATCTGACCTTCCTGAAGGTTCTGGATCAGTTCAGCACGCTGTTCTGCACGGGTCTCTTCGAGAACGGCACGACGCGAAACAACGATGTTGCCGCGCGAACGATCCATTTTCAGGATCTGGAACGGCTGCGGGTTGTTCATCAGCGGGGTGACGTCACGAACCGGACGGATATCAACCTGGGAACCCGGAAGGAACGCAACTGCGCCCGACAGGTCAACAGTGAAGCCGCCTTTAACACGACCAAAGATGGTGCCGTCGACGCGTTTGCCTTCGGAGAACTGTTTTTCCAGCTCAACCCAAGCTTCTTCGCGGCGCGCTTTTTCGCGCGACAGGACGATCAGGCCATCCTTGTTTTCATAGCGGTCGACATAAACATCAACGGTATCGCCAATGTTTACTTCGCCTGCGCCAAATTCTTTAAGCGGAACGCGGCCTTCGGATTTCAGGCCGACATCGACGATGGCATCATCGTCAGTTTTTTTAACGACCGAACCGGTCATTACGCGGCCAACAAAACCTTCGTCTTCAGAACCAAGGGTTTCAGCCAGCAGGGCGGCAAAATCTTCGCCAGTCGAGAATTGTGCTTCTTCAGCGGTGGTCATAAACCAGACTTCCTTTCGAGTATCGTCACTATATTCTGGCCAACCGGTTGTGTCCGGTGGTCTTTGCCGCAAAATCGCGGCGATTTGTCATTCAGTGTTCGAGCCCGAACGCATGTGAAGGCGAACCTTCCATACACGAAAAGGTGAACGCACAAGTCGTTCACCTTAGGAACAGGCCAAAGGACCGGTACCTCGGGATCGTTCAACGCCTGACGGTTAAAACGCCTTTTGATCAGTCATCCGCACCCATATGGGTATGGATATGTGCCATGACGGCATCGAACACTGCGTTGGCATTCAGACGGTCCGTATCAATATGGATTGCGTCATCTGCCATCTTGAGCGGTGCGACATCGCGAGCACTGTCTCGGGCATCCCGTTCTTCAAGCTCTTTAAGAACGCGCTCGTATATAGCAGCGGGATTTTTTTCCTGCAACTGTTTGAACCGACGGTTTGCACGTTCTTCGACACTGGCTGTTAGGTAAAACTTGATCGGTGCTTCCGGACAGACGACCGTTCCGATGTCACGACCATCCAATACAGCACCGCGTTTACCGCCTGGCGGGGTGGTGGCAAGGGTGCGCTGAAAATCAAGCAACACCTCGCGAACCCTTGGAATCGCTGCAACTTTTGAGGCCGCGGTCCCGACTTCCTCGCTGCGAAGGGCCTCACCTTCGAGGTCGGACGCGCTCAGATTTTCGGCTGCGGCCACGGCGGCGGCTTCATCAGCAGGGTCGCCATTTTCGGCCAGAACTTTCGCACCGGTCGCACGATACAGCAGGCCGGTATCGAGATAGGCATAGTCCATTGCTTCTGCGACTCGACGTGCCAAGGTCCCCTTGCCGGACGCGGCCGGCCCATCAATGGCGATGATCATATGGGTCACTCCCTGTGATTATATCTGGTGCATCCATAAGTCCCGAATGGTGACTTATATATTGGTGGGCCCGATCAAGAATGCAGCGCAAATTTCGCGCCCATGTCCGCCATCAGGGTTTCGAAGTTCGGGAAGCTCGTGGCAATCGGGTTGGCATCATCGACCGCAACCGGATTTTCCGCGCCAAGCCCCAAAACCAGGAACGACATCGCGATGCGATGATCAAGATGGGTTTCCACCATGCCACCGCCCGGCACCACACCGCCAGTGACAATCAGATCATCGCCTTCGATCCGGTGAATGACGCCATTGGCTTCAAGACCAGCCGCCACCGCCGCCAAACGATCCGACTCCTTCACGCGCAATTCTTCAAGATCACACATACGCGTTTCACCCTCGGCATAGGCCGCAGCCACGGCGAGAACCGGGTATTCATCAATCATGGATGGGGCGCGTTCGGCCGGAACGACAATGCCCTTGAGGCGGTTCTTGCCGGTCACCACCAGATCGCCGATGGTTTCACCGGCTTCTTCGCGCTCGTTGGTGATCGTGATGTCACCGCCCATTTCAATCAGGGTGGTGATCAGGCCGGTGCGCAGCGGGTTCAGGCAGACATCACGAATGGTGACGCGGGAATCCGGATTGATCAGGGCCGCCACCATCGGGAAGGCCGCCGAACTTGGATCGGTCGGCACAACAATATCCGCAGCCTTCATTTCGACCGGGCCGGTCAGGCTTACGGTGCGGCCACCGTCGTCATTGACCTTCACATCCACATCAACGCCAAAGTGGCGCAGCATGCGTTCGGTATGATCACGCGATGGTTTGGGTTCGATCACCGTGGTGGTGCCCGTTGTGTTCAGACCGGCCAGCATCACGGCCGATTTCACCTGGGCTGATGCCATTGGCAGGGTATAGGTCACCGGTTTGGCTTCATCGGTGCCAATCACCGCCATTGGCGGACGACCGCGATCACGGGTGATGAATTGCGCGCCAAATTCGGACAACGGATCGGCAACACGGCCCATCGGACGTTTGCACAGCGACGCGTCGCCGGTGAAGAAGGTCGTGATCGGATGGGTGGCAACAATGCCGGCCATCAGGCGAATACCGGTACCGGCATTGCCCATGTCAATCACGCTATCGGGTTCACGCAGCGCCCCCACGCCAACCCCGGTGACATGCCAGGTGCCATCTTCATCGCGGGTGACAGTGGCCCCCAGTTTGCGCATGGCGTCCGCCGTTGCCAGAACGTCTTCGCCTTCCAAAAGGCCGGTAACCTTGGTTGTACCGATTGCAAGACCACCAAACATCAGGGAGCGATGAGAAATAGACTTGTCACCCGGAACCCGGATATCGCCCGAAAGCGGCCTGGCCTTGGCCGAGGAAAGCGGACGTTTGGTTTGCGAAGAACTCATGGGCTCGTACCTGCCAGTCACTGTTTTATCATCAACAAAAGGCTGATTGAAATTGCACTGCGCTGCGGCCATGTTTTCAGGCGCGCGCGGGCCTTTCAATCAGGGGACCAATGCTCTAGCACAAGCGGTTGGCAGGCACCAGTATCGAACCCGAAATTCGGTGTAGGAAATTGCACGAATGTGCGGCAGATTTGTCCCATCGCCTTGCCAAAGGGAAAAACGCGCAATTTCCTTTTGACAAGGTGCTCGCAAGATGGCAATTGGGCCTCTCGGACAAGACGCTGTGCGTAGCCTTGCTGCGCTTTTGCGACACAAAGTCTTTTTCTTAATTGATAACGGTAATTAAGAGGATTTGCCGTAATGTCAGCACGCGGTAAGAAACGTCACTGCCTCGCCTGTGGTACCAAGTATTACGACCTGAACCGTACCCCGGTTGTCTGCCCGAAATGCAAAACGCCGGACGGGGTGACAAAGGTCAAGAAATCCGCGGTTGCAAAACCGGCACCGGAAGAAGACGAAGACGTCGATGACGTCACCGATCTTGACGATGATGTCGATACCGATATCGACGACGATATTCTCGAAGATGCTTCTGATCTTGGCGAAGACGATGATGATCTTGGCGAAGTCTATGAGCATGTCGAATCAGACGACGACGATCGCTAAGAAATTTTGAAAAAGGGTCTTGCCAACATTTGGCGAACCTTCTAAATATGCGCCGCGCCGCAGAGCCTGTTTCATCAGACTGCGTCGCGGACAAAGTGGGGCCGTAGCTCAGTTGGGAGAGCGCTACAATGGCATTGTAGAGGTCGTCAGTTCGATCCTGATCGGCTCCACCATTCAAAACCCGTTGCCTTTGGCGACGGGTTTTGTCGTTTTAGGGTCTGACATACCCCATCATAACGACCACCAAGGGAGAGAAAGATGAGCAAAGTCTGGACCGTCTATTTATCGGGCGAAATTCACAGCGACTGGCGCGAGCGTATCGAGGCGGGTGTTGCGGAAGCCGGCCTTCCGGTCGATCTGGTTGCCCCGATTACCGTGCATGAAGATTCTGATGATTGCGGCGTTGCCGTGTTTGGCGCAGAAGAAAACAAGTTCTGGCATGACCGCAAGGGCGCGCAGCTGAACGCCATGCGCACCAAGACCCTGCTGTCACAGTCCGACCTTGCCGTTATTCGCTTTGGCGAGAAATACAAGCAGTGGAACGCGGCCTTTGATGCCGGTTACGCGGCCGCCCTTGGCATTCCGTATATTACACTGCATCCGGCCGAGCACGATCATGCGCTTAAGGAAGTCGATGGTGCGGCCAATGGTGTTGCCCGCGAACCCGAACAGGTGGTTGCGGCACTGGCCTATATTATCCGGGGTGATATGCCCAAGGCGTAACAAACGCCCAAAGCCGGGCCTTTATGCCGACTTCTCGGCAAAGGCCCGGATGCGTTTGATGGCTTCGCGGAGTTCCTCGTCAGGGACCGTAAGGGCCACACGGATCAGGTTCTTGGCGTTTTCGCCAAAGGATGCACCTGGCATGACGGCGACGTTTTGATCATCCAAAAGCGCCCATGCGAATTCTTCGCCGTTCATGCCGGTCGCCCCGACATCAATCATGGCAAACATCCCGCCGGATACCTTGCCCGGTTTCAGGACGGTGCATCCGGCAAGTTCGGTTTCGATCATATCGACGCGCGCGGCGTAGCTTTTGCACATGCGTTTGGCGGTATCGAAATTGCCGCGCAGTGCCACCTCGGTCGCATCGGCAATGAAGGGCTGATTGCCAAACAGGATGGTTTCGGAAATCGGCAGGACCTTGGTGCAAAGTTCCGCAGGCCCAACCGCCCAGCCACTGCGAAAACCGGTGGCAGCGAAGGTTTTCGAGATCGAGGATGTGACGATGGTGCGATCACGCAGCTCTTCGATTTCAAGCGGGGAGGCAAAGGTGCCTTCAAACACCAGATCCTCATAGACCTCGTCACAGACAATCCACAGATCATGTTCGATGGCGTTCTTGCCAAGTTCGACCAGTGTTGCGCGATCCAGCAGCGCGCCAGATGGATTGTGTGGCGTGTTAAGCAGCAACACACGGCTGTCCTTGGTGATGGCGGCGCGCAGGTCACCCGGCTGCATGATAAAGCCGTGCTCGATCGACAGCGGAACGGATTGCAATTCCGCCCCGGATGCGCGGATCACCCCGGCATAGGTCGCGTAATAGGGATCACCGACCAGCACCCCCTGCCCGGCATCCACCAGCGCCGTCATCACGGTATAAAGGGCGGTCTGCGTGCCGGGAAAACACAGGATGTTTTCCGGCGTAACGTCCGGCCAGACGGGTTTGTATTTTTCCACCAGCGCATCAAGCAGCCCGACTTCGCCCCGACCATTGGAATAATGGGTGCGACCACGCCGCATGGAGGCTTCGCAGGCGTCAATCAGGGCCGGGTCGACAGGGATGTCGGGCTCGCCAATTGTCAGTTCGATGATCTTGGTACCGTGGGCCTCGCGATCACGGGCAGTGTTATGAACGGCCCACTTCGCCCCGCCCAGTTCGGCAAGACGGTCGGTAATCTTGGCATATCTCATGACGGCTTACTTTGTTGTTCGGGGTGTGTCTGGTGGCGTGCCGATTGAAGGGCAATATCGGGTGCGGACAACGCCCCGGCGGGCAATTCAAGCAGGCGTTCGGCGGCACCGGTAATCAGATCGGGCAGGATATCCTGCGCATACAAGCCGGAATTCAGCGCCCCTTCCATCCACAGCCCATCAATCAGGCCATTGAGTGCAATCGCATGGTTGCGACAAATCGCCACACTGTGCGGGCAGCCATGATAAATCAGGACAGGCTCGATCAGGGTTTCAAGGACATTGAGAAACTCGCGATAGCCATCACGATGAATCTCGGCAAAGTCCGGATCATGACGCACCCGGCCGATGAAGGTCGCCCAAAGCGAGACGGTTTCTTCGTCCATGTTCGGCTTGGTCAGATTGGCGCGCAGGAAACTTGCCAGCTTGGCCTCTGGCGTGGCTTCGGTCGCACGTGCGCTTTCACTGGCCTGTGCCGTCAGCTGGCCCACCAGATAGGCATAGGCAGTGCGGACCATGTCATCCTTGCTGCCGAAATAATGGCGCACCAGCCCGACGGTCACCCCGGCTTCTTCAGTGATCCGGCGCACCGATGCTCCATGCAGCCCGTCACGGGCAATGCAGGTTAGCGTCGCCTCGATCAAACTGCGGCGGCGGACATCAAGCGACAGGCGTTGAAATGTTTTTCGGCTCATTGTTATACAATTGAATAATTTTTATCGGGTTTCAAGCGTGCAATCGGGTGCAGGTATGTTGAGCGGACCGCTCAGTAGCCCTGACCGCGGCTGACAGCAAGACTGAGCGGTTTGCCTGCATGCAGTTCACGCGCCGATTGCAGGGCTTGTTCAGCGACAATGCGCGGCGTTGTATCACTGGCGATATGCGGGGTGATGCGCAGGCGCGGATCGGCCCAGAACGGATGATCAGACGGCAACGGTTCGGTGCGAAACACATCAAGGGTCGCGCCACTGAGTTGCCCACGATCAAGAGCGGTAATAAAGTCATCCTCGTCCAGATGTTCGCCGCGTCCGATCTGAATCAGCCAGGCGCCCTTGGCCAGTTTTGAAAACAGCGCTGCATTCAGGATATTCTCGGTCTTGGCCGTCAGGGGCAGGACATTGATCACCACATCCTGACCGGCCACCGATTGCAGAACCGAGCCGTCACCGGTGAAATAGCGAACACCCTCGACGGGATCCTCTGGATCGCGGCGGCAGGCAACCGAAACACTAAACCCACAGGCAGCCAAGGCTTTGACAACAGATGCCCCCATGGAGCCATGGCCAAGCACGGCGACCTTGAGATCACGCGGTGGCCGGATCGCAGGCGGGGCCCATTCGGCGCTGGCCTGACTTTGCTGCATACTGGCAAAGCCGCGTTCAACATGAACAACTTCATGCACTGCATAGCCCGCCATCAGGTCCGCCTGATTGGGGTCGCGCACACGACAGATCGCGACGTCATCATTCAAGCCCGGATGTTTCAGCAAAGCATCCACGCCGGCCCCGACCGACATCGCCATTTCAATATTGGGATAAGGCGAAAACGCCGCCGGGCCCGGCAGCCAGCACACCGCAAAACGGATAAGATCGGGGTTGGTGACTTCATCAGGGTTAAGCAGGCGGACATCGGGCGCCGCATCGCCAAAATCAAGCGAATAATAGCTTTTGAGATCCATCGCATCGCTGAGAAGAACACCGTAAATCGGTTCCGCCACCGCCATCAGTCAAAGCCCCTTACATCATCTTCTTTTGCGCTGCTGCTCCCTGTTGGCGCAGCCAATTTACGGGCGCCTGCCCAAGAAAATTTGCGCTTTGGTTTCATCCTCAGTTAAACAAGTGTATATCAAAGAGTAAAGCCGTTTGATCAGATCAATGGAGGTCGGCATGCATATCGCGACACAGAAGGACGCCGAGACCAGCGTCATGAATGATCCACAAATCAGCGACGGCGAAAAGCAGTGCCGCATCGAACTTGCCGCCTGTTACCGGCTGGCGGCGCATTACAGAATGACCGACACGATCTATACCCACATTTCGGCCCGGGTACCGGGTGAACCGGGGCATTTTCTGATCAATCCCTATGGCCTGATGTGGGAGGAAATTACCGCCTCCTCGCTGGTGAAGATCGATGTCGACGGCAACAAGGTTGCGCACAGTCCCTATCGGGTGAACCCGGCAGGCTTCACCATCCACAGTGCCGTACATATCGGTCGCCATGATGCCGCATGGGTGATGCACACCCATACACGATCAGGGTTTGCCGTTTCCTGCCTTGAAGAAGGTCTGATGCCGCTTAATCAGATCGCCCTGCAGTATTATGGCCAGATCGGCTATCACGATTATGAGGGCATCGCGCTTGATCTTGAGGAACGCGAAAGAATCGTTGAAGCGCTTGGCGCCAACATCGCGTTGATCCTGCGCAATCATGGTCTTTTGACCGTGGGGGCAACTGCCGGGCAGATGTTTTCAAACATGTTTTATCTGAACCGGGCGTGCGAGATTCAGGAATCTACGCTGGCGATGGGAAGCCCCCTTCGGAAGATTGATGATGCGGTGATAAAACGTGTTTCCGAACAGTTCAGCCAGATGGCCTATGACGACGGTGATGTTGCCCTGGAGTGGGACGCACAAATGCGCCTTGCCGACCGTCTGGACCCCGGTTTCCGCGACTAGGACATCACACCGGAAGCGCGCATTCCGCCCCTTCGCAAGCGCGGTAAATACTTGCTGGTTTTGATATTTCTGGACCCATCACTCAACACGTCCAAATCCCCGGGCGGGAACGAGGGATATTTGTGATTAAAATTTAATCTGTTCGACCAATTGCGCAAAAGATAATCAAATCCTTCCTTGACACCCACCTGCCGACTGCTACGATTGAATTCAACAAGGTCGGGCCGGAGAATTTTCCGGTGTGTTTTGGTCGGGGTTCGGAGAAAGCCACTTTGATGGCGCACCCAATCCCAACGCATTGAAAATCATAACTTGTGCTGATGCGCGACAGTCGCGATGCGAAACGAGTTTGATGACCAAAACGGGTTAATTGCAAAAGTTGACCCTTATGACCGCCCAGCTGACAGAACGGGTCTTTGGATCGGGCCTTCTGTCATTCCGATGATGCCACCGCGTGGTGGCTTGATGCTGGGATCGCGCAAAGGTCGAGAGTGTTTCTATCAGGTTGCCCGCAGATCTTGGCGGGCATCGGGAACACGTCATGCTGCGGCATCCTTAACCGT
The DNA here is from genome assembly GCF_017922435.1 of Thalassospira sp. ER-Se-21-Dark. Classification (NCBI taxonomy): domain Bacteria; kingdom Pseudomonadati; phylum Pseudomonadota; class Alphaproteobacteria; order Rhodospirillales; family Thalassospiraceae; genus Thalassospira; species Thalassospira sp. ER-Se-21-Dark. The sequence continues at coordinate 1,430,083 of NZ_VDEZ01000001.1, read as the reverse complement.
CCCCGGCGGTGTGCCGAAGCTCCTGCTTGCCAGACAAGGAGAAGACGACATGCAAGTATCGAACACAATTGATTGCAACGGTTTGTCCCCGGCACCAACTCTTCTGCGGATCATGCAGGCGTTGGTGGGCCGTGAAGACAGCACATCCCCACTCAATGTTCTGGTCGGCGCGGACTGCAATTGTGAAAGTCTGGCAGTTTCGCTTGGCCCGCTTGCCCAAGACGTTCAGCTGGCCAGCGACGCAAAACAGTTTGCCGCCGTAAACTGAGGGGCGCTTTTGCCCTGCCCATGCCGGTGCCATTGCCGGCAATCTTCCCGTTCATGATGCCTGTATGGCGTCACGTCGCGCTCACCTGACCGCGTCAAGAATAAGATAAAACGCTGCGCATCGGCACTGGCTTGTCGATCCCGGTACCGTTTATACGGGCTTGTCGCGCCAATTCCATCCGGTTGCCTTGTCACCGGATTCTATGGCGCTTTTTGCCATGCCTGCAGGGTCCCGCGACCGGCTGATGCGCAAGAAAACAGGAAGCACTATGCTAGAAGAGAGCAGCGAGACATCCAGCCCATACGCCAGTGATCCCGAAACACCAGATTTTGCCTTTGATCCCGATGATCCCTGGACACAAACATTCCAGGACGGCCTTGCACGCGCTGATCTGAAAGGCAAAACCGTTTACGAGGTCGGTGTAGGTACTGGCATCAATGTCGCCTTTATCTTGCAAAGCTGCGGCGCCAAACGCGTTTACGGCAGCGACCTTGACCCCCGCCTTGTCGTTCTGGCAGAGCGCAACATCAAAATCCTTTCCCCCGAACATGCCAAACATTTCAAACCGGTCCATGGCAGTGTCAGCCTTGTCGATACCGATGAGGCGCGTGAAAAAATTGCCAAGACCGATGTGGTGATTGCCTGCATCCCACAGGTCGGGGAGCCCAGCGATGAACGCCTGACAGCCTTTCGCGAAGCCCAGTCCATCGAACTGGCCGAAGGGGCCGGTGACGAGGCCGAAGACCATATCGCCCATTATTATCCCTGGAGCCTGTTTGACCAATATCCCTACAACTCGGTAGGGCTTGGCCTGAACGAGGCGCTGATGCGCCGTATTCGCGAACACGCGCCAAAGGCCGAACTGGTGATGAATTTCGGTTGCCGCATTGGCACCGAGATTATTTGCGAATGCTTTGAGGCCAACGGCTACAAACCCGAAAAGATCGCATCAAAGATCGTTCTGCAACATTCCGGAACGGATATTTCGTTTTTCGTATCACTGGAAAAGGCGCTGAACGGGACCGAATATGAAAAGCAGCTTGTTTGCAAATTCTATGGCGACCCGGAAGGAAATCAGCCGCTTTCGGCCACCAAGGCCCAGGAAATGATCAATGATGATCCGAATGTGCCGCTTTATCACGAGGTGGCGGTCATTCGCGGCACACCGGCCTAAGACCTGATCAATGGCACATAAAAACACCCCGCAGCCACAGGCTACGGGGTGTTCTGCATTAAGCAGTTCGCAACGACATCTCAGTGAAGGGTTTGACCCGAGGCCTGATCGGGATCGCCCGGAATGATCAGATCGCCCGCCATTAGCGCCAATGCATCACTTGCACGCGCGACGATGACCCGACCTTCGACCGGATTACCCTTTTCCTGACGCAGAACACCCAAAGTGTCTGAAAGAACGTTAAAGCCACACTCGACCAGCCATTCGCTGATCGCGCGCTGGTGATGGCGGAAGCGTTGCCCGGGACCGAGATCGAACGGGAAGTTATCACCATGCTCGAGCGTGAATACCAGCAACCCGCCGGGCTTCATCCGATCATGGGCAGCGCGAAGGGCTGGCACCAGATCGCCAAGATAGTTCAGAACGTCCGCCGCGATGACAACGCTGTAATCCGTTCCGATGTCAGCGGGCATATCGGTGATATCGCCAGCGACAAGGGTGCGATAAAGCCCCTTGGCGCGTGCACGGTTGATCATGCGCGGCGACAGGTCGATGCCATCAATCGCATCAACATGACCAGCGAACACTTCGCCCACAAGCCCGGTACCACAGCCAAGATCAAGCACATCCATCGGGCGCAACATCTCCGGCAGGTGAGTCCGGATGGCTTCAAACAAAAGTTCCGGTCCGCGATAGGCCAGTCGATCCCGCAGGCTGATTTCAAACCGTGGGGCATAATCGTCAAACAAGGCCCGCACATAATCGGGCGGCAAGCGATCACGAAGAGCAGCCGCACCAAGCAATGTCAGGCGGACCTCTGCCCCCATGCGGTCCTTGGGATCGAGCATCAGATATTGACGGAAAGCCTCAACGGCGTTTTCGGTTTCACCAGCACGTTCATAGATGTCGCCCAGCGTAAAATGGGCTTCGTCCCAGTCACTATCAGCCGCCAATGCGGCACGCGCCACGTCAATCGCAGCGGTGTAGTCACCCTGTGATACCAGCGCCAATGCGACATCAAGACGCCGACTGGCGGACAGACGATCTTTGCTCATGCATGAAATCCGAAAAGGGGGTTTGGGCAACACGCCGAAACCACAACCAAAGATACTGCTATATCTTCCTATTTTCGGTGTTTTGCAAGATAGATAAAATATTGAAAAATCAAAACCTTATATGTTTTCGGGAATCGAAAACCAATGCAAACATGGTGTTGACCGATATTTGGGCGCTTTCGCGTGCGGCTGCATCGATTTTAGCAACGGTTTCCACAAAGAAATTTGGCACAAATTTCCACTGAACCATTGATAAAATCAATTAATTATCATACATTAATATAAATTCTGATTTTGATGGATTGAATGATGGAAAACTTCACTCCGATTTCCGCCCTGATTGGCGGTGGACTTATTGGTCTGGCCTCTGGCCTTTATCTTTTGCTCAATGGGAGAATTGCCGGGATTAGCGGCATTCTTGGCGGTCTGTTGACCCCGACCAAGGGTGGTTCTGCTGTTTTTGAACGGCTGGCCTTTATCATCGGGCTGATTGTTGGTCCGTTCATCCTGATGAACGCAACCGAGATCGAAGCCCAGAGTGTTGTGACAAGCTCATTCCCGGTCATCATCATTGCCGGTCTTCTGGTTGGTCTTGGCACTACGATTGGTAGCGGTTGCACCAGTGGTCATGGCATTTGCGGCCTGTCGCGGTTCTCGCTGCGATCGCTGGTCGCGACCCTGTCATTTATGGCAGCAGGCTTCGTCACAGTTCTTGTCACCCGCCATCTGATGGGAGGCATGTAATGCGGATAATTGTTTCCCTGATTTGCGGCACGATTTTCGGCTTTGGCCTTTACATTTCGGCCATGATCGACCCGCAAAAGGTTCTGGGCTTTCTTGATATCTGGGCGATTGCCGATGGGGGTTGGGATCCGAGCCTTGCGTTCGTCATGGGCGGTGGACTGGCGGTTGCCATTCCGATCTTCCAGTTTGCAAAGAACCGGACCGAGGCGGTCTGTGGCGGCGAGATGAGCCTGCCGAGCAACCGTGCCATCACCACCAAACTGGTTGTTGGTGGCCTGTTGTTTGGTACCGGTTGGGGACTGGTTGGGTATTGCCCGGGTCCAGCACTCAGTGCACTGGCCTTCGGCCATACAGACACAATTATTTTTGTGGTCGCGATGATTGCCGGCATGGGCGGTGCGCGTGCCATGGGTCTTAACAAGTAAACCCGGCCAAAGCCTGAACCCGATAATCTGCGGCCGGTTTGATCCCCCAGACGCTGGCCGCAGGTTTTGCAACCGCCCGTGCTTTGCGCCGGGCGGTTTCGCATTTCCGGTCAAAATTTGACTAAAATCTCGCAGCACCGGGCTTGTCTTTGGCGTTAAAATCCCATAACTCAGCAAGAGCGCCACATTGACGACCACAGAGGTTTTTGCATGAAGATCGGCATTCTTGAGACCGGATTCGCACCGGAAGAACTTCGCGACGATTTCGCCTCCTACCCTGGGATGCTCGAAAAGCTGCTCGGCGACGTTGACCCGAGTCTTGAGTTTCAAACCTGGACCGTTCTAGAAGACGTTTTTCCGGATTCAATCCGCGATGCTGATGGCTGGGTGATCATGGGATCAAAACATGGCGTTTATGAAAACTTGCCTTGGATGATCCGCCTGCAGGACTTCCTGCGCGATGCGGTTTCTGCCGGTCAGCCGGTCTTTGGTATCTGCTTTGGTCATCAGATTCTGGCAACAGCACTTGGCGGCAAGGTCATCAAATCCGACAAGGGTTGGGGTGTTGGCGTACATGAATACGCGGTTGATGCACGCAACAGCGACTGGCTGTCTGACAGCCCAGCAAATATCCGCATCAATGCTTTCCATCAGGATCAGGTGGTTGAACCACCCAAAGGTGCGACTGTCTGGGCGAGTTCCGATTTTTGCCCCTATGCCGGTTTGCAGTATGGCGATAATGCCGCCTCAATCCAGCCGCATCCGGAATTCATGAAGCCCTATGAAACCGCCCTTTTGCAGGCCCGTTATGACCTGATCCCCAATGATGTGCATGACGCTGCCATGAAGTCGCTTGAGACGCCGATCACGAGTGTTGATTTCGCGCGCTCGCTCGTTAAGTTCATGACCCGGAAGCGAATCAAGTCCGCCGCCTAAGGCCACAGATCATATCGACATCACGCACCAAATCACAGAAAGCCACCGGAAATCCTGGTGGCTTTTTTCGTGCCTGAAGATGCAAAACACTTTATCAACCAAAGGTGTTGCATGATCCTGTTCAACAATGGACGCAGCAAAATGATGTGATCGACCGCAGAATGTCGACGTTCAAGTTTGGACCACTGAGAGACCGCGCAAATGAACAATAGGCACCCGAAGCGATGATCCAGAATCTGCGGCTGTATTCCGGCCTGACCATGTTTGCCTATGTGCTGACGCATTTGCTGAACCATACGGCAGGCATCGTTTCACCGGAACTGATGGAAAAGGCCGGGGAATACACCACGGAAGTCTGGCAGTTTCCACCGCTTGAGATCCTGTTGGTGTTGTCACTGATAACGCACTTTTTGTTGGCAACCGCACGCCTGACCAGCCGCCGCACCTTGCGCCTGCGCAAATCGGAATGGGCACAGATGATCCTTGGCCTGTGCATTCCGTTCCTGCTGTTTAGACACATCATCGCGACCCGGGTTATCGATCTGGGCTTTGATGTTGATTCACCGTTTGAGCGCGTTCTTCTGGATCTGGCCGTGTTTATTCCGCATCAGGGCATCTTGCAGGCGATTACGGTGATTGTTGTCTGGGCGCATGGCTGCATCGGCATTCATTTCTGGCTGCGGGTCAAACCGTTCTATCCGAAATGGCGCAATACGCTTGGCACGCTGGCCATTCTGATCCCGACACTTTCGCTTGCCGGTTATTCGGCCGCGGCAGCCGAGGTGATCCGCCGCGCCGAGGAAGGCGGACGCAAATATGTGTTTGGCGTGATTGATGCCGCCAATGTCAATCAGGACGCCATCACCTTCTATGAAAACGCCATTTTGCCCTTCACGATCCTGAGTATCGCCCTTGCGCTGGCACCTTTTGGTGTGCGCCAGATCCGACAGACATTTGATCGGGTCAAGCGCGGCCCGATGTTGAGCCTGCCAAACGGGCGTTTCGTGCGTGTACCGCCCGGTGCCACAGCGCTTGAGGCGCTGCGCGATGCCGGTGTTCCGATGGCGTCGGTTTGTGGCGGTCACGGACGCTGCACGACATGCAGGATCCACTGCGGATCAGGCAGTGATCACCTTGCCCCTCCCGGTGATATCGAGGCCGCGGCACTCAAAAGCATTCAGGCCCCCAAGGGTATGCGCCTTGCCTGTCAGATCAGACCGCATAATGATCTGGCGGTCGCACCACTTTTGCCGCCCAACGCAACCGCGCGTGACGGCCGGCGTCCCGGCGGACTTTCTGGCAGTGAAAGACAGGTTGTTTGTATCTTTATCGACTTGCGCGATTCGACCAAGCTTGGCGAAAGCAAGATGCCCTATGACGTGCTTTTCATCCTAAACCAGTTCTTTGCCGAGATGACCGAGGCATTGCGCGGCACAGGTGGGTATTACGCCCAGTTTACCGGTGATGGTCTTATGGCGCTTTATGGCCATGAAAGTGATGATACCGAACGCACCATCCTGCAGGCCTTTGAGGGAGCCGCCGAGATGCTGCGCCGGATCGAAGGCCTTAACCTGCATCTTAAATCGGAACTTCCCCATGCGTTGCGCATTGGAATTGGCATCCATATGGGCAAGGCAATTGTTGGGGAAATGGGCCCGCCCGGCCGCGAAAACATCAGTGCAATCGGCGATACGATCAACACGACCGCCCGCCTTGAAGCCCAGACCAAGGGACACGGCGTGCCATTGGTGATTTCCAAGACGCTGTTTGATCACGGGCCGATTCCCTTGCCGGAAAACGCCGTGATGCACGAGGTTGCGCTGCGCGGCAAGGATCAGTCGGTTGCCTATTATGCGCTTGAAACCATGCCAGATCTGACACAAACCAAGAATTAGTCGATGTCTTATGTCCGTGCCGCAGGCAAGGCTTGACTATTGGCGGGAAAACCACATTTATTTGAATATATCAAACGTTCGGTGCCGAATGCCTCGGGTCGAACAATTAGATGCCCGAAACGCAGGATGCGTGGGATCTGAAAACAACCACACTCGCTCTGATGGAGGAGGTGCTGCAAATGTCACGAATTTCAATGTTCAACAGCCCGTTGCTTTTGGGTTTTGACCAGATCGAACGCGTTCTTGATCAGGTCTCGAAAACCAAGGCCGAGGGCTATCCGCCCTATAACATCGAACAGATTGGTGAAAACAAACTGCGAATCACTGTCGCAGTTGCCGGATTTGCCGAGGAAGACCTGTCGGTAACCACTGAAGACAATCAGCTGATCATTCGCGGCAAACATACCGATGATGACAGCGAACGTGTTTATATCCATCGTGGCATTGCGTCACGACAGTTCCAGCGCTCCTTCGTCCTTGCCGAAGGCATCGAAGTCGTCGGTGCGCATCTGGATAACGGTCTACTGCATGTTGACCTGAACAGACCCTTGCCGGAACCGGTCGTTCGTGAAATCGCGATTGGCTCGAACAAGAAAAAAGCTGTGCCGTCAAAAACCATCGACATGAATGTCGAGGACGAGGATAGCAATGCTGATCAAATAGACGGCAAAGCCTAACCAAGGAGTGGTTCAAATGACAAATCGAACAAATAACCACGATACCGAAAGCGATCAGCGGATCGGCCAGGATACCGGTCTTCTGTCAAATGGTGACTTCGCCCTGTTGGGTATTCATGATTTTGCCTATGTGCGTCCGGTTCCCAATACAGAGAACGACAGTGACGAACTGGTCTATGGCGTCTTTACCGCCGATGGCACCCATATCGCGTCGTTCGAAAACCATGCCGTCGCGGATGCCGCCATCCGCCAGCACGACATGGAGCCACGCGCGGTTCACTAATCAGGAAATGCATTCCTGTATGCCCGAATGCCCGGCCTCGTGCCGGGCATTTTTGTTTTGCCTTCCGTTCCGGGAACACTGGCCCGCTCAGCGGATTTCAATCACTTCGCCGGGTGCCGCAATACGGACCTGTTCATTGCCCCTGATCATCTGGGCCATTTCCGCACGGACATTGCGTTTGACGTGATAAAGCCAGAATCGCGCGCCGGGCATGTCAGAGGCCAGTTTCAAAACCGTTTCCAGATCACAGTGGGCTGCATGTTGCGGATCATGCTTGATCAGATAAGTTTCCTGAAACACCAGATCCGCGCCCGTAAACAGGGCCGCGGTTTCTGCTGTTACATTGCCATCACCCGAATAGGCAAATCCCTTGTCCGCGTAGCGCAACAGGATCGCGTGATTCTGCACGCTGTGATCGGACCTTGCGAAACGGCATTCAAACGGACCAATTGAATTTGTCTCGGCAATCGAATGCCAGATGATGGTAAACGGCCAGGCTGACCCAAGTCCGGTAAAGCCGAGCTCCATCAGTTTCTCAAGATGAGTGCGCAATTGCGGGCTGCACAAAATACGCAAAGGCTTTGAACGGCCGTCATCGCGCCAGTTCAGCATGACCGGTACAAGACCGAACACATGATCGGGATGCATGTGGGTGAAATAGATCGCATCGATCGCATCCGGATCGGGAAACTTGGCCATCAGCCGCCCGGCCGCCGTTGCCCCGCAATCGATCAAGAGGCGAAAGTCGCCCGCAGACACCACGACAGACGAATTTTCAAAGTTCGGATCGAAGGCCTCGCCCACACCAAGAACATCAATGCGCAGATGATCGCTGTTCATTTCCTTATCGCCCCGTATTTCCCCTGCAAGCCCGGAGTATATCAGCTCCAAGTGTCTCAAGCCGACATTCTTGTGACTTCCCCCTGCTTAAGGCAAGTGGTTCCCCGCAGGATACCTTGATCATCTTCAAACTGTCATATTCCATGACAAAAGGGCGGAGCCGTTTGGCTCCGCCCTTTCAATGGCAGCTTTCGATCGAAGAACTTGGCCCTGATTAGCGCGTCAGCACTTCGGCCGCTTCGCGCGTGCGCTGAACAGAGGATGCGACCGTATCGGTCGTCGTGCGAATGGCAGCAAGGTTATCTGACATGTTCTCGACAGAGTGCGCCATGTCGCGCACGCTGGTACTGACATTTTCGGTAACCGCCGTTTGCTCTGTCACCGCCGAAGAGATGTTGGTGACATCGTTACGGACAGTTTCAACCGAACCACGGATGGTCTCCAAAGCACCGGCGACCTCGGCGGAAATTTCCTGAATACCGGTAATTTCCTGGGTGATGTCTTCGGTGGCACGTGCCGCCTGATTGGCAAGGTTCTTGACCTCGTTGGCAACAACGGCAAACCCTTTGCCAGCTTCACCGGCACGGGCACTTTCAATCGTCGCGTTCAGTGCCAACAGGTTGATCTGCCCGGCAATATTGCGAATGACTTCAACGATATTGCCCATCTCGTCAACCACACCCGTCATGCGCTGGGTCATTTCGTTGGCGGTGTTGGTCTGCTCGTAGGCGCGCTCGGTTGCGCCCTGTGACTGGGCCATGCTTTGGGAAATCTCGGCAATCGAGGCGGCCATCTGCTCGGTGCTGGCCGCAACGTTGCGGGTCAGTTCCATCGTGTTGGTCGACGCATCAACGCTTTGAACCGTGCGCGTGTTGAGCTCGGTGATATTGTTGTCAATCTCGGTAAAGTTACCGTCGATCATTTTTTTAAGGTCGATCAGAAGCTTGGTTTTTTCGGTGATGTCGGTGGCAAATTTGATCACCTTGATCGGTTTGCCAACAGCATCAAGAACCGGGTTATAGGTCGCTTCGATCCAGACTTGTTTGCCATTCTTGCCCACACGGGCGAACTGACCGGCCTGGAATTTTCCCTGGTTCAGGCTTTGCCAAAAAGCCCGGTACTCTGACGAATTTCTCTGATCTTCCGGCACGAACATGCTGTGATGCTTGCCCTTGATTTCATCAAGGCTATAGCCCAGCACAGACAGGAAGTTCTCATTGGCGGTCAGAATCGTGCCATCGAGATTGAACTCGATCACCGCCTGCGAGGTGCTGATCGCATCAAACACGCTTTGCAGCAAAGCACGTTCGTTGCGACGTTCGGTAATGTCGGTCGCAAACTTCACGACTTTGGTTACATTGCCCTTCGCGTCGAGGATCGGGTTGTAAGTGGCTTCAAGCCAAATCAACGATCCGTCACGACATTTGCGCGGGAAGGCCCCGGTCAGAAACTCGCCTGATGCCAGTCTCTTCCAAAAGTTTTTGTAATCTGCCGAACTGATAAGCTCTTCGGGGACAAACAATGAGTGATGTTTGCCGATAAGATCGCTGGCCTTGTAGCCCATCGTCTTTTCGAAGTTTTCATTCAGCGAAAGGATCTTGCCTTCCGCGTTGAATTCGATGCGTGCCATTGAGCGACCGAGCGCAGCGGTGACTTGTTGTTCATTCCGCGCCTCGGACTCACCCTTAAAAAATCCAATACCCACTTTTATACCCTTTGCGTAAACGGGTTTATCCCGTCATTTCCCGTCAGCTTCGCGGGGTTATTGACCGTTTGGTCGTAATTATGAACGCGTGAACCACGCCTCTCATACACATGCATGATCGAACCTAGGCCTAAGAGCGTTCACTTCTCATGCGAGAGGATACGGTGAGATCTTCAACACAGATCATTCCCGGTTTTCAAACGGCTTGCGTTTGATGAGTCAGATGTTCGGAATTTCTTGCAGTTTTTCAAACTTTGCATCGGGTACGCCAGGCCCTCAGCCATACCGGTCGAAGTTTGAAATATTTCTGCCCTTAAGCAATTGATCCCGCTTTGAACAAATAATCAACTATACCAAACATATACTTTTGATTAGCGCAAGTGAATTTGCTTGGCTACACAGAAAAAGTCAGTTCGTGAGAAACAATATTTACTTTTATTAGTTATATTACAGATTCTTAGAAAGCTTCTTGGCGACGACAAAAATATTCTGCCGTATTTCAAAAAGATTTATCTCACATACAAGAGGATGCTTGGACCCTAGCTTGCAACCCTTTTGCATAGCTCTCGGAAAGTAATGCAATGCGTGTAGCTATTGCACCACATCGAAGAAGTTACCCAAGTGCGGACAGGAGCTTGTGAGCTCAACCAGATAATCATCCGTTCCGTTGAACGTGCGTCGATGTTCTTAGGCAACAGCGTGTTTGTACAATCAGACCCGCTCGAAACCTGGTAAACCTTCTGCACCAAGACAAGGCATGAGTCCGCATTTTGATGTCACAAACAAATGGGCCAAAGCCTTTCAGCTTTGGCCCATTTATATAGATGCACATGAGTTTGAATAATTTTAGCGGGCAAGAACTTCTGCTGCACGTTCAGTGCGATCAACCGAGTCTCCAACCAGAGTGGATATCTGATTGATTTCATCAAGATCTGATGAGAGCTGTTCTACCGCCAGAGCCATACTTTGCATGTTCTGCGATACGTCACCGGTTACCGAAGTTTGTTCCTCAACCGCAGACGCGATATTGGTCACGCTGTCACGAGCGGTTTCAATTGAACCACTTATGGCCTGAAGCACGTTGACGACCTCGTTAGATATGTTCTGGATTCCTGAAATCTCTTCAGAAATCTGGTCAGTCGCTTTGGCAGCCTGATTGGCGAGATTTTTTACCTCGTTTGCCACCACGGCAAAACCCTTGCCAGCTTCACCTGCGCGAGCACTTTCGATCGTAGCATTCAACGCCAGCAAGTTAATCTGGCCGGCAATGCCTTGAATAACCTCTACGATACTGCCCATAGACGCGACAACTTCTGACATTTTTTGTGTCGAACTGTTGGCGGCCTGTGTCTGTTCAAAAGCGCGTTCCGTCTCGTCGCGAGATTTATTCATGCTGCGCGCTATTTCCGAAATTGAAGCTGCCAGCTCTTCAGCACTTGCCGCAACTGTCTGGACGGTTGCCGAAGTCTCCTCAGCTGAGGAGGCACCACTTTGGGCCGCTTGCTCAAGCTTCTGGATATTCTGGTTAATCTCGGAAAAATTGGTATCGATCATCTTCTTGAGATCAATCAGCAGGGAGACCTGCTCTGTAACGTCTGTTGCGAACTTGATAACCTTGAAGGGCTTGCCGTCCTGGTCGAATACCGGGTTGTAAGATGCTTCGATCCAGACTTCCTTTCCAGATTTGGCAATACGCTTGAACTGTGCAGCCTGATACTCGCCTTCACCAAGGTTTTTCCAAAATTCGGCGTATTCCGGGCTTTTGCTGTACGCGTCTTCAACAAATATACGGTGTTTTTTTCCAACAATTTCCTTGAGCTCATAGCCCATTACTTTGAGGAAATTTGCGTTCGCTGTCAGAACCGTACCATCAAGATCAAACTCGATCACAGCCTGCGAGCGATCAATCGCCTGCAAAACACTATCCTTTACAGCCGCTTCCTTGCGTCTTGCGGTGATGTCGGCAGCGAATTTAACAACCTTGATCAGTTTGCCGCGTTCATTAAAAACTGGATTATACGTTGCTTCCAGCCACACTTTTTCACCGCCCTTGCGCACACGCTGAAAGGCACCCGAAGCAAACTCCCCCGATCGCAGTTTTTTCCAGAATTCGGCATAGGATGCGTTTTTGGCGATTTCGCTGGGCACAAAAATCGAATGATGCTTGCCTTTAATATCGGAGAGCGAATAGCCCATGACAGCCAAGAAGTTCTCGTTGGCAAGCAAGATGTTACCGTCAACGTCAAATTCGATGCGCGCCATTGACTTGCCGAGCGCTGCCGTAACCTGCTTTTCAGCGCGCGCGTCAGCGTCCCCTTGCAAAAATTGAAATCCCACCTCAATACCCTCACAGCTAGCTAACTATACCTTTGGAGACAAACGTGAAGTATATATTAGCCATACAGCTAGTATTTCAACCATGGGATAGGATAATTTTTGCTCAAATGATTATCAAAGTGTCTATTGCAACTTTTGGCTTGTGGATCTGTGGAGAGAAGGCACCCTCAGTCTATTTCGGACTGACATGCGAAAACCCGCCATCAAATTTGCGAAACTTGAGGACATTCGAATCAGACACCGTCATATCCGACTCCAACTATTCGTAAATTCAGGCAGGCCACTTCACGATATAGCGTGTCAGATCAGGATGGGCTTCGTCTTCGGGGATGGCCATGCCGCGCACGGACATGCCTGCCATAATGGCCGAGTCTGCGACACCTGTCTTAAGCGGATGCCAGTCGGGTAGTGGTTTTCCCTCTGCCATAAGGCGATAGGCACAGGTGGATGGCATCCAGGACAGGGTTTCGACATTTTCCTTGGAGAGCTGCACACAATCGGGAACATGCTGGGTCCGATTGGGATAATCCTTGCAGCGACAGGTATGACAATCGAGCAAACGACACGCGACCGAGGTGTAATAGACAAAATCGTCTTCTTCGTCCTGCAGCTTGTGCAGGCAACATTTTCCACACCCATCACAAAGGGATTCCCATTCCGCTTGCGTCATTTCAGCAAGAGTCTTGGTTTCCCAGAACGGTTCAGGTGGCAATGCGACGCGGTCTTTTTTGTCCATGATCTCTCTCAGTCGGGCCGTCATTGAGACATAACACAGTCTAACCCGCGCGTAATCCCCGTCACATTCAAGTCTGACAACGGATTGATCAACTCTCTGCGATCATGTGGAAGAAGGACCCAAAAACACTCCCACCCACCAGGCCAGCAGGGCCCAGATCAAGACCCGTCGCCGTTTTCATCCGGCATAACGGCATACCGTCTTCGGATAACGTTGTCGCATAATGGAACTCATGACCACGCAGCTTCATGCCTGCCGGACCAAACGGGGTCGGAATGCCCAACTGTGCCTCGCGGTAGCCAAGATGCAGCCTGCGGCTGGCAAAGCTGGTTTCAAGCGGCAACAGACCAAGCATTTCGTGGCGCGTACCACTATCATCAACAAGGCCGTTGCCAAGGGTCATGTACCCGCCGCATTCGCCGTAAATCAAGATGTTTCGTTGGGCAGCGTCGTGCATGCCGGCCCTGAAAACCTTGGCTTCGGCAAGGGTTTTGGCATGAAGTTCCGGATAGCCGCCGGGCAGATAGATGGCATCACAATCCGGGTTCGGGGCCTCGTTCGCCAGTGGCGAGAAAAAGGAAATTTTCGTCCCCGCTGCACGCCAGCCAAACAGAAGATGGGGGTAGCTAAACGCAAAGGCCGCATCACGCGCCACCGCAACATGACGGCCAAGAGGGGCAATGACGGGTGCGGTCGAGGTAACCTTTGCAGATTTTTTGGTTTTCTTGGCCTTGCCGGCGTTTTGACTCACCAGTGCGATCAAGGCATCCAGATCGACATCTTCACTGATGATATCGGCGGCACGATCGAGAAAGGTATCAAGCTCGGTATGTTCGCCCGCCTGCACCAGACCAAGATGCCGTTCAGGCAGGATCAGGTCTTCGCTACGCCGGACCGCGCCAAGAGCCGGCAGATCTGGCAGATGTTTGGCACAGGCATCAACAATCATCTGCTTGTGGCGGTCACTGCCCACCCGATTAAGGATCACGCCGGCAACATTGATGTCATCACGAAACTTGGCAAAGCCGGAAATTACTGCCGCTGCAGAAGCCGACTGGCCTTTCACATCGACCACAAGAACAATCGGCCACCCGGCAAGGGTGGCAAGATCGGCGGTCGATCCATCGCCATTGGCAGCACCATCGAACAAGCCCATCACGCCTTCACACATCAAAAAGGCTTTGCCCTCCGTGTGATCGCGGGCCAAACCGTTGATCTGGTCTGGCGTCATTGCCCATGGATCAAGATTGATGCAGGTATCGCGGCACGCAGCTGCCTGAAAGGCCGGGTCGATGTAGTCCGGCCCGGTTTTGGCCGCAGAAATTTTATGGCCCTTGCGGGTCAGCGCGCGCAGAAGCGCCAAGGTAATGACGGTCTTGCCACTGTTTGACGCGGGGGCCGCAATCACGATCCCGGGAATGGTGTCAGGCATTTGGGCTATTCTCCCGGCCGGTTATCAACCATTCTTTTTAATTGCCTCGGTCACGCCTTTGGCCATGTCTTCGGGGCTGGTGCCGTAATTGAAATGACGTACGAATTTTCCTTCACGATCCATCAGATACACGAAGGACGAATGGTCCATCAGATAAGTATCGGTATCTTCAGGCTCACCTTCCGGGATCGCTTTTGCGTAGTAAACACGAAACGCCTTGGCAGCCGCCGTCGTCTGTTCAACGGTGCCGGTCAATCCAACCATCCGATCATGGAAGTAGGGAACATATTCGGCAACCGCTTCGACTGTATCGCGTTCCGGGTCGACCGTGAAAAAGACGGGTGTGATTTCATCTGCAATGTCCTGGGGCATCATATCAAGCGCAGTTCCCATGACCTGTAATTCGGTCGGGCAGACATCCGGGCAGAAGGTATAGCCGAAATAGGTCAGCATGTATTTGCCCTTGAAGTCATCCTGAGTGACAGTTTCGCCATCCTGATTGACAAGCTCGAACGGCCCACCGATGGAAGCTGCGCCAGATGAATTGGTTTCAGTCCCCATCATCATCAGGCGATAGGTCAAACCGATCCCGAGAACCAGCGCAATACCCAGAATTGCCAGAAGCGTCTTTTTGCTCACGCGTCCATCCTTATGTCTTTGCCGGTTACGGACAACCGATCCTTGTGCGTCACAACCTGACCCGGCACTATAAATATCCCGGCGATACTTGCAAGTTCAGCACCTGTGGGAAAGCTCACACTTGATCACGCTGCCCGACCCCATCAGCCCAATGTCGTTGCCGCCAAGGCAAACAGGATCAGGCCATTGATAATCATAAGCCCGCGCCCGACCGGCACCATCAGGGCCCGGAAACGCTGTGCGGCATACTGGCCGACAAAGCCTGTGACAAACAACATCGGCACCGTGCCAAGACCAAACACCAGCATCACCGCCCCACCATTAAGCGCCGCACCGGTTGCGGCCGCCATCACAAGCGCGCCATAGACCAGACCACAGGGGATAAAGCCCAGCATCACGCCCAGCAAATATCCCCGCCAGCCATAGGGGGCCTGGAAAAGCCCACGCGCACGATTGCCAACCAGCTTGTTCCACCAGCGTGATTCGCCGGTCGATGGCAACAAACCGCCAAGATGGGGCATCAGGCCCAAAATACCGAAAAGAAGGAAAAACACACCGGCCGCAATCAGCAAGACCGGCCCGATCCACCAGACACGGGTGAGCGCACTGATGCTGTCGGTGAAATAGCCAGCCAGCACGCCCAGCAAGCAATATGTCGACAAACGCCCGAACTGATAGGGCAGGAGTGCGGCACCGGTGAGACGGCGAAACTCGCTCATTTTCTCGACCGGGAGCTGTTCCATCCGGCTGGTGACCTGACTGATCACGAACGGGCCGCACATGCCGACACAGTGGGTCGCACTGCCCACCAGTCCCGCCACCAACGCAGTCAGAAGCACCCCGCCATCCGTGCGCACGATATCGGCACATTGCGCCCAACCGCTTTCAAGGATGCGTATCAATACCTGCTGTTCGTCCATGATCCATCCGGGTCAAAACATATGCGCGCGATTGTACAGTCGCGCGTCCCACCGGCAACGATATATATCAATCTGTTGGACCTTATCCTGACAGGACCGAAGTTCAGTTTTTGAGGGGATCTGCCGGTGCGGTGATCAGATCAAGCACCTGTTCGAACGGCACATGACGCACCGCGGTCACATCGTCCTGTGGGGACAGCCAGTTCAGACGATCGCGCAGGCCAACAACCTTGCCCAGAATGCACACCGCAGGCGGCTCAACACCTTCGCGTTCGACGTCATCAGCCGCCTTTTCGAGGGTGGTGATCAGAATACCCTGTCCCGGTGTGGTCGCCTGACTGATCACGGCAAGCGGTTCATCCGCAGCCCGGCCATTTGCCATCAGTTCCGACGAAATCCGGCGCAGATGTTTCATGGCCATATACATGACAAGGACCGGCGCACCTTTGGCGAGTGCTGCCCAGTTGATGTTGTCTGGCACTTCGCCACTGGATCCGTGGCCGGTGACAAAGGTGACCGACGAATTGCAGTCGCGGTGCGTGGTCGGAATACCGGCATAGGCCGCACCGGCAATCCCGGCGGTAATGCCCGGCACCACCCGGAACGGCACATTGTGATCGACAAGGGTCATGCCTTCTTCGCCGCCGCGCCCGAACACGAACGGATCACCGCCCTTAAGGCGCAAAACACGCAAGCCCTGTTTGGCCAGTTCAACCAGTTGCAGGGAAATATCGGTTTGTTTGGAGGATGGACGGCCACCGCGCTTGCCCGCATAGATGCGTTTGGCATCGGGACGCAAAAGGTTCAAAATCCGTTCATCGACCAGTGCATCAAAGACAACAACATCGGCCTGTTGCATGGCGTTGACGGCATGCAGCGTCAGAAGACCGGGATCACCAGGTCCCGCCCCAACAAGCCATACCCAACCCGGTTCAAAAACCGGAAAATCAACACCAAGGTTCGTCATCGCGCGATACTTCTACTTAAATGAAATGCAGCCATCTGTGCAGGACCGCATCAAGAGGATATGTTAAACAGCAATCAAACGATACGCACAACATATTTCCGATATTTTTTCGTATAACTTTTTAAATCACATAAATATTGATGTTTAATTGAATTTCCCAATCGGATCTCATCCCCGCCCTCAATAGCGAAAACACCGACAGGATTAACAGGAAAAAACCGACTGATGGCAAGAAAACCGGAAGGACCACTGCGCAAGGGATGGACGACGGGGGCCTGCGCCACCGCCGCAACCCGTGCCGCGTGGCAGGCATTGCTGTCCGGCGACTTTCCCGATCCGGTCACCATTACCCTGCCTGGCGGAGAAACGCCGTCCTTCGAGTTGATCAAGGCTGAAAAGGGCGATGGCTGGGCGCGCGCCAGCGTGATCAAGGATGCCGGGGATGATCCCGATGTCACCCATGGGGCAGAAATCATATCGACGGTGCGCGTCGGCAAACCAGGAAGCGGCATCACATTCCATGCCGGTGACGGGATTGGCACGATTACAAAGCCAGGCCTGCCATTGCCGCCCGGTGAACCCGCGATCAATCCCAAACCGCGCGAAATGATGATCGGACAGATCGAAGCACTTCGTGACCAGTATGGCGCAAGCCCCGATGTCGAGATCGAGATTTCCATTCCCGGCGGTGCCGAGATCGCCACCAAGACATGGAATGGGCGATTGGGCATTGTCGGCGGTTTGTCGGTTCTGGGCACGACGGGGATTGTCATCCCGTTTAGCTGTTCGGCGTGGATCCATTCGATCCATCGCGGGATTGACGTCGCGCGTGCGACCGGGCGTGAACATGTTGCCAGCGCAACCGGCAAAACGTCCGAGGCGGCCATTCGCGCATTCTATGGCCTGCCCGAAGAAGCCATTCTTGATATGGGCGACTTTGTTGGCGGGATGCTGAAGTATCTTCGCAAGAACCCGATTGCCTTTGTCAGCATCGCCGGTGGCTTTGCCAAACTGGTCAAACTTGCCCAGGGGCATCTCGATTTGCATTCAAGCCGATCACAGGTCGATTTTGATCGACTGGCAGGAACGATTGCAGCGTGTGGCGGGGATGAAACGCTGCAAAACCAGTGTCGCACGGCCAATACCGCCAAACAGGTTCTGGAACTTTGTCAGGCAGCGGACGTTAAGATTGAAGATGCGATTGCCCGTCAGGCCTGCGAATCCGCGCGCGCGACATTGGACGGCGCATCGGCCGTTGAAGTCATTATTACCGACCGCAACGGCACCATCATTGCCCGCCACGGGATTGGCGAATTTGATCAATTCCGACCGGTGGCATCGTAAGCAGCAGTTCGTTAATCTGTTCCCGTGTCTGCACAACAATCAGGCCACCCAAGGTCATAAAGCAACAACAAGGTTCTTTGCCCATGTCCCTCTCCCGCCCTGCCGAACGTCCAAAACGCATTCTTATTTTTGGCGGGACCGGAGACGCAAATCGCATTGCAGAGGACCTGATGCATGAATTTGGCCGGGATGTTCGTTTGCAACTCTCGCTCGCCGGGCGCACCAGCGCGCCGAGCCTTCCCGATGGCGTTCCCGTTCGTATCGGCGGTTTTGGCGGGCCAGAAGGCATCATCACCCATCTCAAAAACGAACAGATTGATCTGGTGATTGATGCGACCCACCCCTATGCCACCGAGATTTCACACAATATCGCCAAGGCCTGCCATGCCGTGGCAATGCCTTGCATTCAGTATCACCGTCCGGCCTGGGAACAGACCGAAGATGACAACTGGATCATGGTAAAATCGATTGAGGAAGCGGCCAAAATCCTGCCTGACGTTGGCAATCGCGCGCTAATCGCGAGCGGGGCAAAGAACCTTCATGCCTTTGAGGGGCTTGAAAAAACATGGTTGCTTGTTCGCACTGTTGATGCCCCGCGTGATCCGTTTGATCTGGAATTTGGCGAATGGCTTTTTGCGCGCGGCCCGTTCAGTGTTGAAAGCGAGACCGAGCTTCTTGAACGCAACGAAATCGATGTGGTCGTCAGCAAAAATAGCGGCGGTGATGCGACCTTTGCCAAGATCAAAGCCGCGCGGAACCTTGGCATTCCGGTGATCATGATTGAACGTCCTGGTGGAGAGCCGGTCATTCAGGCCCCGTCGCGTTCTGAAATCATCGATACCGTTCGTGAGACCCTTAAGAAGGTCTGATGGTCCTGTGCAACGCAGCTTGTGTCCTTGGCACCTTCGAGGCAATAAAAAACCCCGCCAACGGTTTGGCGGGGTTTTCTTTTTGATCGTCTGATCAGCCGTGCGTCTTAGACGAAACGGCGGAACTCACCGGATTTACGCGGCGGGCAGAACCGTTTGAGGTATGACGGCGCAATTGCCTCGAGGCTGTTGGGTGTAATGCCAAGTTCGGCAAAACCATCCGCACCTTCGGAAACGACGTTATCGGTCTTGAGCAACCGAACCTGATCCGGGGTCAGAGGCGGAACCGGCAGGAACTGCAGGAAGAATGCCTTGATCGAGGCCAGCCAGAACGGAACTGGCATCAGAATGGCGCGCTGACGGGTAATGCGCAGCATGTCCTGCAAAAGCGCCATGAAGGAATAGGTTTCCGGTCCACCAAGCTCATAGGTCTTGCCAGCAGATTTGCCTTCGGTGAGTGCGGTGACAAAGGCATCAGCAACATCGCCAACATAGACCGGCTGGAATTTCGGGCCGCCTTCGCCGTGCAGATCAACCTTGCCTTCGCCCAGATCAACTTTCGGAAGGCCCGGTGCGCCAACAACCGGCAACATCGGCGAGAAACGCGCCATGGTGGCAAACTTGTTCAGGAAATTGTCGTTCGGGCCAAAGATCACCGACGGGCGGAAGATCACTGCATCCGGGAACACTTCGCGCACGGCTTTTTCACCGGCCAGCTTTGACGTCGCATAGTTGGCAGAGGTGTTTTTATCCACACCCAGTGCCGACATATGCAAAAGCGTCTTTACACCGGCTGCCTTGGCTTCCTCGGCAATGCGTTTGGCCGCCTTGACGTGGATATTGAGGAAATTCTTGCTGCCGCGTTCATAGAGAATGCCTAGCAGGTTGATCACCGCTTCGGAACCCTCAAGCGCGCCCTTGATGCTGTCTTCGTCGCGCACATCGCAATGGACCGGAACGACCTGCCCCAGATTGCCCATCGGTTTTAGTTTTTTGACGCGCTCAAAGCTTCTGGTTGGGACGCGAACGATAAAATCACGCTCCAGCAGACGCT
The DNA here is from genome assembly GCF_017922435.1 of Thalassospira sp. ER-Se-21-Dark. Classification (NCBI taxonomy): domain Bacteria; kingdom Pseudomonadati; phylum Pseudomonadota; class Alphaproteobacteria; order Rhodospirillales; family Thalassospiraceae; genus Thalassospira; species Thalassospira sp. ER-Se-21-Dark. Next base: position 1,409,783 of record NZ_VDEZ01000001.1, on the reverse strand, counting down.
TGACGATATGACGTCCGACAAATCCGGTGCCGCCAAAAACGGTTACGATACGACGATCCATGCTTGCTCTCTCCTTGCCGGTCGGGACGATGCGGACGATGCCCACATGATATGCCCGTGCTCGGTGGCCTTGGGGTCCGGAACGCCAAAACGATCCGGTCCGAAACTGATCCTGTGGAAAATCATATGGTGCCTGAACATACGGTGTCCAAACAGACGACAATATGATTTTCCGCAGGCTCTTGGGTTATATACGACCCGCAATTGTGGTCAACAATGCGGTTTTATGAAACGTTTTCGTCTCTGCCCTGCAATTTGGCCAGTATTTCATCATGCAGGGCCAGCAAACCGGCCCGATAATCCGGATAGTGCAGCTTAACACCCAATTCCTGTTTGATCCGCGCATTTGAAACCCGTTTGTTGTCCTCATAGAAACTGGCGGCCATCGGGCTCAGCTTGGCGGTGGCAAAATCCTGTTCAGGTGGCGGATCGATACCAAGCAAACCGCAGGCATGCGCAATCACATCCTGGGGCGGGGCCGCATCATCATCACAGACATTATAGGCCGCCCCGGAATTGGGCTGCTTGATGGATGCCAGAACCGTCTGGGCGATGTCATCAACATGGATGCGCGAAAAGACCTGACCAGGTTTGACGATCCGACGCGCACGACCTGACCGAACGGTTTCAAGCGCATTGCGACCGGGGCCATAGATGCCCGCCAGTCGGAAGCTTTGCACACACAGATCATGACGACGGCCAAGATCAAACCATGCCTTTTCCGCAGCCACACGCCTGCGACCGCGTTTGCCACTTGGCAAAAGATCATCATCCTCGGTAACTTCGGCGCCATCCCGATCACCGTAAACCCCCGTGGTCGACAAATAGCCAATCCATGTGCCCGCGGGCAGTGCCGCAAGATCACTGCCATGATGATGGATGACCGGATCGCCCATCCCGCCGGGCGGGGCCGATGAAAGGACATGCGTCACGCCTTCAAGCGCGCTGGCGATATCGGCAATCGGTTGATCATCGGAAAAAATGAAGGGCTCGATGCCTTCAGACTTCAGCTGTTCGGCCTTGTCCGCGCTTCGCGTGGTTCCGGCAATTTTCCAACCTTCTGCCTTAAGATCGCGGGCAACAAGGCGGGCAGAAAACCCCAATCCGAAACAGAACAGCTTATTGGTCATCAAGGCACCTTTTGTGACGGCAAATTCGTGTGAAGGGCACAGTAACGGCCTTGCCACACACAAACAAAGTCTTTTGGCAAAACCTTTTGGACCATGATTTGTTCCCGCAACCTGTGGCTTTCGGGAACAACAATCATCTTGTTGCCGTTTTCATGGTGTGAGACTTCACGAATGTGCGTTTACAGATATGCGCATTCAGCCATGGTGGATCGATCATGTGATCTTCTATGGTGACTGCCATAAATTTTGCCAAAGACGGAGCTTTTTCATGTCACGACTTTTCGCGACCTCGTTCCTAGCGCGCGCCACAGGCTTGCTGTGTCTGGCGGGGTTTGTCGGCATCTATGGCGCAGGATTGCCTTCCGCCAAGGCCCAGACCGAAAGCAACGGTGGCATGACACAGGAAGAAAGCCAGCAATATCGTGACTGCATCAAGCTGGCCCAACTCAAACCCGAAGACGGATTTGAAAGCGCGATTGCCTGGCGCGACCTGGGTGGCGGGGAACCGGCCCGCCATTGTGTTGCCGTGGCACTGATATCGCTTGGCAAATATGAAGAAGCCGCCACCCGTCTTGACGCACTTGCCAAGGACAGTACGGCCGGGCCCGGTGTGGTTGCCGGGATGCTGGCCCAGGCCGGTCAGGCCTGGATGATGGCCGATAACCTTGAATTCGCCTGGCGCGATCAAAGCCGCGCGCTTGAACTGGTGCCCAACAACCCGCAGCTTTGGGTCGATCGTGCCATGGCACTTGGCCTTGCCGGGCAGTATTGGGAGGCGATTGATGACCTCAATGCCGCACTTGATCTTCAACCTGATCATACCGAGGCCCTGATTTACCGGGCATCGGCCTGGCGGCTACTAGAAAGTTACGATCTGGCAATGACTGATATCAAACAAGTTCTGAACCGGGAACCCCGGAATGTTCAGGCGCTTTTCGAACGCGGCAAGCTCCATCAGATTGCCGGTGATACCGATCTTGCACGGCAGGACTGGTTAACTGTCATAGAACTTTCAAATGGAACCCCTGTTGCTGACGCGGCAAAAGCGAATATAGAGAAGATGGATGTTCGCACCGAATCGAACTGACGGGGACCGTCAGTTTAGAAAACAGGTTCACGGTGACCGATTTCCTTGTATATGACCGGTAGAACCATTTGCCGGACCATCACCGGATACGTTTTGGGGGACGAAATGCGTCGCACGTTTGCCTTGGCTACCCTTGCCGCATCGATGGCACTTCTGACATCACATGCCGCAATGGCCCGCGATCAGATCAGGATTGTCGGTTCTTCGACAATCTTTCCGCTGACCACCAAGGTCGCCGAACATTTCGCCAAAACCACCGGCGCACCGGCCCCGGTGGTTGAAAGCACCGGTTCAGGCGGCGGCTTCAAGCTGTTTTGTGGCGGCATTGGCGCAGAGTTCCCCGATATCGTTGACGCATCGCGCCCGATCACTGGGTCGGAAACCGCAATTTGCGCGGCAAATTCTGTGCGCGACATCAGCGAAATCAAGATCGGCTATGATGGCATTGTCATGCTGGGTTCCCGCGAAGCACCGGGTATGGAACTTACCGCCCGCCAGCTTTATCTCGCCCTGGCGCGGACCGTTCCGGTCAATGGCGCAAGTGTGCCAAACCCGCATGAAAAATGGTCTGATATCGATCCCAGCCTGCCGGACCTTAAAATCCGCGTTTATGGCCCGCCGCCGACTTCGGGTACGCGCGACCTGATGGGGCAGCTTTTGCTTGATCAGGGTTGTGCAACGTTTTCTGACATCGCAAGCCTTGAGGCAACCGATCCTGACAGCTTCCGACTGCTGTGCCGGACCCTTCGCGAAGACGGGGCCTATATCGAGGCGGGCGAGAATGACCGGCTGGTGATCAGCAAGCTTGAAAAAGATCCGACCTCATACGGCGTGATGGGCTTTAACAATCTGGAGCGCAACCGCGAACGCCTTCAGGGTGTCCCGATCAACGGGATCGAGCCGGATTATGAAACCATCCTTGATGGCAGCTATCCGGCATCGCGTGCGCTTTACCTATACGTCAAGGATGACCATCAACAGCTGGTTCAGAGCCTGGGTGACTTTATCTCGACCTATGTCTCGGAAGCGGTGATTGGTGAAGAAGGCCTTCTGGCGGATAACGGCCTTGTGCCGCTGACCAATGAGGAACGTGCTGAAACCATGACCAGTGCCGCGAAATTCGCCGGCAACTGAGCAGCTAACGGATAAACACCAGTAGACGCAATTGAGCGGCCGGGCATCAGTCCGGCCGTTTTGCCATCCAGACCTGATTGCTGGCATATTTCGGGGGATCGCCCTGGAAATCCGAAAATTCGGATATCGAAACGAAACCGGATAGCTCCAACATCAGCCGCATTTCACTGCGATGAACCCAGCGCAGGTGATGCCAGCAATCCTCGCGCGTAATCACATCGCCCTGATCGTTAATTTCTTCAAACCGCCAATGTTCGCTGAACTTTTGGGTCAGGGGATCATTGGTGCGTTCCATCGCCGTGATGCGAAGCCGACTGCCCGGTTGCCCGACGCCCTCTGGCATCGGAAAGATCGGCAGTTCGACGTGCTCCGGGTCACCTTCTGGCAGGCAATAGCGCAAATCCGGGTCCATCAGATCAAGGGCGATCGCCCCACCGGGTTTCAGATGGGATAAGGCCCGTTCAAGGGCGCGACGCTGACCCTTGGCATCGGTGACTTCCTGAAGTCCGCGAAACGGGATGATCACCAGATCAAACTGCCGCCCCAGATCAAAGTCGCACATATTGCCAAGATGCCATGTCAGATCGGGATAATTGGCGCGCGCCTGACCCAGCATGGCGGGTGACAGATCAAGGCCTTCGACCACGACACCAAGCCTGGCAATCGCGGCACTGATCCGGCCCGTGCCGCAGCCCAGTTCAAGCACGCCATTTTCATGCGCAAGGCTGGTCGCCAGACGCGTATAAAAGGGAATGGGGTCTTCAAAAATCTTACGATCAAGATCAGCGCGAAGATCGTAACTGGCGGTATTTAACCCGCCTTCAGGATAGAATTCATCAGATATGGATGAATCCTTCATTCAAAATCCAGTTCCGCATAATGACTTGATGGCGGGAAACTTGCCTGCCGATCTGCCAGAATATCGCGCATTGCAGGGCGGCTTTTGATCCGCATGTACCAGTCCTTGGCGCGTGGATGTTTTGACCAGTTGATATCGCCCATATAGTCGATCACGGATACCTGTGCGGCAGCCGCAAGATCGGCCATGGTCAGATGATCACCGGCAAGCCAGTTCCGACGTTCAAACAACCAGCCGATATAATCCATGTGGTAGGCGCCATTGGTGCGCCCGGCACGCAGGACCTTGGTATCGGGGGTGCCGGTCGAGAAGAAGCGTTTCAGGAGCTTCTCACCCAACAGATGGTCAGTGACCTCGCGATTGAATTTGCCATCAAACCACGCGACAAGGCGGCGGATTTCAGCACGTTCCTTGGGGTCGGATCCAAACAGTTTCGGCTCGTCCTGGTACACCTCGTCGAGATACTCGCAGATGACGCTGGAATCACACAGCACCGTCCCGTCTTCTTCCTTAAGCACAGGCACTTCACCGGCCGGATTAAGCAGCAGGAAATCGTCACGCCGTTCCCATACCGGTTCAGCGGTGAGTTCGAAATCGAGCTTTTTCTCGGCCAGGACCAGACGGACCTTGCGCGAAAAAGGTGAAAGCCAAAAATGATATAACTGACGCATGAGCGTGAAGATACCCGACCAAGATGAACGTTTCGCAAAGACCCGGCATGGGGGCGCAAACATTCCATAAACCGCAACGAAGCCGGTTCGTTTCCAACCCGGAACTGCAAAATATCTCAAACCATGCAACGCGCGCGAAGTAAAGACCTTCAAGTGCGCGAAAGTGCAATTTTGCTATACGTAACGCTCATGCCTGACAGAAAGCTTAAATGCGCCCTGTCACGCCCGGCTTTTTGCCAGTTCCAGCATGCCATCGAGATCAAGGCAGGCTTCAAGATGATCGGCCAATTCATCAAGGGCCGCATCAATACTGGCCTCAAAATGCGTCATTTTGTGTGCCTCGTCCGATCGCAATACAGCCAGAAAGGCATGACGGAAATCATCACTGCCAAACAGCCCGTGCAGGTAGCACCCCAGAACCCGCCCATCACCACTGATCGCGCCATCCACCACACCATCCAGATCAAGCCAGCTTCGCGCCCGATCCGGGCCATCGGTCCGGCCCATATGGATTTCATAGCCATCGACGGATGTTCCGGCGGCAAGAACAATATGCTCGCCAACCGTCAGTCCGGCTGTTTTGCGCAGCGTCTTGTCGCCCGCCATGACGGTTTCAACATCAAGCAAACCAAGGCCAGCCTCGCTTCCCGGCGCGCCTTCGACCCCGTCCGGGTCATGGACCATACGACCCAGCATCTGATACCCGCCGCAAATGCCGATCACATGGCCACCTCGCCTGTGATGGGCGAGAATATCGATATCCCAGCCTTGCTCCCTGAGGAACCGAAGGTCGGCCATAGTCGATTTTGACCCCGGCAGCAGCACAAGGTCACAATCGCCCGGGATCACTTGCCCTGGCTTGATCACCAGCAATTCAACATCATCCTCGGCCGCGAGCGGATCAAGATCATCAAAATTGGCAATACGCGGTAAATGCGGCACCGCGATGCGCAGGACTGCGTCCCCCTCATTCCCGGCCTTGCGGTGATATTTCCCGACCTTTTCCAGCGCCACACCGTCTTCGGCAGGCAGCTTGTAGGCACTCGGCCAGTACGTTGCGATACCGTAACTTTTAAGCCCGCAGCGCTCATGAATGATGCCGGTGGCTGGTTCAAACAGCGACACATCGCCACGAAATTTGTTGATCACATAGCCCTTGAGCCAGCGGCGGTCATCCTCGGACAGTAGCGCATATGTGCCAACGATGGAGGCAATCACCCCGCCACGATCAATATCGCCGACCAGAATGACCGGAACGCCTATGGCCTCGGCAAAGCCCATATTGGCAATATCGGACGCCCGCAGATTGACCTCGGCAGGTGAGCCGGCACCTTCGATCAGGACAAGGTCGGCATCACTTGCCATGATCTCGAAGCTTTCGACCACCTTGGGCAACAGATCGCGTTTTAGGCGATAATAATCACGTGCCTTGGCGCTGGTCAGGACTTTGCCCTGCACCACAACCTGCGCCCCAATGTCGCTTTGCGGTTTCAGCAAAACCGGGTTCATATGAACTGATGTGGCAACACCCGCCGCACGCGCCTGAAGCGCCTGCGCGCGGCCGATTTCGCCGCCATCATCGGTAACGGCGGCATTGTTTGACATGTTTTGCGGTTTGAACGGACGCACCCGCAGGCCACGTCTGGCATAGGCACGGCACAATCCGGCCACCAGCAAGGATTTCCCGACATCGGAACCGGTACCTTGCAACATCAGAGCGGGGACGGATTGCGCACTCATTCCGGTTTCAAAACTTTCTTGTAAGTGATCCGCTAAATGATCAAGGCCGGATCAGAACTCGACACCAATCTGTGCCTTGATGCCCTGTTCACGGAACGGGTGTTTGACCATGGTCATTTCCGTGACCAGATCGGCCGCCTCGATCAAGGTATCCGGGGCATTGCGCCCGGTAAGCACGATATGCTGATCAGGCAGTTTGTTGGCGAGTGCTTCAAGCACGTCCTCAAGCGGCAGGAAATCATAGCGCAGAACGATATTGATCTCATCGAGGATCACCATCGAATAGCTTGGATCGCGCAACATTTCCAATGCCTTGTTCCAGGCTTCACGGGCCAGGGCGACATCCTGTGCCCGGTTCTGGGTTTCCCACGTAAAGCCTGCCCCCATGGCGTGGAATTCACAGAGATCGGGGAATTTTTTAAGAAGCTTTGCCTCGCCAGTTTCCCAGCCACCCTTGATGAACTGGACAACGCCGACTTTCATATCATGGCCGACACAGCGCATCGCCATGCCAAAGGCCGAGGAAGACTTGCCCTTGCCTTTGCCGGTATGAACAATGATCAGGCCCTTTTTGTCGATCTTCTGGGCCATCATCTTGTCGCGCGCGGCCTTGATTTTCTTCATTTTTTCATCATGGCGCGCATTGATATCGACGTCTGGCTGGCTTTTGTCGGTCATTGTTTCTTCCCTTTGAGATGTCGGCCCAGAATGCGGCGAAAGTCCTACCGGGATCAAGGGCAGTTTTGCGGCGTTTGATCAAGATCCAGATTGGCGATCACGCCTTGAAATCCGTGGGCAAGCGCCGCCGGACAAAAAGCCGTCAGATCGGCACCTTCGTCAAGATACTCGACGGCAAAAACAGGCTTTCCTTGGGATACATAGGGATCAAAATCCTCCATGAAGCCAAGCCGATGGGCCGATTCCAGCAAGGCAAAATCCATCTGATCGACAAGATCCGGCACAAGATCGGCAACATTTTTCTGCCCGATGGCAAGACCGCGCGTATGGGCCTCAGTGATCAGCCAATTCACATAGCGCAACTGGTCGGCGCGCGTGATGTCAAAACCGGTTGGCTTGCTGCTTTGATCGCCTTCAAAGGCATCAATGTTATCAGGCTCAATCGCCAGAAATCCCTTGTCACGGCAAAGATCAAGACGGGCCGTGATCACATTGGCAAAAAGCTCAAACCGGCGGATATCAAGCCAGTTTTCGCCATCCCACCCCCAATAGGGCGCACCGATCACATCTTCCGGAAACGCCTTCGCGTCATCCCGCCAATCTTCAACCGCACCAACATTGATATAGCAAATCGGATACTGGCCGGCCGCGCGCCAAGTGGCGACCTGATCGGCGGACACATCAAAAAGATCGACGCCTACAATGCGGATGGCGTCATCGACATCAAGTATGCCTTGAAGCTGCCAGTGAAACCGGCCGTTTGGGACGGGTGTCCATTCTTTTGCGGTATCCGCCTGTGCGGTTTGCCCATGCGACAGCAGGCAGAGGAGGATGCCTGCCCACAGACAAAAGGATTTTGAAACCGAGTTCTTCTCGCGATGCATCTTGCTTCCGTGACGTTGGGTGCCGAGTTTGCCCGCGCACGCAAGCCAAGACAATCCCGCAAACAAAAAGCGCGATCCCAATGACCGCGCTTTTATCCGATCCAAGTTGGCCCAGCTTTACCAATTGGCACTTTGGCCTGTTGTCAGGCCAAGGTCACTGGTCACCAGATCCGCCCATTTATCGGGTTCGCGCATGTCTATATTGCGCAGTTCCGGGCGGCGCATCCGGGCCTTGTTAAACAATTGCAGGCGATCCCCGGGCGACATGCGGCGCAGGCGGTCCAAGGCCTTGCGCACGGCCTCGTTACGCGCGCCGGCCGGGCTTTGGAAGCTTTTCTCGACCACCTCAAGGCGTTTTTCCAGCCAATCACGGCTGATCGCGACCTGTTCAATCAGGGTTTTGAATTCACGCACCACCGGGAAGTGATCCAGACGAAGATGGGCAACCGCAATTGCCGTCCGCCAAACCTGACGTTCGACCCCTTGCAGGTAGCGCCAGTAAATCTTCACCTTGGCATTGATTTCAAACTTGGTTTGGTCCGGACCCGGAAGGTGATGGGCAAGCTCTGTCATGCCGACATGGAATTCATCAAACGTTACCGGCCGATGCACGCCGTTGAAACGTTCACGGACATCCAGAACTGCGCGAATGGCACCGCGTGCCGGGCGATAGCGCCCGTTGCCGTGCAAATCTGCACGCAACCAGTCTGGCATGTCGAAATCAGAAAGCAGGGAGTTGACGATATCTGCATGCCTGTCATGGGCAGGCATTGGAGTTTGCAGATAATCTGGCAAACGAACGTTGGTCTTGATATCCATCGCGGCCTCCGATCTGTTCAATCAACCTGCTTCCCATGCAGGCGATCCGATAGGGGTGCCCCGTCCCTCACAACTTATTAACAGTTGGTTAATTGAGATATGGTGCGAAAACGTAACGTTTCAACTGCCCGGTTTGTTCCGACGGTAAAATTCCCGTGATTCCAATAACAAGCAACAGTTGACATTACACTCCCAGATCGACGGAAACACTGTTGCGACGCGGCTGCCACAGCCCACGTTCAATCGCCTCATTCAGGCGGTCCTTGATGTCCTGCAACGCGTCGGGATTATGATCGGCGATAAAATCGCGCACCTCGGCATCACCGAGATAGGCGTCATAAACCAGATCAAAGTGATGATCGGCAACGCAGCGCGCGGTGGCGGCGAAGGCAAACAGATAATCAACTGTTGCCGCCATTTCGAACGCGCCCTTGTAGCCATGGCGCATCACGCCCTTGATCCATTTGGGGTTCACGACACGCGCCCGAACGACACGGGCGATTTCCTCTTCGAGGGTGCGGATTTTCGGGCTTTCCGGGCGGGAATGATCGCTGTGATAAACTGTCGGCTGTTTGCCCGACAGACTGCGCACAGCAGACGTCATTCCGCCTTCGAACTGATAATAGTCATCGGAATCCAGCAAATCATGTTCGCGGTTGTCCTGATTGTGGACAATCGCATCGACCTTGGCGAGGCGCGTTTCAAACAGATCGCGTGCCGCCGTGCCCTCGGCGCCATTGCCATAAGCATAACTGCCCCAGGCAAGGTAGGCGTCAGCAAGATCGTCTTCATCTTCCCAGAGTTTTTCGTCAATCATCGCCTGCAAACCGGCCCCATAGGCACCGGGTTTGGAGCCAAACACCCGGAAGCCAGCCTGTCGGGCCGCCTGATCCGCGTCCATTCCCGTAGCGCGGAGTTTTTCGGTTTCGGCCCTTATCCGCACGGCAATCGGATTGAGATCATCTGGTTCATCGGTTTGCCCGGCCACCGCGCGTACCGCACTGTCGAACAAATCAATCAGACCGGGAAAGGCATCGCGAAAGAAACCCGAAATGCGGAGGGTGACATCCACACGCGGTCGGCCCAGCACCGATGCAGGCATGATTTCAACGCCGGTCACCCGGCGTGATGCACTATCCCAGGTCGGGCGCACCCCCATCAGGGCCAATGCCTGCGCGATATCATCACCGCCGGTGCGCATGTTACTGGTTCCCCAGACAGACAAACCAAGCGCACTTGGCCATTCTCCGTGATCCTGCACATGGCGTTCCAGCAGCAACTCGGCCGATTTCCATCCCAACTGCCAGGCCGCCGGGGTCGGCACGGTACGGGTATCAACCGAATAGAAATTACGCCCGGTCGGCAACACATCCGGGCGGCCACGGGTCGGGGCACCGGACGGGCCAGGTTCGACGAACTTCCCGGCAAGGCCACGCAAAAGACCCTCGATCTCGGCCGGGCCGCAACCAACAACTGCTGGGCGAATAGTCGTTTCGATATCAGAAATAACGTCACAGACGGCCGACCACGCGGGTTCGGCCTTCACTGCGCCCCTGACCAGATCACGTGCCAAAAGCTCGATCCGTTCCACGGTATCGCCGGTGGTGCGCCATGGTCCGATATCTTCGCCGTCATAATGCGCGAGAATTTCAGGCTTGGATCCCGGCCAGAATTCGGCAAAGGCACAATCAAGCGGATCAAACGCCGGATCATCAAGGATATCCTTGGCAATCGCGCGATGCAGGGATGCCTTGGGCCCACTGTCCGACCCGCGCGGCAAGCGTGCCAGTGCAACCAGAAGATCGGTCAGAAGGTCACCCTCAGGCGCCTTGCCATAGATATGCAGCCCATCGCGGATCTGAAGTTCTTTCAGTTCGCACAAATAGTTATCAAGCTTGGCCAGCGCACTTTCCTCATCTTCACCCACCTCGATGCCGCAATCACGGTCAAGGCCGATGCGGATCGCCAGTTCAAGGATGTCGCGCTTCAAGATCACAAGACGACGAGGATCAACCGCGGCCGCGTCATAATATTCATCGACCAGCGCTTCGAGATCCTTGAGCGGACCGTAGCTTTCCGCCCGCGTTAATGGCGGAGTCAGGTGATCGAGGATCACTGCCTGTGCCCGGCGCTTGGCCTGCGTGCCTTCGCCCGGATCGTTGACAATGAAGGGATAGAAATGCGGGGTTGGGCCAAAAACGGCCTCCGGGAAGCAATCCTCGGACAGGGCCAGTGACTTGCCCGGCAGCCATTCCATATTGCCATGCTTGCCAAAATGAATGATGGCATCGACGCCAAACACATCGCGCAGCCAGATATAAAAGGCGAAATAGTTGTGCGGCGGCACCAGATCGGGCGAGTGATAGCTTTCAAGCGGATCAATGTTATAGCCACGCGCGGGCTGCAACCCGACCACCACATTGCCAAGCGGCAGGATCGACAGGGCAAAGGCATCCTGACCCGCCAAATAGAACGGATCGTTCTTCGAATCACCCCAGGCCTCAAACACCTGATCGCGGATGGCTTTCGGCAGGGCATCAAACGCCTTTTGATAATCCGCACGCTGTAAAGTCACGCGGATATCGCGGGTGGTAAGAGATTTGAAATCGTTGGTCGGTCCGGCCTTGATCGCAGCAATCAGGGCGTCGCCATCTTTTGGCAGATCATTCACCCTGTATCCTTCGCCCTGCATCGCACGAAGTGTTTCGACCATACCTGCCGGGGTATCAAGCCCGACGCCGTTGCCAAGGCGCGCATCCTTGTTGGGATAGTTCGCCATGACCATCGCCACCTTGCGCGCGCTGGTATTTGATTTGCGCAAGCGTACCCAGTTGGCGGCAAGTTCGGCGGTAAAGGCAACACGATCACGGACCGGGATATATTTCACCAGATCAATCTGGGTCAGGTCATCCTTGCCAGCCGAGCCCTTGAACGACACAGCACGTGAGAGGATACGGCCATCGACTTCGGGCAGGGCGACATTCATCGCAATATCGCGCGCGGCCAGACCATTCACACCTTCGCGCCAGGCTTCTTCGCCACCACCCGACAGCACCACCTGAAAGACCGGGGCATCCACCGCGTCAAACGGACCATTTTTTCGTTCTGATCCCGGAACAGATATCGCAAAACCGGTGGTATTCAGGATCAAATCCGCACTGGTTTCCGCCAGCCAGTCCTCAACCAATGCCGCAGCCAACGGATCCTTGAGACTGGCAACAAAAATCGGCAATGGATTCAGACCATTGGCACAAAGCTCCTCAACCAACGCGTCAATAACGTCGAGGTTGGCGGCCTGCACCAGTGAACGATAAAAGATAATCGGTGTAACCGGTTGATTTTTAACCCAATAAGTACAGATTTCATCAAGGCTTGCCTGTGATTTTCCGGGCCAATAACCGCCGGCCTTGACCAGCGGAGCGGCGGGCGACCACTTCCAATTCACGTTTGAATTTAGGTTTTCGTATATAAGGCGAAGTAAATTCTCGGAATTTTGCGGTCCGCCTTCGATCAGATAGCGCCAGATGTTTTGATATTCGCGCCCCTTGACGGTCGAAAGCGACAAAAGCTCCGCATCGGGTTGATCATCGCCAGGCAACAAGACCAATGGAATATCTTTGGCACGCGCAAGCGCCACCAACTGTTCGATGCCATAATCCCAATAACCGCGCCCCCCCAGAATGCGCACGATGATGAATTTGGCGTCGGAAAGTACATCGTCGATATAGAGATCGACTGACATGTTGTGGCCAAGCTGCAGCAAACTTGCCAGACGCAGTGACGGGGTTTCGTCGCCAAATGCATCGACCAGCCGCGCTTGCGCCCCGGCAAGGCAGGCCAGCTCAGATTCGGCCGCAGACAGGATCACCACATCGCCGGGTTGCTGTCCAAGGTCGACGGCCTCGCTGCCATCCGTGACCATTCCGGGCTGGGCTGCCAATAGATGCATTTGGAGATCCGTATTCTTGCGTCGTTACGTCGAAAAGGCGACCAGGACCGGATGTAAAAATCCATCCAGTCTCAGCCAAGTTTCATCAGGTCGAATGGATTCAGGCGGCCTTGATAGCGGCTTCGATCGCTGCACGGTCCAGACCATGCAGACCAATCACGACCAGTTCGGAACGCCGGGTTTCGCCATCCGCCCACGGACGGTCGAAATAGCGCTGAAAACGTTCACCAACCCCCTGCACGACATGGCGCATCGGTTTGCCGGGCACATCCAGGAAACCCTTGATGCGCAGCACGTCAAACTGACGCACGACATCAATCAGGCGCTTTTCAAGGTTGGCCGGATCACTGATCGCGTCAAGCGATACGACAAAGCTATCGAAATCATCATGGTCATGTTCGTGGCCATCGTCATGATGGCTTGGGCGACTATCAAGGTCATCCTCGGCGGCAGCCCCCAGACCAAGCAGGATGGCGTTTTCAACCCGTGAATGTTCGGTCGCGATAATCTTGACTGACGGCTTTTTCAGCTCTGCACGGATATCGGCTTCGACCTTGCTGCGTTCGGCATCGGTCAAAAGGTCCGTCTTGTTGAGAACCACCATATCCGCACAGTGAAGTTGTTCTTCGAACAGTTCTTCAAGCGGGCTTTCATGATCAAGATTTTCGTCTGCTTCGCGTTGCGCCTGCACTGCATGATGATCATGGGCAAACAGCCCATCACGCAGGGCAGCGCCATCAAGAACCGCCACAACACCATCAACGGTCACACGCGACCGTATTTCGGGCCAGTTAAACGCCTTTACCAACGGCTTTGGCAGGGCAAGACCAGATGTTTCGATAACGATATGATCTGGTGGGGTGTCACGATCAATCAGGCCCTGGATGGTTGGCAGGAAGTCATCAGCCACGGTGCAGCAGATGCAGCCATTTGCCAGTTCAACAACATCATCCTCTTCGCAGCCTTCGATGCCACAGCCATTGATGATACCGCGATCCACACCCAGATCGCCGAATTCATTGATGATCAGCGCGATGCGTTTGCCATTGGCATTTTCCAGCATGTTGCGGATCATGGTTGTCTTGCCAGCGCCCAGAAAACCGGTAATGACGGTTGCCGGGATTTTGCCCAATTGTGCCATTTCTGAAATCCTTAAAATTCAATAATTTATGTTGCTATTTGACCGACATCGGAATGCCGGCCACCACAAGGGTGACCTTGTCTGCAATCTCGGCAATGCGTTGATGCAGGCGTCCGGCATGATCGCGAAAGGCCCGCGCCATCGCATTTTCCGGCACGATGCCAAAGCCAACCTCGTTTGAGACAAACAGCATCGACACATGAAGGGTCGGCACCAGATCGCAAAGAGCTGCGATCTCGGCATCAATGTCGCGGTCTTCAAGCATCAGGTTGGTCAGCCACAATGTCAGACAATCAACAAGAACCGGCTTGCCGCCTGTGACATTACAGGTCTGCAGCGCCGAACAAAGTTCGACCGGTTCCTCGAGTGTCTGCCAAAGATCGCCGCGTGATTGTTTGTGAAGATCTATGCGGTTGGCCATTTCGTCATCCCAGGCACGCCCGGTTGCGATATATGTGCCACCGCCCGCCTGATTGATGATGTTTTCGGCAAACCGGCTTTTGCCGGATCGCGCCCCGCCAAGGATCAGATGCGTCCCGCCAGAGGGGCCGTCAGGGGGTAAAGTCTGCGTCATCCCGTTTCTTCCTCGCCATGGCCTCCCACCGAGGCCCGATTGCGTCGTCACCACCTAAAGAATAGTGACACCTTCGGCAGGTTTCCTGGCTGCGGGCATGAAAGCGATCCGCCTTCCCGGTTTCCCGGTGGCTGGTCTGGCGCGTTGGCACCGACCCGGATCTCCCAACCCGATACAGTTGCGGGGGCAGCATCGGCCTTGCACCGATTTCCCATCACCGAACGATGCGCCGAACCTAGCAGGTTTGCCAAAAATGCCAAAGGTCATTCTCGGCACTTAACCCTTCGTTACCACCCCACCCTAATCGGAAGGTCAGTATTTGTAAGAATTGTCTGCTTGAGAGGTCATACCATTTCAGCCAACATCAAACCGTTGCGCTGGAACTAGAGACGGAACAATCCGCAATCTGGCGAAAACCCGGGAAGTAGACTCATCACCCGGCTGGCTGCAGGAAATACTGCACCGAAACTCTTGGGGTAATCTGGATTTTTCAAGACCAATGGCAATACGTTCTCACCTATCCAAAATCCGACAGATGAACGCGCCAACCTGGACCACATCGTCTCGCAAGGACATGTGGCTGGGATTGCTGGACCGTCTGAACAGTCCTGATCGGTCATTTCAGGATTTTCTTGAACAGCACGCAACCGATGGCGAGATCACTCTGGCACGGCGCGATGTGCGTGACATCTTTGCCGAGGATGCCTCAAAGGGTGTAATCGCAACTATCATTTGGTCCCATGAACGCGGGATTCGCGTCAATGCGCTGTCGTTGCTTGTGCGCGATATGCCAACCCTTGTGACCCTGATGTCGATCTCGGATTTCGGACAGGACGAGTTGAACGAGTTGCTTTCC
Organism: Thalassospira sp. ER-Se-21-Dark; assembly: GCF_017922435.1. Classification (NCBI taxonomy): domain Bacteria; kingdom Pseudomonadati; phylum Pseudomonadota; class Alphaproteobacteria; order Rhodospirillales; family Thalassospiraceae; genus Thalassospira; species Thalassospira sp. ER-Se-21-Dark. The sequence goes on along the minus strand of NZ_VDEZ01000001.1, from coordinate 1,394,201 downwards.
CAGCCGGGCATTTCTGTTCCGACTGCCAGCAAGATGTTGTCTGCCTGCGGCAAAACTTATTGCGGGATGCCGGCTGCCATCATTGATGACACCATCATACAGGTAATCGAAAACGCATCCTTTGCCAGTGATTTCCCGAATGTCGCCAAACTGCGCAGTAAATCACGCAGCCGCCCGGTGCCCTATTATCAGGCCTATCTGCGCGATGTCTTCGACATCTGCGAAAAACATGATCTGAACCCGGATATGGTTGACCGCTATCTGGCAGAACACGCGCTTGATGACATGGCATCCGATATCGAGCTGGCCTCTGCCTGACGGCCCCCCCCCTTAAGCTCTTCAGAAGCGTTGATTGACAGCGGTCACGCGCCAGCCCGGTTCGTCGACCCCGTCGATATATTCAAGCGTGGTCAGGCCGAGTGTGTCGATATGAAATGCCAATGCGGTTTCAAGGGACAAACCCAGTGCATTGGCCATTATGGCGCGCACCGTTCCGCCATGAACGACGGCGACAATATCCTTGCCCGCCCAATCCGCACTCAATCGTCCAAAGACGGGGCCGACGCGGGCAACCACATCGGCAAAGCTTTCACCATTTGGGGGTTGTTGGCGGGCGAAGTCGGTCCAGAACCGTGTTGTTTCGCCCTTGGGCAAATCATTCCAGTTCTGCAGCTCCCAATCACCAAAATGCTGTTCGGCAAAGCCGCTTTCAGCCTGCGGCGTTACGTCTTTGTCCATGAAGGCCTGCAGACTGCGCGCCGTATCATGCGTACGTGAAAGATGGCTGGTCACCCAGACGGCATCACCCGGCAGTTGCCCGGCAAGGGCAGCCAGTGTCTTCTCATCGGAAAGGTCGGCAGGCATGTCACTTTGGCCATAGACCAGCCGTTTCGGATTTTGGACGGGGGCGTGACGCACCAGCCACCAGCGGGTTATTTTCGAACTGCTCACGGCATTCCTTCTTGTTGCTGTGCTGGTTGATCAAAGGACGGCAATAAACGCGATACCGACAAGCAGTTCGGTCACGATCTGGGTTGCCCCCAGGACATCCCCTGTCTGGCCGCCGATCTGCCATTTCGTGACCGCCGCGACAAGGCCAACCGCCAAAAGTCCGCCCACCAAAATGGCCATAGTCGCAAACAGACCCGATAAGACGAGCGACAGGATCAAAGCAAGGCCAATACCCAAACCGACCATCATCACATTTGGCGTTCCGGCCCCCTTGCCCAAACCATCGGCGCGCGCCGGAGGCAGGATATGCATCACGACTGGCATTGCCGCCCGTGATGTTATTGCCATCACCAGAAACAGGATCGCTGCCTGACCGGCATCGCCCGCCGCAGAAAGCAAAATCAAACGCAGGCCAAAACACAGGATCAGGGCAACAACGCCATAAGTACCAATATGGCTGTCGCGCATGATTTCAAGTTTGCGCGCACGCTCAAACCCGCCGCCAAACCCGTCGGCACAATCTGCGATGCCATCTTCATGCATTGATCCGGTCAACAAAACCATGCCTGCCAAGGCGATAATCGCAAAAATCAGGTTGTTGGCTGTCAGGGAATAGACCAGCATCGCCGGCAGCATGGCAAAACCAGCCAGCAACAAACCGACCAACGGCCAAGACCAGACCGATCTTGCAATCACCTCAGCGCGGAAATCATCGATACCCTTGACCGGAACGCGGCTCAGCAACGCCAAGGCGCGCCAGAAATCGGAAACAGGCGAAACCTCGACGGGGGCATCTGTCGCTGTGTCCGGGCCGGGCTTGTCAGATGAATCCGAGCTTTGCGTATTTGTTTCGTTTTGGTTATGATCTTTGGATAGCATAAATTTCCGATTTTCAAACTGGCAATCTGTTGCGCACAGGCCTAGTTTGGCCCGACTTCCTGAACCGCCTTGCACAATTGGTTTCCGAGCCTAATCCTTACCATCCCGGAAGCCAAGCGGAACACTAGTTAGGCACCTTTGTCGCCAGCCGGAGACCAAAATGTTCAACCCGAAACATCCGCCCCAAAATCTTGAGGAAATTCGTGCGCTTCTGGCCGAGCTTCCCGAAGTCGATCAGGAAGCGCAGGCCGCCGTGGCCCAGCGCGAACCGACATTGACCAAGCCTGCCGGATCGCTTGGACGGCTTGAGGATTTCAGCCTTTGGCTGGCAGGTTGGCAAGCAACATCACGCCCACGCATGTCGCGCCCGCGCGTTACGGTTTTTGCCGGCAGTCACGGTGTCGTTGCGCAGGGCGTTTCGGCCTTCCCGGCGAGCGTGAACCAGCAGATGGTGGAAAACTTCATCAATGGCGGGGCTGCGATCAACCAGATTTGCAAGTCTGTCGATGCCGAACTCCGCGTCATGGAAGTCGCCCTTGAAATCCCAACCAACGACTTTTCCCACGAACCGGCGATGGATGACGAAGGCTGTGCCGAGGCGATGGCCTTTGGCATGAGTGCAATTGAAAAGGGACTGGATCTTTTTGTTCCCGGTGAAATGGGCATTGGCAACACCACATCGGCGGCGGCAATTTCCCATGCACTTTATGGCGGGAATGCTTCGGACTGGACCGGCCGGGGAACCGGGATTGATGACTCTACCCTTGACCGCAAGACGCGCGTCGTCGGTGATGCCATCATCCTGCATAAAAACCAGATGCATGACGGATTGGATGTTCTGCGCTGTGTTGGCGGACGCGAAATTGCTGCTATGGCCGGTGCCATAATTGCAGCGCGCTTTGCACGGGTTCCGATATTGCTTGATGGGTATGTATCCTGTGCGGCGGCAGCTGTTCTGGCTGCGATGCGCGCCGATGCACTTGATCATTGTCTGGTTGGGCATATATCGGCAGAACCGGGACATGCGCGACTGATTGAAAAACTTGGCAAAGAAGCACTGATCAATTTCGGCATGCGCCTTGGTGAAGGATCGGGTGCAGCACTTGCCATCCCGCTTTTACGCGCGGCCGCAGAATGCCACACCGGCATGGCGACCTTTGAAAAAGCCGGGATTGATGGCAAGGAAGAGGCCTGATCCTCAGCCTTACAAGTGAAATCACCCAATAGCGTCAGCAATCTGGCGCTATTTTTTTGTCCGTTCGTTCATCAGATGCTCAACATGGCGACCTTGGAACATGGTGATATTGATCGAATGACCAAACTTGATGGCGCGTTCGTCATCACAACGGCACAAAATAACGCGGGTATCGCCGGACTCTGCCACAGCGGCGCGCATGGCTTCGCGATGCTCTTCATCCATGTTTTCCATTTCCGGATCCCAGAGCATCTTGATCATATCAACGCCAAGCTTGTTGCGGTTGATATAGGGCAGGGACAGATAACTGATGCCGTCGATACAGATGCGATAGCCCCGATCACGGCAGAAATCGCGGGCAAAGAAGAATGCCCCAAGGTCGGCAAAGATATCGATTTTCTGGAGCTCAAGCACGATTGTCCCGCGCTGCCCGGCCTTGACGTTACTATCGAACGTCAGGAAGTCCGGTGACAACAGTGTTGAGACGTTCAAATTGATGCTGACTGACCCGGTCACTGACGCATCATTGGAGCGTGTTAAAAGCGACAGCATGCGCCGATCCAGAATTTCAGTCAGATGCTGAAACAGCCAGCGGTTCGAGAGAACATTGACATCTGGCAGCAGCGTATCTTGCAAATCCTTGATCGAGATGAACAATTCATGAAACACCGGTGTCGGGTTCGCATCACCCACCACGGCACAAATGGCCTGTCGACGCATCAGGTTGGACAGATCCGCACGCCGCAGCGATTCATCGATGCGCCCTAAGATCTTCGGGGTCAGCGGCGCACGATCATCGCTGAGTTCGGGATGGTCATTGTGGCGCTCGGCTGCCTTGCTGACGATTTTGGGTCGATTGGCGTTGGCGCGGACCAGCAACTGTGTCAGATGCAGGAATTCTTTATATTGCTGCCCGACATCGAAATAGTCGGTAAAGGTCGCGGGCGCGCCGCTTTCATCCTTGCCATCACTGATCAAAGGATCGTCGTTAAACAGGAATTTGAGCCGGAAAATGACGGCATTCACCTCGTCCATCTCTGCGGCATCAAAGATGAAAATCAGATCCTGGTTGGACAGGGTAAAAATACGCCCTGTGACTTCCGGGACGATTTCTTCAAACGCCGTAATCGCCGTACGGATGTGATGGTCACGCCGGTTAAACGGCAGCAATTTGGAAAAATGCACATGAATCGCCCCAACGCCGTCCTTGCGCCGCTCAAGGCGTCGCACATAGTCAACGAGGAAGGCTTCGGGCGATGGAAGTGAACTATCAGACATAAATGCAATGACCAGAGAATTGTTTCGACGGAATCACAGCCGCTAATTTGCCCGAACCACGATAACGCCGGTGCATTAACAGGTTATGTATTTAGCATTCATGCATATTGAAACCAAACCCGAATATCGGGGAATTTCAGACACGTCCAAGAAAAGATAAGTCGTAGCTTTCCGCCATCCAAGCTGCTAGTTTCAGCCCGTTTTGATTTCAGAGTAACTAAGGTCAGAGACGATATGTGGCGACGCAAGCGCATTTTGGTAACCGGTGGCGCAGGTTTTTTGGGCTCGCATCTTTGTGAACGCTTGCTGAACGAGGGCAATGACGTTCTGTGCGTCGACAATTTCTTCACTGGCACCAAGGACAACATTGTCCATCTTCTCGATAAACCGCATTTCGAGCTGATGCGCCACGATGTTACCTTCCCGCTCTATCTTGAAGTCGACGAGATTTACAACCTTGCGTGCCCGGCATCGCCGATCCATTACCAGCACGATCCGGTCCAGACGACCAAAACCAGTGTACATGGTGCGATCAACATGCTGGGTCTTGCCAAACGCGTTGGCGCCAAGATTTTCCAGGCCTCGACCAGCGAGGTTTATGGCGATCCTGAAGTCCATCCGCAGACCGAAGATTACCGCGGCAATGTCAATCCGATCGGCCCGCGCGCCTGTTATGACGAAGGCAAGCGCTGTGCTGAAACGCTGTTCTTTGATTACCACCGCCAGCATGGTCTGGATATCAAGGTCGCCCGTATCTTCAACACCTATGGCCCGCGCATGCATCCGCAGGACGGCCGTGTGGTATCGAACTTCATCATCCAGGCGCTGCATGGCGAAGACATCACCATTTACGGTGACGGCCAACAAACCCGATCCTTCTGCTTCTATACTGACCTGATCGAGGGTTTTGTTCGCCTGATGGCAACCGATCAATCGGTTACCGGGCCGATGAACCTTGGCAACCCATATGAGATCACTATTCGTGAGTTGGCAGAACGCGTCATTGAGATGACCGGCGCCAAATCAAAGCTGATCTTCAAAGACCTTCCGGCCGATGACCCTCTGCAACGCAAGCCCGACATTACCTTTGCCCGAAACACACTTGATGGCTGGGAACCGACTGTAAGCCTTGAAGATGGCCTCGGCTCGACAATTGAGTATTTCCGCAATCTGATTGCGAAACACGGCTAATACGACGACTTCTTTTGGATTTGGACGCGTGATGGATATCAAAGCCTTTTTCGATGCCGAGTTTGACGAGCATCTTGATCTGGTCAACACGACCCGTGAAGCCACCCGCGATGCCTTTATCGAACTGGTCGAGATTTGCACCGACGCCCTAAATGACGGCAACAAATTGCTGTTTTTCGGCAATGGCGGGTCGGCCGCGGACGCACAGCATATCGCAACCGAATTCACGGTTCGCTATATCAATGACCGTCGCGCGCTTCCAGCGATTGCGCTGACCACAGACAGCTCGGCCTTGACCGCGATCGGCAATGATTTCGGGTTTGATCACCTGTTTTCACGCCAGATCGAGGCGCTTGGCAATCCGGATGATGTTGCGATTGGCATTTCAACATCCGGCAACAGCAAGAACGTCAATCTTGGTTTGGCCAAGGCCAAAGAAATAGGTCTGATTGCGACCGGCTGGACTGGGAAGACCGGTGGTGACATGGTTGATCTGTGTGATCCACTGATGATCGTGCCGAGCAACACCACAGCCCGCATCCAGGAAATGCATATCCAGATTGGCCAGATGCTGGTCGGTGCGCTTGAACATACGCTTGGCCTGACGAAAAAATAACCGGCGGGCCGCAAAGCCGCCTGAATACCCTTACAGCATAAAGAACTGCGCCCATGACCGATCTTAGCCATCTGGCCCGACAGGTTGAACAACTGACTGATGCCAAAGTCCTTTGCATTGGCGATGTCATGCTTGACCGGTTTGTCTACGGTTCGGTCACCCGCATCTCGCCCGAGGCGCCTATCCCCGTCATCCGGGTTGAGCGCGAAAGCGCCATGCTTGGGGGTGCCGGTAACGTCACGCGCAACGCAACAGCCCTGGGCGCATTGGTTCAGTTCCTGTCGCTTGTTGGCGACGATCTGCCCGGCCGCGAAGTTATGGAATATGTCGCCGCTGACAAGGGTGTTGAGCCCTATATCCAGACCGAGCGCAACCGTCCGACAACGATCAAAACCCGCTATATCGCGGGCGGGCAGCAATTGTTGCGATCTGACAATGAAACCACCAGCGCCATTGCACCAGCATCGATTAGCAATCTTTCGACACTCGCAGGTCAGCTGGCAGGGGATGTTGCAGCGATCATTCTGTCTGACTATGGCAAGGGTGTCTTGCATGCCGATGTCGTTGCAGCCGCGATCAAGGCAGCACGCGCAGCCGGAAAACCCGTCATCGTCGATCCAAAGGGCAATGATTACAGCATCTATCGTGGTGCCACAGTGGTGACGCCGAACCGCGCAGAGGCCGAAGCAGCCACCGGCATTGCCATAAACAGCGACGAAGATGCCATCGCCGCCGCGACCAAGATCATTACCGAATGCGGGGTCGAGAATGTCCTGCTTACCCGCAGTCAGGATGGCATGACCCTTGTCACCAAAGATGGCGAGGCTTTGCACCTGCCAACAGAAGCCCGCGAAGTATTCGACGTTTCGGGTGCCGGTGACACGGTCGTTGCCTGCCTCGCATCGGCTGTCGCGGCCGGATCAAGCCTTGCCGATGCAGCCCGTATTGCCAATGTCGCTGCCGGTATCGTGGTCGGCAAGATCGGGACCGCGGTTGTTTATCCGGACGAGCTGATTTCCACCTTACATCACCATGATCTAATGATCGGTGAAGCCAAACTGATGCCGCTTGATCGCATGGTCGATCGCGCAGAACGCTGGCGACGCAAGGGATACACGGTCGGTTTTACCAATGGCTGTTTTGATCTGTTGCATCCAGGCCACCTCAGCCTGCTCAAACAGGCCCGCGCAAATTGCGACCGGCTTATTGTCGGGTTGAATTCAGATGCGTCTGTCAAACGCCTTAAGGGCGAAGCCCGTCCGGTCCAGTCCGAGGCCGCACGTGCAGCCGTACTTGGGTCGCTTGAAGCCGTCAGTGGTGTCGTGATCTTTGGCGAGGACACTCCGATTGAACTGATCACGGCGATCAAACCAGACATTCTGGTCAAGGGTGCGGATTACACCATCGACAAGGTCGTTGGTGCCGAAATCGTTCATGGCTATGGCGGCAAGGTGGTTCTGGCCAACCTTGAAGACGGATTTTCCACCACATCGACCATCGCACGGATGAATAAAGCCAAAGACTAGTCTTTGCCGTCTAGCCAGGGTGAGATGGTCAGATCGGGCCAGATTTTCTGCCAGCGGGCAACCTTGGCCGCATAGACCTTTTTGACCGGCAAAACCTTGTTCGGGATGATGCGACCTTCCATCACAGCAGAAAGACCAAACGGCGCATAGATGCGATAGGCGTCTGGTCCATCTCCGCCTGCCTCCTTGCGCACGCCAATGGCAGTTGTCTGATAGGCAAACCGGTCAATGCCATCACTGGAAGCCGTCACAGCACCATAAGGCACACCGAACTTTTCCGGATACCAGATCGGCACACGCGCCTGATTGCGGATTTCAACGGAAACCGGGATATCAGAAAACAGTTCAGTGCCTTGGGCGATCACATGATCTTCCGCCTGCCATGACGTATCGGGATCGAAATAAAAAAGATCATAATCAGCAATATCGGAACCCGGGGCACGATTGACCGTGATGTTCCAGATCGTCTGTGCAAGGCATCCGGCGGTCAGCCACCAGTCTTTAATTCCGCAGGCTGAAAACCGGTCGAGAATGATTTGGTTGGTGCGGTTTTGCAGGATCCCTTCAAGGAACTCGCGGCCAAAAGGAATATCAGTGGCACGCTGCCCGGCACTCATAGCCCGACCCAGAGAACTTTAAGAACAATCGGCCATGCCGCATTGATCAGGCATGAGGTCGTAAAAAGCCTCAGCGCACGGTCGATATCAAACGCGGTCAGATCGGAACGACCGTTGCCAATATAAGGATCATCGACCATTTCGCTGCCATATTGGCGCGGCCCGGCAAGGACGATTTCAAGCGCGCCAGCGAAGGCTGCTTCCTGCCAACCGGCATTGGGCGATTTATGCTTCTTTGCATCTGACACCATGGTCTGCCAGGCAGCTTTGCCACTTGTTTTCTTACCGATCACGGCGGCAAGGCAAATCACACCACCGGCAATCCGTGCGGGGATAAAGTTCGCAACGTCATCAAGTCGCGCGGCGAACCTACCGAAATAAAGATAGCGTTCGTTGCGATGACCAATCATAGAATCAAGTGTGTTGATCGCCTTATAGGCGCAAATACCAATCGGCCCACCGACCACGTACCAGAATAGTGGCGCGACCACCCCGTCTGAAAAGTTTTCAGCACAGCTTTCAATCGCTGCCCGGCTGATGCCTGCTTCATCGAGCGTATCGGGGTTGCGCCCGACGATCATCGAAACCGCCTTGCGGCCGCCAGCGATGCCATCTTTTTTAAGCGCGTTCGAGACGGCTTTGACATGCTGATAAAGGCCTTTTTGGGCAATCAGAACCGCCAGCAAAAGAACTTCGGGCGCTCTGAAAACGTCACCAAGTGATGAGACAAACTGCACCGCACCACCGAAAGCCGCTGCGACCGCAATCACAATCAGACTGGTCACAGCACCGCGTAAAAGTCGGTCCGGGTTGCTGCGGTCTGTGCGGTTCAGGCGCCTTTCGAACCACGCAATCAAATTGCCAATCCAGACCACCGGGTGCCCGATCCGGCTAAACAGCCACGGGAAGTCACCAAACACCGCATCCAGCAGCAGTGCCAGCACCAGCATTGAAAAAAGCGGCCCGAAAAACGCAGGTTCCGGGATCAGAAAATCGGTGAATGTCGGTTCCATGGCGGCAATGTGCGCGGTGATCGCCAACCCGTCAATCAGAATGACATGGTAGACACATAAGCCAACTTGATGCTGCGAAATTTGCCATCGGGTTTTGGGTTTGATAAAGAAATTTCATACGAATTTTTATTTTATCATAACTTATGTTGGTCAATCCTGTTTGCCCGGCAGTGCGTAACGCAAAACACCGCAACCTGATCAACCGCCATAACCGAAGGACTGGCCACCGCCCACAACATATTCGATACCGGACCATAACCGGCCCACAATAAGTAGTATTTTCATCACCCAAGCCACTTGTGCACCCTCTTGGCGTAGCTGCCGCTTGCATTCCGCAAGCCAATCGGTGAAAACGGGGGTGGCATCGGGTACCGCATGGCAACAATGTCATGTGAAGAACACCATCAAAGAGAGACAAAGGAGCAGCCTTTTATGTCCCCCAAAGGCGCAGTAATGATTTGCGGTCATGGTTCGCGCGACGAACGCGCGGTTTCACAGTTCAACGCTATGGTTGAAGCTATGAAACAGACCCACCTGGCCGACTACGATGTCGAAAGCGGCTTTCTCGAATTTGCCCACCCGATCCTGCGTGATGGTTTTGAAAAGCTCAAAGCCATGGGCCACAAGAAAATCTACGCCCTTCCAGGTATGCTGTTTGCCGCCGGTCACGTCAAAAACGACCTGCCGAGCGAAGTGAACAATTTCGCTCATGAAAATCCCGATATCGAAGTGCTGTTTGGTCGCGATCTTGCCATTGATCCAAAGCTTCTGATGGCGGCAAAGGAACGTATCGAAGAAGCGCTTGAAGGTGCCAATGACAGCATTGAGCGCAAAGACACCCTGTTGATGGTGGTCGGGCGTGGCACCAATGACCCGGACGCCAATTCCAATGTCTACAAGGTTGCCCGTATGCTTCAGGAAGGCATGGGCTTTGGCCGTACCGAAATCAGCTATTCCGGTGTTGCCCATCCGCGCGTCAATGCGGGCCTGCGCGAGGCGATGAAACTGGGATACAAGCGCGTTGTCGTCTTCCCGTATTTCCTGTTTGCCGGCATTCTGATTGACCGCATCTATAGCCATACCGACGAAGTCGCGGCGGAATTTGGTGATGTCGAGTTCATCAAGGCAGGCTACCTCAAAGACCATCCAATGGTGCTTGAAAGCTTTGCCGAACGTCTGACCGAGATTGATACCGGCGACAACAATATGAACTGCCAGCTTTGCAAGTATCGTGAGCAGATCATTGGCTATGAAGGCGATGTCGGAACCCCGCAGGTCGGTCACCATCACCATGTGATGGGCATCGGCACCGACGGGCATAGCCATGATCATGGGCACCACCACCATCATGGCCATAGCCATGGACATCATCATCACGGTCATGGCCATGATCACGGGCACAGCCACGCCCATGATCACGACGATGCGAAGAAACCGACCGGTTCCTGACCGGTCGATCCATGTCCCCTGAAAGGCGCGGCAATGTTTGACTATCTGCGTGACCCGCAGGAAATCTATGCCAAAAGCTTTGCGACCATCGAGGCGGAGGCAGAGCTTGCGCGCTTTTCAGAGGATGAACGCCCGATCGCCATACGCATTATTCATGCCTGTGGCATGGTTGAAATGGCTGACCAGATTGCCTTTGGCGGAGATGTTGCCGGCACCGCAACCGCAGCACTCCGGGCCGGAAAGCCCATCTTGTGTGATGCGGAAATGGTCCGCCATGGCATCATTTCCCGACTTTTGCCCACCGAAAACGAGGTGTTGTGCACCTTGAATGACAGCGACACACATGGTCTTGCGGCCAAGCTGGCAACCACGCGGTCTGCCGTTGCTGTCGAGGGCTGGAGCGATCATATCGAAGACGCAATAATCGCCATTGGCAATGCCCCGACCGCACTTTTCCATTTGCTTGAAGCCATCCATGACGGCCGCATGGCCAAGCCTGCCGTGATCATTGGTATGCCCGTCGGGTTTGTTGGTGCGGTCGAAAGCAAGGAAGCCCTGATTTCGCACGCAAACGGCATTCCTTTTGTCACGCTGCGTGGCCGGTTTGGCGGCAGTGCGGTAACCGCGGCCACAGTCAATGCATTGGCGCGCATGGCACGTGATGATGGTGCCACACCCGACGGTACGCTTGAGCGCAAGAAAGGCGGGTTGTCATGAATGAACAATCCCCGATCAAGGGCCGGATCACGGTTATTGGTATTGGCGAGGACGGGTATGATGGACTATCACCGCTTGCCCGCCAGATCCTTGAAAAAGCCAGCATCATATTTGGCGGCACGCGCCATATCGCCATGCTGCCCGGCACCAACACCGCGACCCAGAACAAGTGGATCACCCCGTTTGAGGCCAACCTGCCCCTGATTGAGGATTGCCTTGATCAGAACCCGGTGGTTCTGGCAAGTGGGGATCCGATGTATTTCGGTGTTGGCAATACACTGATCAACTATTTCGGAACCGAACCGGTTCATGCGATCCCGGCGCCTTCGAGTATTTCACTGGCAGCTTCGCGCCTTGGCTGGCCCCTTGCAGATTGTAATGTCATTACCCTGCATGGTCGCGATCCGGAAAGCCTGCGCGCCCATTTGCGCCCGCATGGCAAGCTGATCGCGCTGAGTGCTGATGGATCAACCCCGGCTCTGGTTGCTGTCATGCTGTGTGAGGCCGGTTTTGATCAAAGCCGTATGTCAGTATGCGAACGGCTTGGTGGTCCGGAAGAACGCATTACCACCCAGACCGCACAAACATGGCAGGCACGGGCAACATCCATGCCCGATATCAAACCGATTGATCCGCTCAACCTGATCATGATTGATCTGGAAGCCGGACCAAATGCCAAACCACTGCCCAAGGGCCCCGGTCTTCCTGATGATGCCTTTGTCCATGACGGCATGATCACCAAATCCGAGATCCGCGCGCAAACGCTGTCCTCGCTCGCCCCGTTCAAGGGTGGCGTGCTTTGGGATCTGGGGGCTGGATGTGGAACCATATCGATTGAATGGAAACGCATGGGTGGTCTGGCGGTTGCGATTGAACGCGACGCTGAACGCTGCGCCCTGATACAAAAAAATGCCATCCGGCTTGGCGTACCAACCCTGGCAGTCGAACAAAAATCCATCGAAGAGGCCCTTACCTTTGCTGATCGCCTGCCCAGGCCTGATGCCATTTTTATCGGCGGCGGGATCACCATTGATGGTCTGCTTGATACCTGTTGGGATTTGCTACCGCGTCATGGTCGGCTGGTGGCTAACACCGTGACACTCGAAGGCGAAGAAAAATTATTACGGTTTTACAATAAAAACGGTGGCAGCTTGTCGCGCCTGTCGATTTCACGACTGGTGCCACGCGGCGGCTTCAAGGGCTGGAGCAACCTTGCCCCGGTCACCCATTACCTCGGAGTAAAAGCATGAGTGCGGAATTTCCCGCAAGCGATAGCCTTCCGGTTGCCGGAACGGCCTATGGCCTTGGTATCGGACCGGGCGAGCCTGATCTGATCACGCTTAAGGCCTATAACATCCTGCAAAAGGCCGATGTGATCGCCTATCCCGCGCTGGAAGATGGCGTCAGCCTTGCGCGTCAGATCGTTGATCGGCATATCCCGGAAGGCCGCATCGAAATAGCCATTCGCATCGAAATGGGCAAACCGGCCGATCCGATCTACGACGCGGCTGCCATCGAAATCGGCAAGCATCTGGCAGATGGCAAAACCGTTGCCGTTCTGTGCGAGGGTGACCCGTTCTTTTACGGCAGCTTCATGTATCTGTTTGGCCGTTTGGCCGAGGCCGGGCACCCGGTCAAAACCGTTCCCGGTGTAAGCTCCATGATGGCCTGTGCCGCCCAGCTTGGCGCGCCATTGGCCGCCAAGAACGACGTGTTGCAAGTCATCCCGGGACCGCTTGATGCCGACCGCCTGCGTGAACAGCTGGCCAAGACAGATGCGGCCGCCATCATCAAGCTTGGTCGTCATTTCGCCAAGGTTCGCGGTGTGATCAACGAACTCGGGCTTACGGATCGGGCGCGCTATATCGAACGTGCGACGCTTGAAACCCAAAAAATGGTCCCGCTTGGCGAACTGCCCGCCGACGCCAAGGCACCGTATTTTTCCATGATCCTGATCCACCGTCGCGGAGACGCATGGCGATGACCGCCCAGAACACCCAGAATAAAACCGCGTTGCCAACTGCACCAATTGCCCCTATTGCGGTCATCTGCCTGACACAGCGCGCCCTTCCGACCGCACGAAAAATTGCATCCAGCCTGCAGGGTGCATCGGTGCATGGCCTGCGCACACGCGTGTCGGTCAAGGATGTTGATGTCGCGTTTGATGATACCATTGCGCATCTGCAACAAACCTTTTCATCCGATCATGTCATCATTGGGGTCTGTGCATCAGGCATTCTGATCCGCGCACTTGCACCGCTTTTGGCAGGCAAATGGCAGGACGCTGCCGTGCTTGCCGTTGATGAAGCCGGTGATAACTTCATCCCGCTTTTGGGCGGGCATCATGGCGGGAACCGACTGGCGCGCGATCTGGCTGATCGTCTTGGTGGCAATGCCGCCATCACCACGCCGGGCGATGCGATGCTGGGCCTTGCGCTTGATGAGCCGCCTGTTGGCTGGACACTTGGCACGCCCGAAACCGTCAAACCGGCCACAGCGGCCCTTTTGGCCGGTGCCTCTGCCCGAATTGAGGTTGAGGCAGGCTCGGCCGCGTGGTTGACCAATAGTGCAATTGCCCAGTCCGAAGATGGCAGCATCCTGATCACCGCCACCGCCCGCGAAGGTGCCAATGAAGATGCGATCAGCGATGGTGCTGAAACCGCAATTACCTATCACCCGCCGGTCCTGGCACTTGGTGTCGGCTGTGAGCGCGGCTGCCCGGCCGATGATCTTTATGATCTGGTGATGGAAACACTGGCTGGTCAGTGCCTGAGCCCGAAGGCCATTGCCTGTGTGACCTCGATCGATCTGAAGGCCGATGAGGCCGCAGTCCACGAACTGGCGCAACGTCTGGGCGTTCCGGCCCGGTTCTTTGATGCCCAAACCCTTGAGGCCGAGGCAGACCGTCTGGTAACGCCATCAGACGTCGTGTTTGCAGAAACCGGCTGCCATGGTGTGGCCGAGGGTGCGGCACTGGCAACGGTCGGTCCGAACGGCAAGCTGATTGTTCCCAAACACAAAACCAAGAAGTCCACCTGTGCCGTCGCCCTGTCACAGGATGACATCATCCCCGAGAACGTCGGCACAGCGCAGGGCAGGCTTTCGATTGTTGGCATCGGTCCGGGCCAGATCGGCTGGCGCAGCCCAGAGGCCACCGCCCTGATCAGTCGCGCAACCGATATCGTCGGCTATCAGATGTATCTTGATCTGCTTGGCCCGCTGATTGACGGCAAGGATTGCCATCATTCCGATCTTGGTGCCGAAGAAGCCCGTGCGCGCCACGCGCTTGAGCTGGCCGCGACCGGTAAGGACGTTGCCCTGATCGGGTCGGGGGATGCCGGCATCTACGCGCTGGCGACACTGGTGTTTGAGCTGTTGGATCGTGAAGACCGCGCGGACTGGAACCGGGTTGCGGTTCAGGTTTCGCCGGGTATTTCCGCCCTTCAGGCGGCGGCATCACGCATTGGCGCGCCGCTGGGTCATGATTTCTGTGCGATTTCGCTTTCTGACCTTTTGACACCGCGCGAAGACATCCTGCGCCGTCTGAAATCAGCAGCCGAAGGCGATTTCGTAATTGCTTTCTATAACCCGGTTTCCAAGCGCCGCCGCGATCTTTTGGCCAAGGCGCGTGATATCCTGCTTGAACATCGAAATGCAGACACCCCGGTGGTTCTGGGCCGTCAACTTGGCCGCCCGAACGAGGAAATTACGGTTGTTCCGCTTTCGAAACTAGAAGTCGATATGGTCGATATGCTGACCACGGTTCTGGTCGGATCAAGCAATAGCCGCCACATCACCCGCGGCGAGAACGAATGGGTCTATACCCCGCGCGGCTATGCCAAAAAGGGCCCGGATGCAGCCAAGGCCCCGGTTCTGAGCACATCTTTTCACAGCAGCACTGATACTTCCAAAAACGACACTTCCAAGAAAGGCGGGACAGAATGACTGTTCATTTCATTGGCGCTGGTCCTGGTGCCCCGGACCTGATCACTGTGCGCGGCCTGCGCCTGATCGAAAAATGCCCGGTCTGCCTTTATGCTGGATCGCTGGTGCCCGAAGAAATCGTCACAAGCGCCCCGGAGGGTGCCCGCGTAATTGATACGGCCCCGATGAACCTTGATGAAATCATAGCCGAAATCGAGGACGCCCACGCCAAGGGACAGGATGTGGCAAGGGTGCATTCCGGTGATCCGTCAATTTACGGCGCAATTGCCGAACAGATCCGCCGTCTGGATGACCTTGGTATTCCCTATGACATTACACCGGGTGTTTCGGCCTATGCCGCGACGGCTGCTGAAATTGGCGCGGAACTGACCCTGCCCGATATTTCCCAGACCGTGATCCTGACCCGAACCGCCATGCGGTCGTCCAGCATGCCAGAAGGCGAGAGCCTTGCTGAACTTGGCAAGTCGCGCGCGACGCTGGCGGTGCATCTGTCGATCAACAACCTGGCCAATGTGGTGCGCGATCTGACCCCGCATTACGGCGAAGACTGCCCGGTTGTGATTGCCTATCGCGTGACCTGGCCCGACCAGCAATTCATTTTTGGCACCCTTGGCGATATCCGGGCCAAGGTCAAAGGCAGTGGTATCACCCGTACGGCCCTGATCATGGTGGGGGAGGTTTTCGGTCGGAAAGATTTTACCGACTCTAGACTTTATGCCGCCGATCACACGCACGTTCTGCGCCCGGCAAAAGCATGATCTGATCGGGCGGACTTTATGTCCGCCCGTTTTTTGTACAAACCCTCTGATCAGCAAGTTTATTTTTTCGGCAGAACAGCAATTTGCTGAAAAATATGTCATTTCAACTGTGAACATCCTTGACCGCTCCCTGCTCGGCACCCTTTAATCAAAGGGAAATAAAGGGGAGAATGCATGTTCAACGAGATGAGTGTTGACGACCAAATTCGCGAACCTTATCGCGCCTTGGTTGACTGGATGGAAGCAAGCGGCCCCGAGGTTCTCGAACAAAAGCGCCTTGAAGCTGAAACGCTGTTCCGCAAAATCGGCATTACATTTGCTGTTTACGGCGAGGGCGGAGATCCCGAGCGGCTTATTCCCTTTGATCTGATTCCCCGTATCTTCACATCGCAGGAATGGCGCAAGCTTGATCGTGGCGTCAAACAGCGCGCCCGGGCGCTGAACGCGTTTCTTTATGACGTTTACCATAATGCCGAAATCATCAAGGCCGGTATCGTCCCGGCAGATCTGGTGTTTCGCAACGATGCGTTCGAACCGGCCGTAATCGGCATTGATCCACCGCGCAATGTCTATAGCCACATTGTCGGTGTCGATATCGTGCGTACCGGACCAGACGATTTTTATGTTCTCGAAGACAACTGCCGCACGCCATCTGGCGTGTCCTATATGCTTGAGAACCGCGAAATCATGATGCGCATGTTCCCCGATCTGTTCAAAAGCCTTCGGATTGAGCCGGTCGAAAGCTATCCGGACATGTTGCTGAAAACGCTAAAAAGCATCGCACCGCGCAAATGCGACCGCGACCCGAATATCGTCGTCCTGACGCCGGGTGCGATGAACAGTGCGTATTATGAACATTCCTTCCTTGCCGATCAGATGGGTGTCGAACTGGTCGAAGGTCAGGATTTGTTTGTTCATGAAGACCGGGTCTTCATGCGCACCACACGCGGGCCAGCCCAAGTTGATGTGATTTATCGCCGCATTGATGACGCCTATATTGACCCGCTGTGCTTCCGCTCGGACTCGGTTCTGGGTATTCCGGGGCTTATGAATGTCTATCGGTCCGGCGGGGTGGCGATCTGTTCGGCACCAGGTGCCGGTGTTGCTGATGACAAGGCGGTTTATACCTATGTGCCGGATATGATCCGCTTCTATCTGGGGCAGGAGCCGATCCTTAATAACGTGCCGACATGGAAATGCGGCAAGCCAAATGATCTGAAATACGTTCTCGAACATCTGGGCGAGCTTGTGGTCAAGGAAGTCCACGGGTCAGGTGGCTATGGCATGCTGGTCGGTCCGGCATCGACCAAGGAAGAACAGGCGGCCTATGCCAAACGGATCGAAGCCGATCCCGGTGATTTCATCGCCCAACCGACCCTGTCACTTTCAGCCTGCCCGACCTTCGTTGAAAGCGGCGTTGCGCCGCGTCATGTCGATTTCCGGCCATTCTGCCTTGTCGGTGATGACGTGCGCCTGACACCGGGCGGACTGACCCGGGTCGCCATGCGCGAAGGGTCGCTTGTCGTAAACTCGTCGCAGGGCGGCGGGGTCAAGGACACCTGGATCATGAGCGATTAAAAGGAAAGGGTTGAGAGATGCTTAGTCGTACCGCCGAAAACCTTTTCTGGTTGTCGAGATATGTCGAACGGGCCGAAAACATGGCCCGCCTGATGGAGATGGGCTATCGCATGGCGCTGATGCCTGCTGTTGTTGATGGCAACCGGTCGGAATGGGAATCGGTTCTTTCCGCGTCAGGCTGTGCGGCGGGTTACGACCCTGACGCACCGTTGCGCCAGGAAGAGGTCGCCAATTTCCTGATCTTTAACCGCGACAACCACTCATCGATCATCAATTGCTTTGAGTATGCGCGCGCCAATGCACGCGCCATGCGTACCGCCATTACCGCAGAAATGTGGGAGGCGCTGAATAATGCGCTTATGGAACTGCGGCGCCCATCGATGCACAATCTGGCCAAGAACGAATTGCCGGAATTCATCGACTGGGTCAAAAAACAGGGTGCGCTATTCAGGGGGGCCACCGATTCCACGATTTTGCGCAATGACGGTTATGACTTCATCCGTCTTGGCACCTTTATCGAACGCGCGGACAACACCGCACGGCTTCTGGACGTCAAATATTACGTCCTTCTGCCGGAAACCAGCATGGTCGGCGATGGTGTCGATAACTATCAATGGACAACGGTTTTGCGTGCGGCATCGTCGCTCCGCGCGTTCCATTGGGTCTATCGTGATGATTATTCACCGCATCGCATCGCGCACTTCCTGATCCTTAATCCGTTTAGTCCGCGATCGCTTGCGCACTGTTCCGAACAGATTACACAGCATCTTGAAAGGCTTGCCCGCCACTATGGTCAACGCCACAGCGTTCATCGCCAGGCGGTCGAGATGTATTCCTTGCTGACACAAAGTGACATGGACGAGATATTCTCAGGCGGGTTGCACGAATTCCTGACCGACTTCCAGGGACGCAACCGTATCCTGTCGCTTGCCATTGCTGACGCATATCATTTCGGGGGACAGTAAGATGCGCTTGACCGTCGAACACAAGACCCATTACCGCTATGAGTATCCGGCCTATCATGCGGTGCAGAGCCTTAAACTGACGCCCGCTGAGTTCGAAGGCCAAAAGATCCTGAGATGGTCGATCACAGCCGAGGGCTGCAACATTGGTGCGGAATTTACCGATGGCAACGGCGATATCATCAGCACCCTGACATCAAACGGCCCGGTCGAGGCAATTGAAATTGTCGTCACAGGCGAGGTCGAAACCACTGATACCGCAGGCGTTTTGCGTGGTCACAAGGAACGCGCCTTTCCGGCCGTATTCCTGCGCACGACGCCGATGACCAAATCCAGTGCCGCCATTCGCAAGCTTGCCGACAAGGTCGCAAAGAAAACCAAGGACGGCACGATACTGGAACTGGCACACGGTCTTGCCGCGGCAGTCGCCGATGCCATTGAATATGCGCCGGGTACAACCCATGTGCACACAACGGCTGCCGATGCGATTGCTGATGGCAAGGGTGTTTGCCAGGATCATGCCCATGTGCTGATCTCGGCGGCACGCCATCTTGGCATTCCGGCCCGCTATGTATCGGGATATCTGTTTGCCGATCACGAAGGCAAACCGCATGAGGCATCCCATGCATGGGCGGAGTTGCATCTGCCAGAGTTCGGCTGGGTCGGGTTTGATCCGGCCAACAAGTGCTGCCCGACGGATAGTTATATCCGGCTTGGATCAGGACTTGATGGTCAGGTCGCCACCCCGATCCGGGGCGTACATACTGGTGGCGGAAACGAAGATTTGGATGTAACAGTCGTCATTGCGCAGTCACAACAATAGTCGGACTACAAAAAGATGACCTACTGTGTCGGGTTGATGCTGAACGAAGGGTTGGTTTTCCTTTCGGACACACGGACCAATGCGGGCCTTGATAACATTTCACGTTATCGCAAAATGTTCACCTGGGAAGTCCCCGGTGAACGCGCGATTGTCGCACTTTCAGCCGGCAACCTTGCCATTACCCAGGCGGTGATGAGCACCTTGCATGAGGCCATCGACGATCCCGAAACCGAGCCGGGCAACTGCATCCTGAGCGCACCAAGCATGTTCCGCGTCGCCGAACTGGTTGGCGAAGCCATGCAGAAAGTGCAGCTGAAATACCACGACACTCTTGAACAGCATCATGAAAGCAGCGCTGCGTCGATCATGATTGGCGGTCAGCGCAAGGGCGGTGATCAACGTTTGTTTCTAGTTTACGCCGCGGGTAATTTCATCGAGGCCACATCCGATACGCCATACCTTCAGATTGGCGAACACAAATACGGCAAGCCGATCCTTGATCGTGTGATCACGCCCGATACGCCGATCCAGGACGGGGTGAAGGCGGTATTGTTGTCGATGGATTCAACGCTGCGCTCCAACCTGTCAGTTGGTATGCCGCTTGATCTGGCTGTTTTGCCAGATGACGCTTGCAAATTTTCCGAAATCCGCCGGATCGAGGCCGAGGACAGGGGCTTCCGCGCACTGTCTGACGCCTGGTCGAACGCACTTCGCGATGCCTTCGCCGATATGCCCGACGAACATTGCGATATCGCAGCAGAATAGGCACCTTGAATCCGAACACCCAAAGCCGGGCCTAACAAATGGTTCGGCTTTTTGTTTGTGGATGTTCCGATCTTATCGGAGGCGATGAAGCGATCCTTCAACCCGGGCCAGATGGCTGTGATGACTATGATGGCGATGGGTTAAAAGCCGAAAGACCCATACCTTGATACAGCCCGCCACCACAAACCAGCACAGCGCATATCCCCAAACCACCAACGCGTGATACCAGCCAATCGCTGGCACAAACCAGCCATAGACAGCCGCCAGCGTGCCAATGATCTGGGTAATCTCGGTTGCAAGAAACAGCTTCATGCTAGGATAGGGTTTTTGCCAGAAGAACCCTTTGTGCCGGGTCAGATAAATCGTCAGATGCCCCGCCACCAGAAGTTTGAGGAACACCAGTGTCTGGACTTCTTCCGGTGGCAGATGCAGCCATGTTTCCGACACCCAAAGCAAGGCAAAGGATGATGTCACGCCGATAACCCCCAAAAGGGACGCCATGCTCAGGGTATTACCCATATTCCATCGCACCGGGTGTTCGGCAACCTCGGCATTGTCGTAGGCAATCATCATGATCGGGAAGTCATTGAGCAACGCCAACAACACGATCATCACCGCCGTGACCGGATAGAAATCAAACACCAGGATCGAAATTGTCATGAACAACAAAACCCGGATCGTTTCGGAAATCCGGAAAGTGGCGTAACTGCCCATGCGTTCGAAAATACGCCGTGATTCTTCAATTGCGCTGGTAATCACGGAAATACCCGGCGCGGTCAGAACAAGATCGGCCGCCGCCCGCGCCGCATCGGTGGCATTTGAAACAGCAATGCCAATATCGGCCTGTTTTAAGGCAGGGGCATCATTCACCCCGTCGCCGGTCATGCCGACAATATGGCCGCGGTCCTGAAACTGACGAACAATCGCATATTTATGTTCAGGAAAGACGCGGGCAAAGCCATCTGCCTGCTCGATCATTACCTGATCAAGTGCCTGATTATTGCGATCAAACACCGCATCGGCGGGCAGGATATTTTGCCCCAATCCAAGCTGGCCTGCGACTTCGCGGCCAATTGCCTCGTGATCGCCGGTGATCATCCGGATATCAACACCCTTGTTGCGCAGTTCGGCAATGGTTGATGCCGCGTCCTCACGCGGCGGATCAAACAGTGGCAGCAACCCCAGAAACTGCCAATTGCCGTCTTTATCGGTGCGGGCGACACCAAGCGCGCGGTATCCATGCTCTGCCATGGTTTTGATCGCATCCATCACCACACGATAAGCGGCAACACTTTCGATATCCGATATCTCATCCTCACACAGCAAAGCCAGAACCGCCTGCGGCGCCCCCTTGGCAACCATGATGGTCTGGTCATCATGCGCAACATCCGCCTCGGCCCGTTTGCGTACCGGATCAAACTGCCGGAAACTGGTGATGTCATAGCCATCAAGCTTTGCACGATCACCAAGGATCGCAAAGACCGCTCTATCAATCGGATCGTGGCTGTCGGCCTCTGATGCAAATGCGGCGGTACGGATCAGATCGCTTTCATCCTTGGCATCAATCAGGACCGGGGTTCCAACGGTTAAATGGTTTTGCGTCAATGTCCCGGTCTTGTCAGAACACAGGATATCCATCCCGGCCAGTTCCTCGATCGAGACAAGCCTTGATACAATCGCCTTCATCCGCGCAAGCTTCTCCGCCCCGACCGCCAGTGTCACCGAAAGAACCGCTGGCAAGGCCACCGGAATTGCCGCCACCGCCAGGATCAAGGCAAACAGCAAGGTTTCCATCAACGGATCCCCACGATGCAGGGCCACGGTCATGATCAGCGCAATCAGACCCAGCGTGATCAGGATTAGGAAATTGCCAATGCGCAGAACCGCGCGCTGAAAATGTGATTGTTTGCCGGCAGTTTTCACCAGACTTGCGGTTCGGCCAAGATAGGTCGCCATGCCGGTCGCGGTGACCATTGCAGTCATCTGCCCCTGTCGGGCAATGGCGCCGGAAAAGACCTCGTCCCCGATTTTCTTATCAATCGCTAGCGACTCACCGGTCAGGGCAGATTGATCAACCCGCAAATAATCTCCCGCCAACAGCTTGGCGTCGGCGGGAATGATATCGCCAAGCTTGATGCGGATAATGTCACCCGGCACCAGTTCACGGGCCGGAAGATCCGACCAGGCGCCATCGCGCAACACGCGGGCATCCGGCGCAAGGCGCTGTTTGAGCGCAGCAATGGCGTTGTCCGCCTTGAATTCCTGCCAGAAACCGACTCCGGCATTGAGCAACAGCATCACGATGATAATCGCAAAGTCCGACCAATGCTGCACAACAGCCGAAAGGATGGCGGCAACTTCGATCATCCACGGGATCGGCCCCCAAAAGAACGACAGAAGCTTTTTAAGCGCGCTGGTTTGATCATCCTTCAGACGATTTTTGCCGAACTTCTCTGTCCGCCTTTTTACCTCGTCCTGTCCAAGCCCGGTTTTCGGATCTGTCGCAAGCAGGGACGGGTCAATCTGGGGGTTATCGCGTTTGGCAGTCTGTTCCATCATGATGACACCCTCTGTGCCGCTATTGGCAATGTGGGGAACTGCAATGTTTCTAGAGTATATTGCAGCGCACAACATTGTTGCACATCAATCAGGTCGACAAATCAGGTGTCACAAATTATCTATAAAACATGACAAAGAGCACCACAGACACCACGGTCGCGGGTCGCATTACCCGGGCGCTGGCCGAACGGATCATTTCCGGCGAATTCGAACCGGGCATGAAACTGCGTCAGGATCACTTCGCCGAGGAATTCGGCGCCAGCCATGTTCCGGTGCGTGAGGCGTTTCGTCGGCTGGAGGCACAAGGCCTTGCGGTCAGTGAACCAAGGCGCGGCGTCCGTGTTGCCAGCTTTGATGTTGCCGAGGTGCGCGAAGTTGCTGAGATGCGGGCGTCCCTCGAAGTTCTGGCACTGCGCCAAGCTGCACCGCATTTGACCCCTGAAATTCTTGATGTGGCAGAGGCCCATAACCGCGCAGGCGAAAATGCCACTGATGTCCATGGCTGGGAACAGGCCAACAGGGCGTTTCACCGTGTCATCCTGGAACCTTGCGACATGCCGCGCTTGCTTGCGACGATTGATGATCTGCATGCTGCCAGTGCGCGATTTTTATTTTCGGGCTTTCGCATGGAATGGGAAGCCCCGACCGATCAGGACCACCGCGCGATCCTTGCCGCACTGCGCAGCAATCAGATTGATGTGGCCGCCGCCACCCTTGCCCGGCATGTGAAATGGATTGGCAATAAATCCGGCAAAACGGCACGCCCGCACACCCTTGCCTGACGACACTTCCCCGACGTTAAATTTTCTCCATGCCTGTCCGGTTTACGACCCCAAAGGGGCGGAACGACGGGCGAAAGCGCCGATTCAGGACGTCATGGACATAAAATATGCGTCGCAACCGTCCTTATCGCGTTCATACCAAAATTTTATAGATAATATTTATGATTTAAAATCAATAATTTAGAATGGAATGGAGTGAATTCCGCGAAGAATCACACCTTTCCTTCGATTTTGCAGTTGATTTCAGCACTCGATCCCGGCGTAATTATCATAGAAAACGTCATTTTATAGATAATTTGAATTCAAGGCGCGCCAGAAAGGATCAGTGATTATCTGCCGTGCTGGTAATCAGTATCGAAACGGATGCTTGAAATCGCATCGCACCGTGATCCTGCTCTGCCAGAAAGGCGCTTTAGGCAAGCCTTGTCGGGTTCAACCCCCGAACCCGTGCCGCCCGCACGGGTTTAATTGGCGAAGCTCTCTATCCGTGGGGGCTTCGCCACTTTTCTTTCGTGATGTCGGGAGAGTTTTTGGCGCCAGCGGGGCGCCAGCAGCGCAGTGGCTTAGTTCGCCTCAGCAGTCTCGCGCGGCTGATAGATAAAGCCGTGGGCTGGATAGACGCTTCCGAATGTGCCAAGCGTGTTCATCATCCGCACTTCGGACCAGTCATTGTTGGGGGATACATCAACAACCGGCTGGCGATAATGCACCTTGCCGCGGGTACGCGAATCGCTGCCCCAATTGGCATGGTTTACAAGGATCTTGCGGCTATCAAGGATGGCTGAAACCACTGCAACATGGCCCAGCTTCAGGCGCGATGTCTTGCGAAGCGCAAGAACGGCACCGATTTGCGGGCGGTTACCGCGCTGGAAGTTCTTCTGCCCGGCCTGCGCCCACCATGTCCAGGCATCGCCGTAAATCTCGATACCGGATACTTCGCGGGCATAGGGCACGCATTGCAGGAACTTGTTGGTCGGAGCGAAACTGTTCAGGCGTGAGGACGGCAGATTGACGCTGGCAAGAGTCTGAACCGTGTCACTTGGCATCGGGCCGGACGCACGTGGTGCCGAATTACCAGTGCTAAAACACGCCGAAAGCAACAAACACAGTCCGACAATACCAAGCAAACGCATCTGGAAATCCCCGATCCTCTCACAATGAGCCACCATAGGTCGGCAGGCCTTAACAATCCTTTACCGCAATGCACCCGAACGCGCCAGCGCCCCGATGCGATAAAGCCGCCAAAGCCCGACACAGGCCGCACACAGGATCAAAACGCCAGAACCACGCGCCGTATATTGAATGTCACCGGCTTCGGAAATTGCGCCAAGAAGCGTCCCGCCCAGCGCCATGCCACCAAAGCTGGTCGCACTCCAGAAACTCATCACCCGACCCCGCAGGCGATTATCAACCGTTAGCTGCAAGGCCGTTTGTGATCCCACCCCAACAAGGGTCAAGCCACCGCCCGTCAGGGCGACCAAAGGTACGGCAAGTTCGTACCACGGCGCAAAACCAAGGCCAGTCATGCCAATCGCGGCGGCAAACGCACCAATAATCGTGACCCTTTGATAGGCAATGGCATCTGATGAAATCCGCGACAGGATAAAGGTCGATGTCACCGCCCCAATTCCCGCACTCGATGCCAGCATGCCAAGTCCCGTAACCCCGCGGTCGTAAACCGCCTCGGCAAAAACCGGCATCAGTTCAACCATGCCGGTCCCGACCAGCGAGACAAAGCAGGACAGCGCCAAAACCGATCGGATCATCGGATGATTGAGCGCATAATTTGCCCCGTCGACAAGCGATGTCCAAATACGGCGGCTTTTGGCATCGGGTGCGCGTTCCATATGAATGGTGACCACCGAAATGACAAACACCATCGGAAGATAACTTATTGCGTTAATCATAAAGGCTGCCCCGGTGCCCCAGGTGGCAATCACCACCCCACCAACCGCAGGCCCGACCAGACGTGAGATATTGAAATTCATCGCCGCATAGGCGACCGCGCGATTCATGAAGGCACGCGGTACAATCACCGGCACCAGCGACAACCGGATCGGCGTCATTGCACTGCCAAGAATTCCCATCGATCCGGCAAGTGTGACCATCCACGGCAACGTCATCATATCGGCGTAGGACAGTCCCATCAAAAGGAAGGATACCGCAGCCTGCCCAAGATTAAGCAACATGGCCGTGCGCCGCAGATCGACCCGATCGGCCATCACCCCGAAAATAGGCCCAAGAAAAAAGGCCGGGGCAAAATTAAGCGCGGCAATCACCCCGGTCCAGAAGGCCGATCCGGTCAAAGACCATGCCAGCCACGACATGGCGATTTTCTGAATCCACAATCCTTGTGTCGTGATGCATTGCCCGACAAGAAACAGCACGAAATTCCGATCGGAAAAAATCGATCTTTGGCCGCCATCCTGGTCAGAGGCAGGCACACAATCAGGATTGCTTTGGTCCGAGCCTTTGGATGGATCTGGGGCAGGGTCGGGAATAGGCACAAGGCCTCCAATCATGGGTGAGCGATCACAAACCGGGGCTGCGGTCATCATATTGGTGGCAGAGGATATGACCGGCGCGGATTTGATGGAAACCAGCGGGCAGACTAGCACGCCGATGTTTCATTATACGAAAGACGTGCCGTTCTGACACCAATTCGTGACAAATCGAAGATTGAACGCCTTCCAAAACCGGGGATTGCAACACATATCTATCTTAACCGACACGTTATAAAAAACTGATAAAAGCGTCCAAGAAACCAACGCCTTATACTGGGTTAGACCTCCGGCCGGGATATTTCCACGCATGGTTCAGACATTTCGCGATATCGAACGTGAAAAGTTCGCCATCAATCCGAAGACCTGCGAATGGACCCTTCGCGCGATGACGGCTTTGCGGGCCAATATCGACATCAACATCAAGATGCACGGGCCGCGCGACCATCTGTCGCAGGGCGACATTTTCATGTTCAATCACTTCGCCCGGTTTGAAACCTTTATCCCGCAATACCTGATCGCGCTTGAAACCGGGGTCTATTGCCGGTCGATCGCATCGGGCGAGTTTTTTGTTCAGGACAATACTTTTTCGCGCTATCTCCGGGCGCTTGGCGGGGTTCCCAATAACTATGAACGCCTGTTGCCGTTTCTTGCCGAGGAAGTCCTGCGTGGTGGCAAGGTCGTGGTCTTTCCCGAAGGCGGCATGGTCAAGGATCGCCGTGTTCTGACCGACATACGGCCACACCCCAAACGCCCTGATTACAGCGTCTATTCCAGATCGGCAGATACCAGGCGCGCCCACCATACCGGTGCGGCCTTACTTGGGCTTTGCATTGATGGCTTCAAGATCGGCCTATCAACCCTGATTGATCGGGGTAAAACCGACGAACTCAACCGTTGGGCCGACCTTCTGGAACGCAGCGAAGATGACCTTCGCGCAAGCCTTGCCAAGCCGACCTTGATGTTTCCGGCCAACATTACCTTCCATCCGCTGCGCGTTGATCAGAACCTTTTGGCACGCGCAGCTGACATGTTTACCGGCGGGCTCAGCCCCAAAATGGCCGAGGAAATGATCATCGAAGGCAACCTGATGTTCAAAAAGACCGATATGGACATCCGGTTGGGCGATCCTGTCAATCCGCGCGATCAGTTTAATTGGCTGGACCGCAGGCTGCTTGCGAAGCGGGTTGAGCAGGCCACCTGCATTGATGATCTGTTCAAGCCGGCCAAGACCCTTGAAAAGTTCACCGAACGCGTCCCGCAATTTGCCATCACCCGGCATATCAAGCCGCTGCGCGATCATTGTATGTCGGTGATGTACTCCAATCTGACGATCAATGTCAGCCACCTCGCATCGCGCCTGATCATGATGTGGCTTGAGGATGGCGTAACCGAAGTTGATATAAGCCATTTCGACAGAACACTTTATCTCGCGATCAAGAACATCCAGCAGGCCGAAAACGTCCATTTGCATCGCGGCATGCGCAATCCCGCCGACTATGTCGGTATTTTTGAACTCAATTGTCCGCAAATCCGCTTCTTTATCGATAGTGCGGTTCAGCTTGGCCTGATTGAACGTCGCGATCAGAAATATTGCTTCCTGCCAAAATTACAGGCGGAGGCAACGTTTGATCAGATCCGCATGGACAACCCGATCATGGTCTATGCCAATGAAATGGCCCCGATCCATGATGCGTGGCAGGCCCTTGAACGCGCGCGGATCGAGGTCGATCACTTAAGCCCCACCGACATTGCCCATCGCCGTTTTGATGATGAAATTCTGGCCTGGCAGTGGAACCACACCAAGTTCCAGAAACCGAAATATGACGCAATCAACGCCCAGGAAACCGCAACGGCTGACAGCCGCCCCTATTTGCTGCTGCCCAACGGACAAAAGCAGTTTGCCTGCGGTGTGTTGCTTGTGCATGGCTTTTTGGCATCCCCGGCGGAGCTCCGCGAACTGGGCGAAAAATTTGCTGCCATGGGCCACGCGGTGATGGGGGTTCGTCTTGCCGGACACGGCACATCACCCCATGAGTTGCAAAAACGCAAATGGACCGATTGGCTGGCATCGGTCGGGCGTGGCTATGAAATCCTGGCCCCGTTTTGCGATCAGGTGATCATTGTCGGATTTTCAACCGGCGGGGCGCTATCAGTCATTCATGCCGCTGATCACCCTGAAAAACTGCGGGCACTTGTCCTTGCCGGAACGCCGCTTAAATTCCGCAATCGAAATCTGATGTTTGTGCCACTGCTTTATGGTGCCAACAAACTGATGGGATGGATGCCATCCGCGCAGGAACTGCTCAGTTTCCGGCCCAACGAGTCCGAGCATCCCGAGATCAATTATCGCAACATTCCGATCGGCGGACTGCATCAATTGCGCCAGACCGTGGCCGAGATGCAGCGGCGCCTGCCGGATCTCGATTGCCCGACACTGATCCTGCAAGGTGATGGCGACAAGGTCGTCGATCCGGCCAGTGCGACCATGATCCGGCGTCTGGCAACCAACGCCAGCGACATTAACGTCCAGATGCTGAAATCCGATCGTCACGGCATCGTTAACGAAGACATCGACGGCGCACATGACCGGATTATCGCCTTTGTGCAAAGCCACTGCGACCTGCAGGACGCTCATACAGAAGCCATACCCGCAGAGTGATACTGCCGTCTGTTTTTCTTGACGAAAAATCTGACGCATCATAGTTTGGATCCATGGATACAAACTTGATCACAACAGCACTTCGCGAAGAGATCGAAGCTGGCAGCTTGCCCCCCGGCACGGTGCTTAAGCAGGAAAATCTCGCCGCGCGCTTTGGTGTAAGTCGCCAGCCGATTCGCCACGCCCTTGAACGGCTTCACGAATCCGGTTTGCTCGAAAAACGCCCGGATAGAAGTCTTGCCGTCACTGGACTGCGCAGCAAAGACGTGCAGGAGCTTTGTCAGATTCGCATTTCGCTTGAGGTCAGCGCACTTGAGCTGTCTGCACCTAACCTGAGCCCATCAGCACTGCGTAAGGCGCGTCGCCTGAACGAAGATCTGTTTGAAGAAGAAGATCCCGACATGCTGGCAGCGCTTGATCAGGAATTCCACGCGACCCTGTATGGCGCATGCGGCAATCAAAGGTTGCTGTCGATGATCGATGGATTTCGCGGAGAGGCCAAACGTACCTACGCCTTGCAACCCAAGGGGTCACGACCGCGAAGCGCGTTCTATGAAGAACATCAGCAAATCCTCGCCGCCCTTGAGGCCGGGGACATTGCGACTGCGCGTAAGGTTTTGACCACCCATATCGGCGTCACGGCCGGAACCCTGATCCCGATTGATAAGTCCTGAAGACCAAGGAGCCCCACCATGAGCAGTTTTGGCGCAGAAGTCACCTGGAAGCGCAAGGAAAGCGAGGTTTTCACCGATCGCCGCTATTCGCGTGGTCATGTCTGGCGCTTTGATGGCGGGGTCGAAGTTCCGGCATCTTCATCCCCGCATGTGGTGCCCCTGCCGTATTCCTTGGCAGAAAATGTCGACCCTGAAGAAGCATTTGTCGCAGCGCTTTCAAGCTGCCACATGCTGTTTTTCCTGCATTTCGCATCCGATGCCGGGCTTTTGATTGATGCCTATGTCGATGACGCCAGCGGCATCATGGAAACGATGGATCGCAAGACCATGATCACCAAGGTCACCTTGAAGCCAAAGGTCACCTATGGTGGCACCGCACCAGATGTTGCGCTTGAGGATGAGCTGCATCACCGCGCCCACGAAGCTTGTTTTTTGGCCAATTCGGTCAAGACCGAGGTCGTGACCGAGCCGGTCCGCTAAACCCAAGTTTTGTAAACAGCCTAAGCTTCCAACGGTTTCTGCGCGCAGATGGCATAGCGATGCTGTGCACCGCGTTCCAAGCCCTTGGCGAAGCTGATGTGTTTTTTCTGCGCGCTGTGAATGCGTTTCAGATCGAAATCCACCGCAATCGGATCGAACCCGGTTTGGCGCAGCATTGCCTCAACAGCATCTGCCCGTGCCCCGTTTGAAAAATGCACGCGGGCCAGAATATCTTGATGGGTCCGCATCTGTGCAATCGCCTCGACCGGTTTTCGCAAACCAAGGGTTTCAAGGAAACCCGCCATCGCCTTGTTGAATTTCGTCGCCCAGGTCGGGGAGACAAAATCACCATCAACCACCAAAAGCTTTCCACCGGGTTTCAGCACCCGGAACCATTCGGCAAAGGCTGCTGCAGGATCAACCAGCGTCCACACCAGATGACGGGTGACGATCACGTCATAACTGTTGTCTGCCTCAAGCGTGTTTTCCGCATCGCCCAGCAGGAAAGTGATTTTTGATCCGCGTTGCCTTGATTTGGCGCGCGCCTTTTCAAGCATCGCCTCCGACCAGTCCATGCCGGTCACGTTAAATCCAAGATCATGCATCAGATGGCTGATTACCCCGGTGCCACTTGCCAGATCAAGCGCCTTGCGCCCGTCACCCTTGCCGAAATGACGTTCAAACAAGGTATGCCACGCGCTGCGTTCGGTTTCTGAGAAAATCTCGTGGCCGGGCTGTTCGTCGAAGGTGGCCGCACGCATTGACCAATATTCCTTGATCTCTTCGCGCAGGTTGAAGTTGCTGGCCTGGTTCATGATCTTGATGCTCTCTTGGCGGAATACCCGGATTTCTGCGGGCTAGTTAAATCTCACAGCGATAATTGCGCAATCACTAAAAACAAATGATTTGCATTATCATTGCGAAAAAGATTGATTTTCATTCTCAATAACTGATAAATCGCTCGACAGGCAATCCTAATCTGAGGGAACGGGAATGAAATTTTTGGGTGTATTTGCTGGTCTGACCATGCTGGTCACAGGCACCGCACAGGCAGCAGAATCGGTCACGGTGACCGACGTTACAGGACGTGAAGTTACAGTCGAAGTACCAGTTCAGAAGGTCATTCTGGGCGAAGGCCGCCTGATCTATGGTCTGGCGACGCTCGATAGTGAAGACCCGTTCCAGCGCGTTGTCGGCTGGCGCGATGACCTGAAAAAGGCTGATCCGCAGACCTACGACATCTATGCTGCGAAATACCCGCGCATTGATGACATTCCGACCTTTGGCGGCATTAAAGACGGCACGTTCGACATCGAACAGGCCATTTCGGTCAATCCGGACGTCGTGATCATGAACCTTGAAGCCAAGGCTGCGACCGAAGACGGCGGTTTTGACGAAAAACTCGCTGCTGTTGGCATTCCGCTGGTCTATATCGACTTCCGCGAAGCGCCGATGAAAAACACCGACACCAGCATGAAGATCCTTGGCCAACTGACCGGCAAGGAAGATCGTGCGGCCGAATTCATCAAGTTCCGTGCGGACAGCATCAAGAACGTGACCGATCGCATTGCCAAGGCAAATCCGGAAAAACCGAAGGTCTTCATTGAACGTGCTGCGGGTTACTCCGATGAATGCTGCATGTCGTTTGGCAACGAGAACTTCGGCACGATGGTCGAAATGGCTGGCGGCGTGAACATCGCAGCATCCATCATTCCGGGCACCTTTGGCACGATCAACCCGGAACAGGTTGTGGCCTCCAACCCCGATCAGTTCGTTGGCACCGGTGCCAGCTGGGAAGCCTATTCCCCGGGTGGTGCATGGGTCGGTCTTGGACCGGATGCCGATATGGTTGAAGCACGCCGCAAACTGGTTGGCTTGATGGAACGCCCGGCCTTCACCGGCATCAAGGCGGTCGAGAACGGCGAAATTCATGCTGTCTGGCATCAGTTCTATAACAGCCCGTACCAGTTCGTGGTGATCGAACGGATGGCGAAATGGTTCCACCCGGACCTGTTTGCCGATATCGATCCGGAAGCAACCTTCAAGGAACTGCACGAACGCTTCCTGCCGCTGGACTACCAGCCGGGCTACTTCATCTCGATCAGCGATACAGCCACAAACTAATGACGACCAACCAACTCAGTATCGAAGCCGGGAGCGTGCATTACAAGGCACGCTCCCTGCGTCGTTTCATGCTCCTGCTTGCAATGGCGGGGGCATTGTTTCTTTCATTTGCCATCGATCTGGCAACGGGTCCGGCGAACTATCCGTTATCAGATGTGATCGCCACCCTGCTTGATCCTTCGTCGGCGACTGATCAGTTGCGCGTGGTGATCTGGGATATCCGCATGCCGGTCGCCCTCATGGCATTGACCGTGGGCGCGGCGCTGTCGACTGCTGGCGCACAGATGCAGACCATCCTTGCCAACCCGCTGGCAAGCCCGTTTACGCTGGGCATTTCGGCCGCCGCCGGGTTTGGCGCGGCGCTGGCGCTTGTACTAGGGGTCGCCCTTCTGCCGGCCTTTGTCGAATTCATCATTCCGCTCAATGCCTTCATCATGGCGATGGGCACGGCCCTGATCATTCATTTCTTCAGCCGCATGCGTGGCGTGACGGTTGAAACCATCGTGTTGCTTGGCATTGCACTGGTCTTTACCTTCAATGCGCTTCTGGCCCTTTTGCAGTATCTGGCAAGTGAACAGGCCCTTGCGGCCGTTGTCTTCTGGACCATGGGGTCACTGGTCAAGGCGACCTGGACCAAGGTGGCGGTCACCGCCATCGCGGTCGTTATCGCCATTCCGCTTTTTGCCCGTCAGGCATGGGCATTGACCGCCCTTCGTCTGGGCGATGCCAAGGCGGAAAGCTTTGGGGTGAATGTGCAGGGGCTTCGTCTGCGCACCATGCTGATTGTCAGCCTTCTGGCCGCCATTCCGGTTTCCTTTGTCGGCACCATCGGCTTCATCGGACTTGTCGGGCCACATATTGCCCGCATGCTGGTGGGTGAAGATCAACGCTTCTTCCTGCCGGCATCGATCCTGTGTGGCGCCCTGATCCTGTCGGCGACGTCCGTGTTGTCAAAGCTGCTGATCCCAGGCGCCATCCTGCCCATCGGGGTGATTACCGCCCTTGTCGGTGTACCCTTCTTCTTCTCGCTGATTTTCGCAAGTCGGAGGAAATCATGGTAACGCTGCGTCTCGAAAATATCGGAACCCGTTATGGCAAGGTGCAGGTGGTATCTGATGTTACCACTCCGACGATCCAGCCAGGCACCGTAACAGCCGTCATCGGCCCGAATGCAGCCGGCAAATCCAGCCTGTTTCGCCGCGTGGCCGGCCTTGCAAAGGGCGATGGTATTGTTGACCTTGGATCACACCGCAAGGAACGCAATACGATTTGTTATATGCCTCAGGATACTGGCTCAACCGCGGTGCTATCGGTCTATGAATCGATCATTCTGGCCGCCAAGCAGGGATCAAGCCTGCGCGTGCGGGCAGATGAACTGGCACGTATTGACGATATTCTGGCCGCCCTTCGTATTGGCGATCTCGCCGCGCGTAACTTGGGCGAGCTTAGCGGCGGGCAACGCCAACTGGTCGCGATTGCCCAGACCCTGGTGCGTGATCCGAAAATCCTTTTGATGGATGAACCGACATCAGCACTTGATCTGCATCGCCAGATGGAAGTCCTGTCCTTTATGCGTGATGTCGCCAAGGGCCAGAACATCATCGTCCTGATCGCCATTCACGACCTGAACCACGCCCTGCAATATTGCGATCAGGCCATGGCCATTCGCAATGGCAAGATGGTCGCGTTCGGTCCGTGTTCTGATGTCATCGACAGTGACCTTCTGCGCGATGTCTATCAGGTTGATGGCCATGTCGAACTCAATTCGCTTGGCCATCCGCATATCGTCCTGCGCGGCCCGAGCGATGAAACCAACAGTCGGCACAATACGGCCACGGCCCGCAAGACCCTGACGGAGGTCGCACAGGCTGCACAATAGAAAGGCGCGCCTTTCCTTGTGATTAAAAACTTTGCATTTGAGGCATTTTCTGGTTCCATGGACAAATGATGATCATGCATCGCAACAGCGTCATGTTTGGCGCTGTTTTCCTTTGCGGACAGGGGCAAAAATTCCTGGCGATGTCTTTCATGCTTCAGGAGGCAGAACTTGCAGACCGGCGCGCCATTCAGTTTTGAACGCTTTACCTTTCCCGACCTGAAAACCCTGCTGGCAAAGGCAAGCCCGCTTCGGTCCGGCGATTTGCTGGCAGGGCTGGCGGCAAGCTCGGATGAAGAACGGGTCGCGGCGCGCTTTGCGCTGGCCGATGTGCCACTCAAACAGTTTCTGAGCGAGGCACTGGTCCCTTACGAGGATGACGACGTCACGCGCATGATCATTGATGATCATGATGCAGATGCTTTTGCACCGGTATCCTCGATGACCGTCGGTGATTTTCGTAACTGGCTTCTGACCGACGATGCGACCCCCGAAGCACTTAAACATCTGGCCCCCGGCCTGACACCGGAAATGGTCGCGGCGGTGTCAAAACTGATGCGCAATCAAGACCTGATCACGGTTGCCAAGAAATGCCATGTCGTCACCGCCTTTCGCAATACGATCGGCCTGCCCGGCCATCTTTCGGTGCGCCTGCAACCCAATCATCCGACTGATGATCCTGCGGGTGTTGCGGCCTCGATCCTTGACGGTCTGATGCATGGTAGCGGCGATGCGGTGATTGGCATCAACCCGGCCACTGACAGCCCGGAAGCCATGATTGAGCTTCTCAAGCTAATCGACGAAGTCCGCGAACGGATCGATATCCCGACCCAGTCGTGCGTTTTGGCCCATGTCACGACGGCGATTGATGTTATGGCGCGCAATGCCCCGGTTGATCTGGTGTTCCAGTCGATTGCCGGCACGCAAAAGGCCAATGAAAGCTTTGGCATCACCCAGGCCATGCTGGCCGAGGCCGAAGACGCCGCCAAGGGGCTTAAGCGCGGCACGGTCGGCAACAATGTCATGTATTTTGAAACCGGGCAGGGTGCTGCGCTTTCGGCCGATGCCCACGAAGGCATTGATCAGCAAACTGTCGAGGCCCGCGCCTATGCGGTCGCGCGCAAATATTCACCGCTTCTGGTCAATACGGTGGTCGGCTTCATCGGTCCGGAATATCTGTTTGATGGCAAGCAAATCACCCGCGCCGGGCTTGAGGACCATTTTTGTGGCAAGTTGCTTGGCGTGCCGATGGGCTGTGATGTTTGCTATACCAACCATGCCGAGGCCGATCAGGATGACATGGACAACCTGCTGACCCTGCTCGGCGTTGCTGGGTGTAACTTCGTCATCGGGGTGCCCGGTGCGGATGACATTATGCTCAATTACCAAAGCACAAGCTTCCATGATGCGATGTATCTCCGCTCTGTACTGGGTCTGCAACCGGCCCCGGAATTTGCCGCCTGGCTGCGCAAGATGGAAATCCTTGATCAGCATGGCCGAACCCGTCCGCAACTTGACGGGCAGGCAGCGCAAAACCTTCTGGCATGGTCGGGGGCCGCTTAAATGAGCAACCTGACCAACAAGAAAATACCGAGCGGCCTTGATCCCTGGAACACACTTCGTGCCCATACCGATGCCCGTATCGGGCTTGGACGGGTGGGCGACGGGTTACCAACCGAAAGGTTGCTTGAATTCCAGATGGCGCATGCCCGCGCCCGGGATTCGGTGCATATGGCCTTTGAACCCGGCGGCGTGCGCGATCAGCTTGATGGACTTGATCACACGATCCTTGATGTCCATTCGGCCGCACCGGATCGCCCGACCTATCTGCAACGACCCGATCTTGGCCGATTGCTGGACGAAGACTCTGTTGCTGCGCTCGGCAAGTATGCCGGGGACTATGACGTTGCGTTCATTCTGGCGGATGGTCTTTCAGCCCGCGCCACCCATGACCATGCGGCCAATACCTTAAAGCTGATCCTTGATCACTTGGGGGAAAGCTGGTCAGTCGCGCCGATCACACTGGCCACCCAGTCACGTGTCGGACTGGGCGATGAAATTGGTGCTGCATTGGGCGCCAAGCTGACCGTGATGCTGATCGGTGAACGCCCGGGGCTTTCGAGTGCGGATTCACTTGGCTGCTATCTGACCTGGGGGCCACGGCGCGGGCGGTCGAACGCCGATCGCAACTGTGTTTCCAACATCCGTCCGGCTGGCCTGACCCCGGAAAAGGCCGCGAAAAAGATCGCTTATCTGATGGTCGAATCGCGCAAGATGGGACTGTCAGGTGTGGCGCTCAAGGACAACTCATCCAACCCGGAACTGATTGAAGGCTAGGCACGCGGGGCGCGAAGGCAGGCCCTTTGTTTGCCATCAGCCCTTAAGCGCCTCTAGACCGTCTGCCACCATCACCGGATCAAATTCGGTGATGTGGTAATCGGCCAGATCATGCTGATGAAACGGATCGCGGGTCAGTTCATCTTCCAGTGCGGCCCGATCCCCCTTGGCAAGGATAACCCCGCCATCACGCGGGATCTTGCGCCCAGATGCCAGAAACATGCCCTTTGCATAGGCCTGCTTTAGCCACGCGATATGGTCTTCGATATGCGCATCGACCTGTTCAAGCGGAACCTTGTAGTTCAGCGAGACAACAAACATTGCTGATTTTCCCTGTTAGATTCGAAGGGGTGGGGTTGCGCACAATCCGGCGTTTCGACGCTGATCACAAATCACATTTTGGCGATCAAACAGCTTTATGCACCGTCCATTTTGCTCCCCATTCGGGTAAGAAGACGTTCGATGCGATCTGCGTGAGCAGCCTCGACCCGGGCCAGGCTTTCAAACCATGCAGCGATATCTTCCAAGCCCTCTTCACGGGCAATACGGGCCATTTCCGGATAAGCCGTTTCGGCCTCGTCCTTTTCCTGCGCGATGGCCGCTTCAAGGTTCAGGCGGGTGGTGCCCAATTCTTTGCCAGTCAGAGGGTCACCTGCGGTTTCAAGAAATTCCAGATGGCCGAACGCATGGCCGGTTTCGGCCTCGGCTGCGGTGCGAAACAGCTCGGCTGCCTCGGTATAGCCTTCGATGTCGGCCTGCTGGGCAAAGTAAAGATAACGACGATTGGTTTGTGCCTCGGCGGCAAAGGCCGCGCGCAGGTTTGCCTCGGTACGTGTTCCCTTAAGCGCCATGTGCGCTGTTCCTTGTTATTGTTCGCCCAATACAACGTTGTTGTATGAGCCAAAGTCGCAAAAAATAAGGCGGCAAAACCAAGTGGTCTTGCCGCCCTTTATGTGTCGTGAAATCCGCCACCGTCAAGCAGAGCAGGGGCAATTGCACTGATCAGGTGTCAGATTTCATCTGCCTGTCACCTGCGCAAGGCTTGCGCAAATAACGGCTGCGCGATGTCTTAGGCTGCGTCCTTCGCCGCCTGGTTGCGACGCAGTCGGAATACCAGATCAACCGATGCCAGTTCCGTGCCGTTGGGCATGTTCGGAATGTTTGCGATCTTGACATCACCTGCCGGAATGTCAGACAGCATGCCGTCTTCTTCACAATAGAAATGGTAATGCGGTTCGGTGTTGGTATCGAAATAGGACCGACCCGAATCAATCACGATTTCATTGAGAAGGCGCGCATCGGTGAACTGGTGCAGGGTGTTGTAAACCGTTGCCAGCGATACCTTGATATTGTTGCTCATGGCTTCGGAATGCAGCTGTTCTGCTGTGACATGACGATGGCCGTCATCAAACAGCAAACGTGCCAGTGCCAGACGCTGACGCGTCGGACGCAGATTGGCATCCTTGAGCCGGTTAAGCGCGTTGGTATATGGACGCGATGTATGTCCCATAGCTTTGCCCCTTTGTCGTGGTCGGGCCAAAATCATAATGGCCCTAATGAATGCTGGGGACAGACTAAAGAACCCGGACGCGTTGTTCTTTGATTTTGATCAACTATAATCGCGTGATGAAATACTGCGAAATACAAACAAAAAGGGCCGGTAAAAACCGGCCCTTTTTTATTTGGTCTGATGTCAGGATCAGTCGCCCGTCATGATGCGGTCGACCAGTTCCTTCACAGTCGGAATATTGCCGTTGGCGTAGAACGGGTCTTCACCAAACTTGTAGGCATTGTGACCGGCAAACATCAGTTCATTTTCAACTTTTGCGCCATGGGCAATGCTCTGGAGCGTCTTCTGGATACAGAAGGACCGCGGGTCAGCGCGCTTGCCAGTGGTGCCTTCATGCTGTTCCCAGTTGGAGAACTGGCACTGTGACAGGCAACCCATGCAGTCGATCTGGTCTTTCTTGATCGTCAGTGCGCTTTCCGGGGTGACAAACACCATGGTGTCATCCGGGGTCGGCATGCCTTCGGTATAGCCAGCTTCAAGCCAAGCCTTGACCTTGTCGGCATCGTCTTCACGCACATAGATCGGACGGCCGCGACGGCCCAGCGGAATACCGACATGCAGATCCGCCTCGGCGGTACGCGAATAGCGTACCTGACGGTCAGAACGCTGATGCAGATCTTCGAGGAACGCATTGCGCACAGCCGAACTATAGAAGCCAGTCGGGCTGAATTTATGCAGCGATACGTCACCATTCTTAAGACTGGTCAGGCGCTGTTTCCATTCGTCGGAAATCTCGCTTTCCTGTGTCAGAAGCGGACGAGTCCCGAACTGGAAGGCCACCGGGGCCACTTCGGGGTTGTCGATCCAGTCTTCGAAATCACGCAGGAACCACACACCACCAGCCATGATGATCGGAACATCATTCAGACCAACGGAGTTCATGAATTCACGAAGGGCCGCAACACGCGGGAACGGATCCTCGGGCACCAGCGGATCTTCGGAATTCGACAGACCATTATGGCCACCAGCGCGCCACGGATCTTCGTAAACCACGCCACCCAGCCATTCCGGGGTCTTTTTATAGGCCCGCAGCCACAATGCGCGGAAAGCACGGGCTGACGAGACAATCGGATAATAGTGAACGCCGTATTGCGCAGAAATCTGAGCAATCTTGTAGGGCATACCGGCACCACAGGTTACCCCGTGGATCAGGCCTTTGGCACCTTCAAGAACGCCGTGAAGGATCGGTTCGGCACCGCCCATTTCCCACAATACGTTCATGTGCAGACGGCCTTCACCGTTCCGCATTTCATGTGCGATCTGTGCTTGTGCAATACCACCACGAATGCCGTAGGCAATCAGTTCCTGATGGCGGTCACTGCGGGTTTTTCCTGCATATTCGATCGGGACCAGATTGCCGTTCTCATCATAAGAATCGGCATTCACAGCGGAAAAAGTCCCGATACCACCGGCAGCAGCCCATGCGCCGGAACTTTTACCCGTCGATACAGCAACGCCTTTGCCACCTTCGATAACTGGCAAGACTTCTTTACCCGACATGACGAGCGGTTTAAGGGCTTTCAAATTCGTCTCTCCCATTCGGCCTTTGCCCGCGATGCTATGGCATCGCGCAGAGTGCCGGACGACGTCGCGTTTTTATCGTCGTCCGGCATCCCGTTTGCTTTATTCGGCGTCGCCTGCGTCGAGGTCGGCACCGGTTTCCTGGTCAACACGTTTCATCGACAGTTTGATTTTGCCGCGATCATCGAAACCGATGACTTTGACCTTAACCTGGTCGCCTTCTTTCACGATGTCCGAAACCTGTTTGACACGCTCAGGTGCCAGTTCGGAAATGTGAACCAGACCGTCACGCGCACCAAAGAAGTTCACGAATGCGCCGAAATCGACAGCCTTAACGACCTTACCATCATAGATATGATTCAATTCAGGTTCCGCAACGATGGATTTGATCCAATCCACGGCCTGCTTGCCTTTTGCACCGTCGGTATGTGCGACAGTGATCGAACCATCATCTTCAATATCAACCTTTGCACCGGTCTCTTCGCAGATTTCGCGAATGACCTTACCGCCCGAACCGATGACATCACGAATTTTGTCTTTCGGGATCGAGAACTGGGTGATGGTCGGGGCGTTACCCGAAACTTCACCGCGTGCTTCCGGAAGGGCTTTGGCCATTTCACCAAGAATGTGCAGACGACCATCGCGGGCCTGCTTCAGGGCGATCTGCATGATGTCCGGGGTTACCGAAGTGATCTTGATGTCCATCTGCAGCGAGGTAATGCCGTTTTCGGTACCAGCAACCTTGAAGTCCATGTCACCAAGGTGATCTTCGTCACCCATGATGTCGGACAGAACTGCGAAATCGTCGGCTTCCTTGATCAGGCCCATGGCGATACCCGCAACCGGGCGTGCCAACGGAACACCGGCATCCATCATCGCAAGCGAGCTTGCGCAAACGGTTGCCATCGAGGAAGAACCGTTTGATTCGGTGACTTCGGAAACGATACGGGTGGTGTACGG
Organism: Thalassospira sp. ER-Se-21-Dark; assembly: GCF_017922435.1. NCBI lineage: Bacteria > Pseudomonadati > Pseudomonadota > Alphaproteobacteria > Rhodospirillales > Thalassospiraceae > Thalassospira > Thalassospira sp. ER-Se-21-Dark. The sequence continues at coordinate 1,353,892 of NZ_VDEZ01000001.1, read as the reverse complement.
GAAGGCATCCTTGCCCGGCATCAGCGGGTGCAGGGCACGCCATGCCAGTTTACCGTGACCAATCTCACGACGGCCCGGCGAGCCCATACGGCCAGCTTCGCCAACCGAATAGGGCGGGAAGTTGTAATGCAGCATGAAGCTTTCACGGTATTCACCGTCCAGCGCGTCAACGATCTGCTCGTCCTGACCGGTACCAAGGGTAACAACAGCCAGTGCCTGAGTTTCACCACGGGTGAAGATCGAAGAGCCATGCGAACGCGGCAGGACCGAAACTTCGCCCATGATCGGACGAACGTCGGCACCGGTACGACCATCGATACGCTTGCCGGTTTTCAGGATCGCACCGCGAACGATGTCTTTTTCCAGATCCTTGATGATCGAGGAAACTTTGCCTTTAAGCGCATCGGGAACTTCATCGCCAAGTTTCTCGACGATGTCTGCCTTGGCAGCAGAAACAGCGGCCGAACGCTCCTGTTTGACAACATGTGCATAAGCAGCGGTCAGGCTTTCGGTGCCCAGAGCAGCGATTTTTTCGACCAGTGCGTCGTAGCCTTCCGGAAGTTCTGCAACTTCACGCGGCTCTTTGGCTGCTTCTTCGGCCAGATCAATGATCAGATCAAGAACGCCCTGGAACTGTTCGTGACCGAACTTCACGGCGCCAAGCATGATTTCTTCGGACAGCTCGGATGCTTCGGATTCAACCATCATCACGCCATCACGGGTACCGGCAACAACCAGATCCAGATCGCTTTCCTTGACCGCTTCGGTCGACGGGTTGAGCAGGTATTCACCATCCTTGTAACCAACGCGGGCAGCACCAATCGGGCCAAGGAACGGCAGACCGGAAATGGTCAGGGCCGCCGAGGTACCGATCATGGCAACCACATCCGGATCGTTTTCCATGTCGTGCGACAGAACGGTACAAACGATCTGGGTGTCGTTACGGTACTGCGGGTGGAACAACGGACGGATCGGACGGTCGATCAGACGTGAAACAAGGGTTTCTTTTTCAGACGGACGGCCTTCACGTTTGAAGAAACCACCCGGGATTTTGCCAGCGGCAAAGGCTTTTTCCTGGTAGTTAACCGTCAGCGGGAAAAAGTCGACATCCGGGCGCGGCTGTTTGGCGCCAACAGCAGTACACAGGACAACGGTTTCACCGTAGGTAACCTTTACGGCACCATCTGCCTGACGGGCGATTTTACCGGTTTCGAGAACCAGTTTGGCATTGCCCCACTGCATTTCCTTACGGACGACATTAAACATTATTTTCTCTTCCTCTTACAAACCTCTGGCGGACCCGAAAGTGTACACGAGTTCCGAACACATTACTCATGAGGCTTACATGACAGCGCCATGAGTAATGGGTCCGGCGTAAGCATCGGGTCGGCCCATCCGACCCTGCTTCTCGTGTTCCGATCCGCCGGAACAATAAAAAAAAACGACGGCGGAGGTCACCCTCCGCCGCAGTTCGATATCAGCGGCGAATACCGAGGCGTTCAATGACGCTCTCGTAACGCGACTGGTCTTTGCGCTGCAGGTACTTCAGCAGACGACGACGCTGACCAACCATCATGAGAAGACCACGACGGCTGTGGAAGTCGTGGTTATGTTCTTTCATGTGCTCGGTGAGGTTCTTGATCCGTTCAGTCAGGATAGCAACCTGGACTTCGGGGGAACCGGTGTCACCGTCTTTCTGACCGTATTCCTTGATCAGCTCAGCTTTGCGTTCAGCAGTAATCGACATCAGGCATCCTTTCGCCTTTAGAGATTAAAAACACGCACAGGTCGAATTTCGCCACCAGTGATCTCAGCCAACGCAACAGCGCGGTCATGGAGCATGGCACAGACGATTTCGTCCTGCACGACGGGGTTTTCAAGGGCATTGCGCTTTGCCACCGGCAACAGCCCGACGGGCTGGCCAGAGGAAAGGCGTTGCGCCTCGACTTCGGTCAGGGCCAGCGCCGGGATGTCGTCCAGCGCGGTCTCAACCGGAAGCAGTTTCTTCATCACCTCGTCCGGGTCCATATCCAGCAGTTCCTGCAGGGGAATGGCGTTCCCTTCCGAAAACGGCCCCGCCGAAGTCCGGCGAAGCGCGGCGATATAGCCGACGGTGCCTAGGCGCAGCGCGATATCGCGCGCCAAAGATCGCATATACGCGCCCTTGCCTGACACAACGTCAAACACGGCGTGATCGCGATCTGGCATGTCGACCAGTCGAAGATCCTTGATCAGAATCGGACGTGGCTGCAACACCACATCTTCATCGCGACGCGCAAGGTCATAGGCACGCTTGCCATTGACCTTGATCGCCGAAAACTTTGGCGGCACCTGCTGGATTTCACCGATGAATTCACCCAGCACAGCCTTGATTTCGTCTTCCGTCGGACGATGGTCGGAGGTTTCAATAACCTCGCCTTCGGCATCGTCTGTACTGCGCGCTTCGCCGAATTTCAACGTCACGCGATAACTTTTGCTGCCATCCATGACATAGGCAACCGTTTTGGTTGCTTCGCCAAAGGCAATTGGCAGAACGCCAGACGCCAGCGGGTCAAGTGTCCCGCCATGTCCGGCCTTGTTGGCATCAAGCAGACGGCGCACCTGATTGACCACGGTTGATGACGTGATCTCCAGGGGCTTGTCCACCGCCAGCCAGCCATTAATGCTTTTACCGCGACGGCGACGCGCCATCAGTCGTCCTCATCTTCCGGGTCGCCCGACCGGTCATCCACAAGATCCTGCGCAACATGCGGGTCGCGCAGCAGGGCACCAATATGGTCAGCGACATCAAAACTCTTGTCTTCGACAAATCGCAATGCGGGCACATATTTCATGTGAACCGTGTGGGCCACATGATTGCGCAGGTGACCTTTCTGACGCATCAACGCCTTCATCGACGTTTCTGCCTCTCCACCGCCAAGCGGGGTGAAAGATACCATGGCATTGCGCATATCCGGTGAAAGATTGACACCCGTAATGGTTACCGGGCGCCGTGTCAGATCCGGATCGTAAATGTCTCCACGCTCCAATGCCTGCGACAGCGCCTGACGGATTTCTTCCGCCACGCGGAGCTGTCGCTGACTTGGTGCTTTGGCTGGTTGCTTCGCCATTTCAGTTCCTCACCGTCTTACAGTTCGACGGCAATTTCCTCGTTCTCGAAGCACTCGATCACATCGCCCGACTGGATATCGTTATATTTGGCGAACGACATACCGCATTCATAGCCCTCGCGGACTTCCTTGACTTCGTCCTTGAAGCGACGGAGCGTCGAAAGTTCGCCAGAGTGAATGACAACGTTGTCGCGCAGCAGGCGGACGCCTGCGCCACGTTTGACGATACCCTCGGTGACCATGCAACCGGCGATCTTGTTGCCGGAAATCGTAAAGACGTCGCGGATTTCCGCATAACCCAGGAACTTCTCGCGAACTTCCGGAGACAGCATGCCCGACAGCATCTTTTTGATGTCATCTGCAACATCGTAAATGATCGAATAGTAACGAATATCAACGTTGTCACGGCGCGACTGTTCACGGGCCTGCTGGTTTGCACGCACGTTAAAGCCGATGATCAGTGCATTGGATGCACGCGCCAGTGTGACGTCGGATTCGTTGATGCCACCAACACCGCTATGCAGAACGCGGACCGAGACTTCCTCGTTACCAAGTTTCTGCAAGGTGCCGATGAGTGCTTCGACAGAACCCTGCACGTCACCCTTGATGACGATCGGCAGTTCTTTGAGGTCACCGCTCTGCGAGAACATGTTCTCGAGTGCTGATTTCTTCATTGCAGCGGCCTGGGTTTCACGAATACGACGCTGGCGGAAGTCAGAAACTTCACGTGCCTTGGCTTCGTTTTCAACAACCACAAAGTCGTCACCGGCAGACGGTACACCGTTCAGACCGTTCACCTCGACCGGCATACCCGGAATGGCTTCTGCGACACGGTTGCCGTGATCATCGATCAGGGCACGGACACGACCCCATTCCGGACCCGTGACAAAGATGTCACCGGTACGCAGGGTGCCGCGCTGGACCAGAACGGTCGCAACCGGACCGCGGCCTTTTTCCATACGGGCTTCAACAACAACACCATCTGCAACGCGTTCCGGGTTGGCTTTAAGGTCAAGGACCTCGGACTGCAGCAGAATGGCTTCTTCAAGTTCGGTCAGGCCGGTGCGCTGTTTGGCCGATACTTCGACGGCCTGGACGTCACCACCCATTTCCTCGACCACAACTTCGTGCTGAAGAAGTTCGGTTTTCACCTTGCTCGGATTTGCACCCGGCTTGTCGATTTTGTTGATGGCAACAATCATCGGAACGCCAGCCGCTTTCGCGTGGCTGATTGCCTCGATGGTCTGCGGCATGACCGAGTCATCGGCTGCAACAACCAGAACCACGATATCGGTAACTTTCGCACCGCGCGAACGCATTTCGGTAAATGCGGCGTGGCCCGGAGTATCGATGAAGGTGATCTTCGCACCCGTTGCCATGGTGACCTGATATGCACCGATATGCTGGGTAATACCGCCAGCCTCGCCACCGGCTACATCGGTGGAGCGCAGCGCATCAAGCAACGAGGTTTTACCGTGGTCAACGTGGCCCATCACGGTCACGACCGGCGGACGACCAACGAGCTTCGCGTCATTGTCATCTACACTGACCAGCGACTCTTCAACGTCGGCATCAGATACACGTTTGACGTTGTGACCGAATTCTTCGACCACGAGCTGTGCGGTATCCGGATCAAGCGACTGGTTAATCGTTGCCATGACGCCAAGACTCATCAGGGTCTTGATCACGTCTGCAGCACGTTCAGCCATACGGTTGGCCAGTTCCTGGACAGTAATAACGTCCGGGATTACCACATCACGCACGACTTTTTCCTTCGGTTTTTGCGGGCCCTGGGCACGCGCTTTGGCTTTGGCCTGCTGGCGTTTGATCGATGCCATGGAACGACGGCGACCACCTTCGTCACCGCTCATTGCATTATTGATCGAAAGTTTGCCACGACGACGGCCTTCGTCACCCTTGGTGCGCGCCGCACGGCCGGCTTCTTCTTCGGCACGTTTGCGGGCTGCCACACGGGCATTTTCCTCGTCAATTTCCTTGCGGCTTTTGGATTTGCCATCTGCCGGGGCGGAACGACGACGCTCTTCGGGGACCAGCGGCTCTGCCGGTTCGCCCTGAATAACGGTTTCCTCGGCCTTCGGCTTGGCAGCCGGTTTCGGCTTGGAGGTCTTGCCTTTTGCCGTCGAAGCGGCAAGGCGCTGTTCGACTTCTTCCACTGACGGAGAGTCGTTTTCAGACGCAGTAGGCGCTTCTTCCTGTTTGGCTTCGGCAGCAGCCTTGGCTTCTTCTGCCTTGCGTGCTTCTTCCTCGGCCTTGCGCGCAGCTTCTTCGCGGGCGCGAATTTCCGCATCCGCCTCGTCCTGCTTGCGGCGCTCTTCAGCAGCCTTCAAAGCAGCCATACGGGCAGCGCGTTCGCTGTCGGTCAGATTGCCATGATCATCAACCGCCGGACGCGGTTTCGGCTCTTCAACCGGCTCTTTTTTTGCTTCCGGTGCCGGCTTTTCTGCTGCCGGGGACTGTTCTTCAACGAGATCCTTCTTCACCTCACGGAAGCGACCGGATTCGTTCTTTTCGAATGTACGCTTCTTGCGCACTTCGACGGTCACAGATTTTGACCGTCCATGCGAGAAGTTTTGACGAACCTGCCCTGCCTCGACCGTCTTGCTCAATTCAAGCTTCGATCTGTTGAGGCTCAGCGGTTTCTTCTCCTGATCGCGATCACTCATAATCCGTTCAACTTCCTCATTTCCTGCGGGATCGGGCACATACGCCGATCCTGTCCTGTCCGTCTGGCGCTCGTCTGATCTCAGACAGCGCGAAATCCTTCAAGCCGTTTGCACGAACGCCCCAACCGGTTGGCAAGGCCTCCTGGCGCAACGGCCACATGTACTGCTTTTTCGCGACCAAAGGCCGCGCCGATTTCAGCAGCATCCAGAACGGAATAAATCGGCAGATCCCGGGCCTTGGCCTCGATCTTTGATTTTCCGTCTGCGGCACCATCGCGTGCCGCCAATACTAAGGCTGCGCCCTCGGCAATCTGGGCACGGGCCTTTTCAAATCCTGCAACAGCCTGTCCTGCACGCCGCGCCAGCGACAACAGATCGATGCATTTGCGCGTCAGCAGCTCTTCGATCCGGTCTGCAAGTGCGGTGTCGACCACGACTTTTTGTCGGGCCGCCCGGGCAAAGGCGTTCTTTGCACAGGCGGTATTTACCACATCCCGCGACGGGCACAACCATAATCCCCGTCCCGGCAGCCGTTCCTCAAGGTCGGGAACAACCGAACCATCCGGCCCGATCACAACCCTGAGAAGATCTTCCTTGTGCCGGACTTCGCCGGTGACAATGCACCGGCGTTCCGGAACCTCGGCTACCTTGCCGCCTTTACGATGCGACATGGCATCCTCCGATCGGCCTTAGGCCTCTTCGCTTTCCGCGGATTCTTCGGTCTCTTCTTCAAGACCTTCGAACCAGCCAAGCTTGCGACGGGCTTCCATGATCATGTCGTTGGCCTGATCCATGGTAATGGAATCGGCATCCCCGACATATTCGATCAGCTCGTCACTGGCGAGATCCGCGAAATCTTCAAGGTTTTTGACGTCGTTTTCACCAAGGCGAACAACAACAGCCAGCGACAGACCCGGGAATTCAACCAGGTCATCGGCAACCTTAAGCTCTTCGCGACGTTTCTGAAGACGCTCGGCCTCTTCGGCAAGGAAGGTACGTGCGCGGTTTCGCAGCTCTTCGGCGATTTCTTCTTCGAAACCTTCGATTTCGGCCAGTTCTGCCAGCGGCACGTAACCGACTTCCTCGATCGAGGTGAAGCCTTCGGCGACCAGGAGATGGGCGATAACTTCGTCAACATCAAGCGCCTTGATGAACATTTCCGCACGCTTGCGTGCTTCTTCCTGACGACGTTCGCTTTCGTCTTCCTCGGTCAGAATATCGATATCCCAACCGGTCAGCTGGGACGCCAGACGCACATTCTGACCACGACGGCCAATGGCAAGGCTCAACTGATCGTCCGGAACGACGACTTCGATACGGTTGGTTTCTTCATCAATCACAACCTTGGTGACTTCGGCCGGGGCCAAAGCGTTCACAACAAAGGTTGCCGGGTCTTCCGACCACTGGATGATGTCGATTTTTTCGCCCTGAAGTTCGGCAACAACCGCCTGGACACGCGAACCGCGCATACCAACGCAAGCCCCGACCGGGTCGATCGAGCTGTCCGAAGACAGAACCGAAATTTTCGCGCGCGAACCCGGGTCACGGGCAACCGATTTGATTTCGATGATGCCGTCGTAGATTTCCGGTACTTCCTGGGCAAACAGTTTTGCCATGAAGGTCGGGTGGGTACGCGACAGGAAGATCTGCGGGCCGCGCTGTTCACGACGAACATCAAGGATCAGGGCACGTACCCGGTCACCCTGACGAACCGTCTCACGCGGGATCAGTTCTTCACGGCGCAGGATGGCTTCGGCACGACCGATATCGACAAGAACGTTGCCAAACTCGACACGTTTGACGACGCCATTGATAACTTCGTCGGCACGGTCCTTGTATTCCTCGTACTGACGTTCGCGTTCTGCGTCGCGCACTTTCTGTACGATGACCTGTTTCGCGGTCTGGGCAGCAATACGACCAAAATCAATCGGCGGCAGCGGATCAATCAGGAATTCACCAAGATTGATGTTCTCGTCACGAATACGTGCCTGTTCGAGCGACATCTGGGTGAAATCGTTTTCGATTTCATCGGTGACTTCGATGTAACGAGCGAGTTTGATTTCGCCGGTTTTGCGGTCGATATGGGCACGAATGTCATGCTCGTGACCATATCTGGAACGGCCTGCCTTCTGGATGGCCTGCTCCATAGCACCGAGAACCTCGTCACGATCAATGCCCTTTTCACGGGCAACGGCATCTGCGACCTGCAAAAGTTCCGGCCGCGGCATTCCCGAAGTTGCTTCCATATCCAACCTCTATTCTGCGTTATCGTCATTCCGGCGGTCGCCGGTGACGTGCGCGATCAATTCATCTGTCAGGACCAATTTCGCTTTTGCGATATCGGCCAACGGCAACAAGACACGTTCGCCATCTACAATCAGGGCGACCGTATTATCTTCAATCCCATCCAGCACACCGCTGAAACGGCGACGACCATCCTTGGCCATCACCAGTTCGACCTTTGCCTCAAATCCCTTCCACACGTCAAAATGCGCGGCACGGGTCAGCGGGCGGTCGATACCCGGGGAACTGACTTCAAGGTGATAGGCACCTGAAATCGGGTCCTCGACATCCATCAGGGCAGAAACCGTACGGCTGATTTGGGCGCAATCTTCAACGTTGATGCTGCCTTTCGCACCCGGGCGATCTGCCATGATCTGCAGGATGTTATGGTCCTGACCTGTCATCGAAACCCGAACCAGCTCAAAGCCCAGCGCGTTGATTGACGGCTCGATAATCTCAACGATTTTCGCCATCAACGGGTCTTTTAACTGTTGTCCAATCAGCTCAGCCATAAAGCGATGCCATACCCCAAAAAGCACAAAAGAGCGGGCGCAGGGCCCACTCTTTGTCAGAATTTACAAAAAGCTTGGCGGCCTTATACAGCCGGTTTACGCAAAAATCAAGTCAGGATACCGGCTGCCGATGCCATTCAACCTAAGGATTCCGCCCGTGACAGCAAACCGCGGACATGCATCACAGACGAGATCAAAACACCCGCCCCCGATAGCCCGGCGGACACTGTGCGCTACCAACCCGGCAAACGCCTGCACAGCCTGACTTTTGTCTCGTTCGAGGACGTCGGACAAAACATGTTTGGGGCGCATAGATACCTCATACACATCCATACCGGCGGGACGAACATGCTTTGCCTATCTTCATGAAACAGTAAAGTCAGGACGCCGTGATCACCCCGTCATGCCGGAATCGCAGCTCTGCCCTGAACCTGCCGACTCCCGTCAGACAGAATCCAAAGGAGGCTATGATCAGGACTGACGTGGCTTGCGGCGGAACCGGAGATAGTTGCACTTCTTGCCCTGACGCAGCGCCTTTTGCTCATAGCGGGTTTTGACCCAATCGCTTGGCGGCGTGCGCCAATCATCCGGGCCTTCGGCCAGCCATTCGAAATCCAGATGGTTATGCATGTGCTGCAACGTCCAGGAAATATACTGCATATCGTCACTGGCGACCCGGAACTCGGCCCCGTCTTTGAGAAGACGGGCAAGCAGCGCCAGATTCTTGGGTCCGATAAAGCGGCGCTCGGCGTGGCGCTTCTTTGGCCAGGGATCGGGAAACAGCAAAAAGGCCCGATCAAAACAGGCATCAATCAGCTTATAAAGCAGCGGGCGCGAATCATCGGCCACCACGCGCACATTGGTCAGATTACGCTCATCAAGATGGCGCAGAAGGCTGCCCACCCCGTCCATAAACGGCTCAGCACCAATAATCCCCACCGTCGGATTGGCCTCGGCCTGACCGGCCAGATGCTCCCCGCCGCCAAAGCCGATTTCAAGCCACAGCTGTTCGGGCGTGCCATCGAAATAGCTGTTGGGATCGACCCCGGCTGCGTCGGGATAGTTAATCCCGATCTTTGGCAGCATGGCATCCACAAGGGCCTTGCGAGAGTCCTTAAGCGGACGGCTACCGCGACGGCCATAGAAATTCGGGCGATCAGGGGTCGGAAGCGGACGGTCTTTGTTGCGCATGGTCGTTTCTGTCGATCAGGGTCGGAATTTGTGGATCAGGCGGACTGAAAATCAAAACGGGCGGCCCGAAATGTCCGGACCGCCCGCCTCTTATCACGTCATGCGATTTTGGCAAATCGCACTTTTTAACGCGCTTTCTGTCAATCAGGCACCAAATGCCGATTTCAGGTCGCTGACCAGATCGGTGCGCTCCCAGGAGAAGCCACCATCTTCGGTCGGCTGACGGCCAAAGTGACCATACGCAGAAGACGGCGTATAGATCGGACGGCACAGCGACAGATGCTCACGAATGCCACGCGGGCTGAGATCCATCAGCTGACGCAGAACGTCACCAAGCTTCAGTTCGTCAACATTACCAGTGTCATGGTTGTTAACGTACAGCGCCAGCGGCTTGGATACGCCAATCGCATAGGCAAGCTGAATGGTGCATTTTTCGGCAAGACCAGCCGCAACGACGTTTTTCGCAAGATAACGCGCAGCATAGGCAGCCGAACGGTCAACCTTGGTCGGGTCCTTACCCGAAAACGCGCCGCCACCATGCGGGGCCGCACCACCATAGGTATCGACGATGATCTTACGACCGGTAAGGCCGGCATCACCATCAGGACCACCAATCACGAAACGGCCTGTCGGGTTGATGTAGATTTCATCAGCCGGCGGCATCCAACCTTGCGGAAGGGCTGCTTCGATATAGGGCAGAACCAGCTCATGAACATCGCGCTGCGAAAGACCGTCGGCATGCTGGGTTGAGACAACAACCGAAGTTGCCGCAACCGGCTTGCCGGCAGCATAGCGCAGGGTTACCTGGCTTTTGGCATCCGGACCGAACTGCGGCACCTTGCCGGAGTGGCGGTCAGCGGCCATGGCGCGCAGGATACGATGCGAAAACTGGATCGGGGCCGGCATCAGTTCATCGGTTTCGTTACACGCGTAACCAAACATGATGCCCTGGTCACCGGCGCCAAGGTCTTTTTCACCAGCGGAGTCAACGCCCTGAGCAATATCAGAAGACTGTTCATGCACATGGCATTCGATCTCGGCCGTCTTCCAGTGGAAGCCATCCTGCTCGTAACCGATATCACGGATTGCCTGACGGGCCTTTTCGATCATGACCTCTTTGGTCACGCTTTCAGGACCGCGAACTTCGCCTGCCAGAACCACACGGTTGGTGGTGGCAAGAGTTTCGACGGCAACGCGCGAATCTTCATCCGCGGCAAGAAAAGCATCAACGATGGAATCGGAAATGCGGTCACAGACTTTGTCCGGATGACCTTCCGAGACGGATTCACTGGTAAATAGATAATCGGAAAGAGACATATAAGACCTTCTCCGGTAATGGGTTTCCAAAACTGGACCGGAGGGCTCCCGATACGAGGCCGTATCGATAGCGCCCACTTAGCCTTTTTTTGTGTGGTGGCAAGCGGTCCAAATCCGTCCACAATGTCAGTCCGAGTCGAACTGTCTCGTCGGTTGTGCCTGATCGCTATTTGAAGGTCAAGCATCATTGACGCAAAACCGTAATCCCGATGGCAGTGCATCCCGGGTAGTAGTGCTCAAAAGACAAAGACGTAATTCACGGTCTGTGAAATACGTCTTTTGCCCAAAACCATCGATCGAATCGACTATTTCTGGTCGGAATCAGTGCTCTGCAATGCACCCATCGATTTGACGAGCTCAAAGATTTTCTTGCGCTGGTTCGGATCGGTAATCCGGTAGTAGGCACGCACCAGTTCAAGCGTCTCGCGACGGTTCATCGGATCGTTGTCAAACGGGTCCGGACTTTCCGACATTTCCCGACGTTCATGCACCGATTTCGACGAAATCTCGTCGGGCATGTCGTCAAAGAAGAATGATACAGGCACTTCAAGAACCCGCGACAGGTCATACAGACGCGATGCACCAACGCGGTTGGCACCACGCTCATACTTCTGTACTTGCTGGAATGTCAGGCCGATCGCTTCACCAAGCTTCTCCTGGCTCATGCCAAGAAGAGTCCTGCGCAAGCGAACACGCGCACCAACGTGAATATCGACAGGATTTGGAGCACCACTTGCGGTCCGGCCACGGCCCCGACCGCGTGTGTTCTTTACCATCTTAGTTTCATCCTTAGGCGACATTTTATGGCAGTTCCTTCTCTCACTCCGGCCTATCCGTCCTTGTTTTGAGGGACAATTTCTGGACGGTTTGGCAAAATTTTCAGCCGCCTAGAGGGATTTTGCGTTGCGTTTATATCCCATAGCGAGAACGGCAAAGAAGGTAACAATACCGTAAAATAGCAAGTCACGCCACAAATAATATACTGTTGTATGGTTTTTGTTACTCGAAAGGGGGTGCACCAAGATTCCCCTCTCTCCTAAACCCAAGTCAGTAAGCTTGCGCCCGTAGGCGTCAAAGACAACCGATACCCCGGTATAGGCTGCCCTTACGAGGGGGCGACCCTCCTCGATGGTGCGAAAACGGGCTGCGGCCATATGTTGATATGGGCCTGCGCTGTGTCCAAACCACCCGTCATTGGTGACATTTAAGAGCCAGTCGGGTTGATGACCGTCGTCAATCACCGCTCCCGGGAAAATAACCTCATAGCAAATCAGCGGCGAGAAACTCGGCATACCGTTGACAGACAAGGTCTGCGGCCCCGGTCCGGCCGAGAAATCGGTCCGCCCTGCTGTCAGTTTCGGGAACGGCAGGATGGATCGGAACGGTACATATTCACCAAACGGCACCAGATGAAACTTGTCAAAGCTGGCGACAATATGACCGGTGGCATCAATCACCTGAATGGCATTCCAGACCTTGTATTCATCCGTGTCACGCGGATAGGTCCTTGGTGCCCCGGTAATCAGGATGTCATCAGGTCCCAACACACCAGCCATTTGCATGCGGGCCTGTGTCTGGGTCTCCACAAAAAAGGTCGCGGCGGTTTCCGGCCAGATCACGATGCGTTTTTGATCCGGACGCAGGGTTTCCGGTCGGCGCGACATATCAAGCAGCAGCGAGAAATGCTGGTTTTGCAGTTCGGGCAACCATTTTTCCCGTTGGGGGATATTGGGCTGAACAATTTGCACAATCGGCACGTCGGCTGGCAGCTCTGAAAGGGCAACTTCGGTCTCTGCGGGCCCAACCATCATCAGGCGCACCGCACCGCCACCCCAAAGGGCCACCGCAATCATGATCCCGCCAAGGGCTGCTATCTTGCCGGATTTTCCGGCAACAAAGGCCGCGGGCAAGGTTGCAAAAAGCGCCGTGACAAAGGAAAGACCATAAACCCCGACAACCGAGGCAAACTGCATGGGTGCCGCATCAATGGCCCAAACATGGCCCAAAAGGTTCCATGGAAAGCCGGTCAGGATATGACCGCGCAGATATTCCATCACGGCCCAGAAAACGGCCAGCAATACTGCGCGCCTAATCAGGCCATTGCCCAAACGCCAGCTCGCCCAAACGGCAAGCATCGGAAAAATCGCCAATCCGCCACCAAGCCCCAAAAGGGCAAACGGAATCATCCAGCCATAGATTTCGGGCTGCACCAGAAAGGCGTGACTGACCCAGTAAAAACCGGCGGCAAAATGGCCGGTGCCAAACCACCAGCCAGCAGAAAGCGCCCCCTTGTTGCAACGGACACCTTCAAGGCTCCAGAGCAAAACCGCAAAGCAGATTGGTAAAACCGGGAAGATAAAGAAAGGCGGCAGCGCCAAAACCGCCACCGCACCGGACAACAACCACACAAAACGCCTGCGCCAGCCTGAAAGACCGGCAAGTCGGCGCGCCATGGCCTCAATCATCCGCTTTTTCCTGCTTTTCGATTGCTGCGGCGGGATCCTCGTCCTCCCGGCGTATCATGTGAATACGCAGACGACGGATGCGCCTCGGATCGGCATCAAGGACTTCGAACTGAATGCCACTTGGATGTTCAATCAATTCCCCACGCGCCGGAACGCGCCCGGCCAACGAGAAGACAAGCCCACCAAGCGTGTCGATGTCTTCGTCTTCGTCCTCGTCAAGCAATCCAAAGGAAAGCTTTTCTTCAAGGTCTTCGACCTCGAACCGGGCATCAGCGATATAGCAACCATCCGAAAGACGGATCAGTTTCGGTGTCTGGTCGATATCGTGCTCGTCATCAATCTCGCCGACGATTTCTTCCACCAGATCCTCGATAGTGATCAGACCATCAATCCCGCCGAATTCATCAACAACAAGCGCCATGTGCGTACGCGACAGCCGCATTTCCGACAGAAGATCAAGAACGCGAATGGCTGGCGATACGAACAAAACCCGACGCAACAGCGACTGCAGACTGAATTCCCGACCGGCAGCAACACAGCCCAGCACATCCTTGATGTGAACCATGCCGGCAATGTCATCAAGGGTATCGCCATACACCGGAAGCCGCGAATGGGCCTTCTTGACCATCACTTCGACCAGTTCTTCAAGTGCGATGGTCTTGGGAACCGCCACAATATCGGCGCGCGGAATCATGACGTCTTCTGCCGTCATGTCGCGAAGTGCAATGATGTTTTCAAACAGGGAACGTTCGTGCAGCGAGACCGGCTCTTCATCTTGTTCGGTCCGCTCGGCGAGTTCTTCAAGCGTATCGCTGAGCGAAGCTTCGCCGTTGCGGGATTTGCCCCGCTTGAACCCCAGGGCCGAGGCCACGTTATCCCATAAGGACCCGTTTTCAGCGTCCTGAATTGTTTCCTCGCCAGTGCGAGGGCGCATACTCTCGTGGTCGTCGTCGCGTTGACTAGAGTCGTTCATGGGTCGGTTTCGACATCCTATAATTCAAACAAACCGTGTGCAGGGCTACTAAACCGGTTCATCTTCAATCGGTTCATAGGGATCATCAATCCCAAGTCCGGCAAGAATTTGACGTTCAAGTTCTTCCATCTCTTCGGCTTCATCATCAACCATATGATCGTAGCCGACAAGATGTAGCGTGCCATGAACGGCAAGATGAACAAGATGATTTTTCAATGGCTTTTGCTGTTCGATGGCTTCGCGCGCACATGTTTCACGCGCAATCACGATATCACCCAGCATCAAGGGCATATCTGGCACCATCATAAATGCATCGGCATCCTCGGCACTTTCAAGGGCGGCAAAGGACAGCACATTGGTCGGTTTGTCCTTGTCGCGATAATCGCGATTGAGGATCTGAACCGACGCATCATCTGACAAACGCACCCCGATCTCGATCACCGGAGCAACCGATAAAAGCGATGCACCATCGCCTTCATCTTCGGTGCCGTCGGTCGGCACCGCGTTGTCATCCCAAAGGGCACCGTCGCCAAGCGCGCCATCAAGGGCCGCGATCACGGCGGCTTCGATGGCCGCGATCTCGTCCTGATGCCAGTCGCCTGCTTCGACCTCAAGGTCCAGTTCAAGCGGTGCCGTCATCACCAGGATCCTTGGCTGCGCTGTCCTTGTCCCCGCGATAGCCCTTTTTCAGGCGATCACGCAGGGCATCCGCCGCGTCATAGGCCTGGACAATCTTGGTCACAAGGTGATGGCGCACCACGTCACGCTGATCGAACTTGATTGTGGCTACGCCTTTGACATCACCAATGGTTTCAAGTGCATCGCGCAAACCTGATTTCGTGCCATCGGGCAAATCGATCTGGGTCATATCACCGGTTACCACCATGCGCGATCCTTCGCCCAAACGGGTCAGGAACATTTTCATCTGCATCGGGGTGGTGTTTTGCGCCTCGTCCAGAATGACAAAGGCGTGCGAAAGGGTACGACCACGCATGAAGGCCAGCGGGGCGACTTCGATCTCGCCACTTTCCATGCGCTTGATCACCACATCCCCCGGAAGCGTGTCATGCAGCGCGTCATAAAGCGGGCGAAGATACGGATCGACCTTGTCTTTCAGATCGCCCGGCAAGAAGCCAAGGCGTTCACCGGCTTCGACCGCCGGACGCGACAGAATAATACGATCCACCTGACCCAGAATAAACGCCTGCACCGCCATTGCGACCGCAAGATAGGTCTTACCGGTACCGGCCGGGCCGATGCCAAAGATCAGCTCGTTATCAAGGATCGCCTCGACATAGTCCTTCTGGCGTTTGGAGCGCGGCGAAATACGACGTTTTTTGGTCTGGATCGTCAGACGCGATCCACCAAACATGTCCTTGGTCTGGCCGCTCCAGGGATCTGTGTCGTCCGGTTCGGAAAGACGCACCGCACCTTCTACCGTTTCGACATCGATATGATCTATTTCCTTATCACGCAGACGCGCATAAAGCTGCGCAAGAACCTTTTTGGCCTGTGCGACCTTGGCCGGATCACCGGCCAGCATCACCACAAGCCCGCGGCTTGAAACCTGTACACCGGTCCGTTCAGACAAACGCGTCAGGTTTTCGGCCTGCGGGCCGTACAACACTTGCGCAATCGCGTTGTCCTGAAACTCGATCTGATCGGAATCCTTTGGGGCGTGTTTGGTTTTGGTGTTGGTCTTGCTTTTCGTGGGGGTGCCGCTCACGCAACGTTCCTTTCAGATTTCTGGTCGTTTCGGGTGGCATCGACCAGTTCGCCGCCAAGGGAATTAGGCAGCGCTTCGGTGATTTTCAAGCAAACAATCTGTCCAAGGGCTGATTCCGGCAAACCGCTGACATGAACTGGCTGCATATAGGGGCTTTTGCCCACCAACTGGCCTTCATACTTGCCCCGGCGTTCCAGAAGGACATCCATCTCCTTGCCGACACTGTTCTGGTTGAACACCAACTGCTGTTCTGCCAGCAGCGCCTGCAGGCGCATGATCCGTTCGGTTTTGACTTTTTCAGGCACCTGCAGTTCCATCGCCGATGCCGGGGTACCCGGACGCGGGCTGTATTTGAAACTAAACGCCTGAATGAAGGTGATGTCGCGCACGATTTCCATCGTGTCTTCGAAATCCTTGTCGGATTCACCGGGGAAGCCGACGATAAAGTCCGAAGACAGCGCAAGATCAGGGCAGGCATCCTTAAGCCGTGCTGCGATGTCACGATAATCCGCATTGGTATGTTTGCGGTTCATCGCCTGCAAAACGCGGTCGCCACCGGCCTGAACCGGCAAATGCAGGAACGGCATCAGCTTTTTAAGATCACGATGCGCCGAAATCAGATCCTCATCAACATCGCGCGGATGCGACGTGGTGTAACGAATGCGATCAAGCCCGTCGATTTCGGCCAATTCACGCAACAAACGGCCCAGCGTCCATTCGCCGCCATTCGGTGCTTCGCCGTGATAGGCATTCACGTTCTGCCCCAAAAGGGTCAGTTCACGCGCGCCATGGGCGACAAGTTGCTTGGCTTCGCGGATCACATCGGCACCGGGGCGCGAATATTCTGCCCCGCGGGTATAGGGCACAACACAGAACGTGCAGAACTTGTCACAGCCTTCCTGAATGGCCAGAAACGCTGAATAGCCCTGTTTTGAAACCTGCTCTGGCAGATGATCAAACTTTTCCTCGGCCGGGAAGTCGGTATCAACGATGCGGTTGCGGCCAACCGCGCGATTGGCGCGCGCAACCATTTCTGGCAGGCGATGGTAGGTCTGCGGACCAAACACCATATCGACCATCGGTTCGCGCTTCATCAATTCGGCCCCTTCGGCCTGCGCGACGCATCCGGCAACGGCGACAATCATCTTGTCACCGCCATTGGCTTCCTTGGCTTCCTTGTGCTTGCGCACGCGGCCCAGATCAGAAAACACCTTTTCGGCGGCCTTTTCGCGGATATGGCAGGTATTGAGGATGACCATATCGGCCCCCTCGGCGCTGTCGACCGGCTGATAACCCAGCGGCGCCAGAACATCCTGCATGCGCTGACTGTCATAGACATTCATCTGACAGCCATATGTTTTTACAAAAAGTTTCTTCGGTTCAGTCACGCCAGATCCGTTTCGCTCTCTCAAAACGCCGAAAAGCGGTGTGATCACTCACACCGCGCCTGAGTTCCGAACAATCGGTGATCGGAACTCCTCGGACATCTCGTTATCTGAAATCCCGGTCAGGTGAAACCGAATTTCACATCAACCGGGGCATTATACGGCAAAACGGTCAGGAGCCGAACTGTCGATCCGGACCAAACAGTCGAAAATCTTCCGAAATGATCGCAAGCGGCGAAAAACCAATCAGCTCGCCCGACAGATCGCTGTCAATCAACTGAACCGGCACACCCTGATGCAGGCCACGCAACGCTGCCTGATGTCCTTGGGCAACACGGGCTTCACACATCCGGGCAAGTTCCTTGCGTGATCCGGCTGCATCTGCCAGCGTCACAGGCGGATGGACAACAATCTCAACCGTCACCTTGCCGAGCGCGAGAAACTGCCACAAATGCGGTGCCAAGTCCATATCCCCGTACCAGGAATAAAATGCCCGCAAGTCGCGACCGATCGGTGCACCGTCAAGACGGGTGGCGGCAATCGAAATCGGCTGGAATTTGACCGGCGACCCATCGGGCATCACCCGCTCTGCCGCGGCAAACAGGGTCGACTTGAATGGCAACACACGGTTGCCGTCGTTGCTTGTCCCTTCCGGGAACAGGATCAGCTTGTCACCATCGCGCAAACGCGCGCTCAGTTGATCGTTCTGTTCGCGGGATCGGGCCGCACGGCGTTCGATAAAGGTGGTACGTGAAAGTTTGGCAAGCAAACCAAACACCGGCCAGTCGGCGACTTCGGTCTTGGCGATAAAGCTGCCACGGGTCAAGGCGCCCAACACCGGAATATCAAGATAGGATGCGTGGTTGGCAACGATCACACCCGGACCGTCCATCATATCAACACCCGAAACCCGGACTTCGATATGCAGGATGCGCAGGCAAAGGGCGTGATAGAAACGCGGCAATTCTTCAGCCAGCTTCAATCGTGCGGCAATTGCCACCATTTGCACCGGCAACAAAACCAGTGTCAGAAGCACATAGGCCATCAGGCGGATGGCAGCGCACACATAGCAGTTCACGATACCCTCGCGGTGCGTTCGTAATGCTTGTAATAGCGATCGGTTACCTTTTCGGTCGGCAACACGATGCAGATGTCGGTGGTGTTGAACTGATGGTCGACCACTGCCCCGTCACCGACAAAACCACCCAGACGCAGATAGCCCTTGATCAGCGGCGGCAGATCACGAAGTGCTTGGCGCTGATCAATGCCATCGATCTCGGCACGCATCATCGGCTCGTAACGATCAGCAATCGCACGCGGGCGCATGTCTTCGGGGGCAAGGTGATTGTGATGCAAATAGGTCAGAACATCCTTGAAGGCATCCGGATCGGTGCCATGGAAGGATGCGCAGCCAAACATCAGTTTGATATCGTATTTGAAAACATATGCCGCAATCCCCTGCCACAGAAGCTGCAAGGTCGGCATGGTGCGGTATTCGGCTTCGACACAGGAACGGCCAAGTTCCATGATCTCGCCGGTGTCTTTCACCGCATTAAGCATGCTTTCGATATGGTATTCATCAGCACTGTAAAAGCCGCCATGCTCGTTGGCTACTGACTGGCGCAGCAGGCGATAGGTGCCAACAACCGCATCGGCACCGGCACCGCGATTGTGATCAAGAACAAGCAGATGATCGCAGAGCGGATCATAGTGATCGAAGTCGCGCTTTTCGGCTGCCATTTCCTCGGTCGGTTTGGCGCCGCGTTCTTCATAGAACACTTTGTAGCGAAGCTTCTGGCTGGCGAGAATTTCGTTTTCATTCTCGGCAAGGCGAACCTCAAGCCGCTGAAGCTGTTTTTCGTCACGCATGACAACACCCTTTCGTTCAACTGCACGGATTTTGCGCAAGAACGGCGTGAAGAGCGAGTGAAGGCTTTGTGAAGAACAGGTAACAAAATTATGAAGGCCACTTGCCTGTTTCAGCAAGTGGCCTTGAAAACTGTAAGTTCAGTGCGCGATTGAACGCTGGAATTACTTGCCGTCTTTCAAAGGAACACCGTAAAGCTCAAGACGATGCCCCACCAGACGGAAGCCCAGTTCTTTCGCAATCTCTTCCTGAAGCTTTTCGATTTTGTCGTTCGAAAACTCGATCACCTCGCCCGAACGCATGTCGATCAGGTGATCGTGATGTTCTTCGGTCAGTTCCTCGTAACGCGCACGGCCATCGCCGAAATCGTGTTTCTCAAGGATGTCCGCCTCTTCGAACAGGCGCACGGTGCGATATACGGTCGCAATCGAAATCTTCGGATCAATGTCGGTCGCCCGACGATAAACCAGTTCAACGTCCGGGTGGTCTTCGGACTCAGAGAGCACACGGGCAATCACCCGGCGTTGGCCCGTCATTTTCAGGCCCGCGTCGATGCATTTCTGCTCGATAGTTGATTCTGCAAGCATTGTCTTGTTTCTCGTTTCCGTTTCCGGTTCCACCTGTCCCCAGCCGAGACGTGTCTCTGGCGTCGATCTCTTGTGGCTCAATATTGAAAAATCCGCCACATATCGCAAGGTTGAATTCGCGATAAATTCCGCTTCCTGTAGATCGCCGGTACTAACACCCTGCAATCACAATCATATCGGCATTCTTCTGGCCACTTGCTACCTGCGATGAAGGGCGCTACTTCAAAGTTACGCATCAAGGCAGGAGACCAACATGGCCACCGCAACCCCCGACCATAAAATAGACATCACAAACGACGTCTGCCCGATGACATTTGTGCGCACCCGCCTCAAACTCGAAACCATGACACCGGGTCAGGTTCTGGAGGTTACCCTTGGCGCTGGTGAACCGTTGAAAAACGTTCCGCGCTCGGTAACCGAGATGGGCGACGAAGTCGTCGAACTGGCCGAAATCACTGATACACCGGGAACCTACCGACTCATAATCCGCAAGGGATCATAAAACCGCCAGTTCCGATGCAGGCTTACACTACAACAGGTTGGCGCTCAAAACCACACTCATTATGTGGGTATAATCGATTAAAATTGTTCCAGATTGCCTAACACCCTATTGGCAAACAAAAATTCCTGCCATGGATCGAAAAGGTCACCGACATCGAAAAATTTAATTAGATCAGTCGTTCGAGGACCAAGGCATCAACTTTTCGGCCATTGGGCCGGGCATAGTAGCCCTTGCGACGCCCGATTTCGGCAAAGCCGTTCTGACGATAAAGCGCAATCGCGCCATCATTATCGACTGCGACTTCCAGCAAGATACGGGTAACACCCGCCGCCACGAGACGATCCTTGACCGCATCAAGCAATGCGCGTCCAACCCCCATGCGCCGGGCATCCGGGGCAACCGTGATGGTATTGATTTCCGCCTCATCGAGAACAGTCTGCATCAGAACAAAGCCAAGTGGCTGGTCTTTCGCATTTTTGGCCTGATCGCCGGGTCGATAAGCCAGAATGCCAAACGCACCGGGTACATCAAGCAACCGGATAATCGCATCCTCGTCCCAGGCATCATCAAACCCCTCGGCATGTAGCGCACTTGCCACCGTCGCAAAGGCCGCCGTCAAAGGCACCAGCACAATCTGCGAGGCGTCATAACCAGAACTGCCATCGTTGGATTTGGCCGGGCTCATTTCTTTTTCTGCGGTCCCTGATCTTCGATACGTCTTGCATCGGGGGCGCGCAGGTAAAGCGGCACCGGCGCCAGGTTTTCACCGGTTTCCCAACGCGCGGCCGCGATACGTGCCACATTGCCCGCCCGCGGAAGGCCGGGTGCCGTGCAATCATAAAAGGCGTCCGGCGCATGGGCAGCAGCGGTCAGAAGGCGCGGGGTCGCATCACCGGCAAGCAAGGTATCACCGGGTGGCGCCATCATCAGGGCCTGACGCGGGGCGACACATTCGGCATTGCTCAGCGGGCGTTTTTTACTGTCAAAAGCCTGGGCAAATATCTCGTTTCGTTTGCTATCAAGCGCGACCAGGATATTGCGACCCTGATGATCGCGCTCCGTCACGCCATAGGCGACGGCTTCAAGCGAACTGACGCCGACCACCGGGATCTTGCGCGCCAGACCAAGCGCACGCGCCGTCGAAAGGCCGATCCGCATGCCGGTAAACGCCCCCGGACCAACCGTCACCGCAATCCCGTCAAGATCGACAAGGTCGACTTTCGCGGTCTCAAGCGTCTTGGCAATGAAACCCATCAGGTGCTCTGCCTGACCGCGTTCCATATCTTCATAAAGTTCGCCTTTGACCTCGCCATTTATCAAGACGGCCGTCGACAGCGACGTTGATGCCGTATCAATCGCCAAAATTGTCGGACCGGACTTTTCCGCCTTTGTCTTTGCGGCGTCTGATGCGCTATGGTCGGCGCCATCTGATATGCGCGACTGTCCAGTCAGCATCTTCTTTATGTAATCGGTGAACGACAAGAACAGGGAGCCTCCGGCGATGGCGCTGGTCGAAATTACGCCTTACGAATATGATGTCGAAATTGATATCGTCTATGCCACGGATCGGAATTTCACCGGGGCACCGATTTATACACGACCTGCCTGCTATCTTCACGCGGATGCCGCTGCCTGTCTGAAAAAGGCCGCCGCCATGGCGCGTCGTCAGGGGGTGAAATTGCGCATTCTTGATGCGTTTCGTCCCCAGGAAGCCCAACGGGCCCTTTGGAACCATTCGCCCAACCCCGATTTCGTCGCCAACCCGGATTTCGGATCGCCACATGGTCGTGGTGTGGCCATTGATCTAACGCTGATTGATCAAAACGGCAAGGAACTGGATATGGGGGCAGGGTTTGATGAAATGCATATCCGGTCCTATCACGGATCTGATTTGATCTCCAAAGAGGCCGAAGCCAACCGCTTCCTGCTGCTTGGCATCATGGTCAGTGCCGGGTTCGAATATTACGATCATGAATGGTGGCACTATCAGTTGCCAAACGCACGGGCGCGCTATCCGCTGTTTTCCGACAGTTCGCTGCCCGAACCAATGATGGTCAAATAAACAAAATGGCGGTGCCGCAATGCACCGCCATTTTTCAAATCCAAGGCCCGCAAATGCATAAACTCAGCCGTGCAAAAGCGCCTTGCCGTTTTCCACATCAAACAGCGACATCCGCGCGCCATCAATCACGACCCTGATATCTGATCCCGACTTGAAGGCCTGTTCCGGGCCGCTTCGGGCGGTCATTTCCGCACCGGCGACCGCCAGACGCACATACTGATCGGGGCCGGTCGGCTCCGCCAGCACAACACGCGCCGAAATCCCGGCATCATCAAACATCAAATGTTCCGGCCGTGCGCCCAGTGTCATCGGACGCCCGACCAGATCATTGGCCTCGGCGGGGACATCAACCAGCGGCAATTTCCCGTTACCAGTGTCGAAAAAGACCTGATCACCATCGCGAACAAGGGTGCCATCGACGAAATTCATCGTCGGTGCCCCGACGAAGCTTGCGACAAACCGGTTTGCCGGGCGGCGATATACATTTTCCGGGGTGTCGGCCTGCTGGATGCTGCCACGATCAAGCACGACAACCTTGGTTGCCAGTGTCATTGCCTCGATCTGATCATGGGTGACATAGACAATCGTGCGGCCAAGACGTTCATGCAGGCGCTTAAGCTCGATCCGCATATCGGCGCGCAGCTTCGCATCAAGGTTCGATAGTGGCTCGTCAAACAGGAAGACAGCGGGCTCGCGCACCAGCGCCCGGCCAATGGCAACACGTTGCTGCTGCCCCCCCGAAAGCTGCGATGGCTTGCGATCCAGAAGCGGCGTGATCTGCAAAAGTTCCGCAACTTCGTTCACCCGTTCTTCGATCTCGGGCTTGGGCATGCCCGCCATCTTAAGGCCAAAGCCGATATTCTTGCGTACCGACATCGTCGGATACAGGGCGTAGGATTGAAACACCATCGCGATATCGCGCTCATCCGGCTCAAGTGCTGTTACGTCGCGCCCGTTAATATCAATCGCGCCCCCGGTGACTGGTTCAAGACCGGCAATCATGTTCAGCAATGTTGATTTGCCGCACCCCGATGGCCCCAATAGCACCAGAAAATCCCCGTCGGCGATTTCCAGATTGATGTTTTCCATCACCGTGATGCCGGCATAGGCCTTGGTCACATTGCGCAGTTCGACGCCATTCATTCCCGTTATCCTTTCACTGCACCTGCGGCAATGCCGCGCACAAACAGCCGCCCGGACAGCAGATAAACCGCCAGTGTGGGCAAGGCCGTCAGCATGGTTGCAGCCATATCAACATTGTATTCCTTCTCGCCGAACTGTGATCCGACAAGGTTGTTCAGTGCCACTGTCATCGGCTGGCCGGAACGCCCGCCAAAAGTCAGCCCCAACAGGAAGTCGTTCCAGATGTAGGTGAACTGTAAAATCATCGCGACACCCAGGATCGGCAGCGACAATGGCAACATCACATGCCAGAACAATCGCCAGAATCCGGCCCCGTCAATGCGGGCCGCCTTCAAAAGATCCTGTGGAACGGTTTTGAAAAAGTTTCTGAACATCATCGTGGTAAAGGCGACACCCCAAATGACATGCACCAGAATAAGTCCCTGAATGGATCCGAAGATCCCCAGTTCGCGGATCATGATGATCAGGGGATAAAGCGTTACTTGCGGGGGAATGAACATGCCCACCAGAAGGGCTGCAAACATCACATTCGCCCCCTTCATCTTCCACACCGCCAGCGAATAGCCCGTCACTGCGCCCAGCCCGACCGACAGGAACAAGGCCGGAATGACGATCTGTACCGAGGTCATGAACGAAGATGACAACCCGCCGCATTTTTCGCCAAGTGTCTGCGTGCAGTCACCAAACCAGGCTTTGCTCCAGGCGGCAAAGCTTGGGTCGGCTGGCAGGGTAAAGATGCTGCCATTCCTGATTTCATCCATTGATTTCAGCGATGTCGAAATCATGATGAAAACAGGGGCCATGATCATAATGGCCGCCAGGCAAAGCAATCCGTAAAGGGCCCATCGATTATATCGCATGATCAA
This sequence comes from Thalassospira sp. ER-Se-21-Dark, assembly GCF_017922435.1. Lineage (NCBI taxonomy): Bacteria > Pseudomonadati > Pseudomonadota > Alphaproteobacteria > Rhodospirillales > Thalassospiraceae > Thalassospira > Thalassospira sp. ER-Se-21-Dark. Next base: position 1,329,219 of record NZ_VDEZ01000001.1, on the reverse strand, counting down.
TGCCCCCGCCCGCCGCGCTCTTTTTTGAGCTCGAAATAGATATAAGGGGAAATCACGGCAATCACGGTGCACAGCAAGACAAACGCACCGGCCGCCCCCAAACCAAGTTCCTGACGGTTGAGGATATGATCGACAACAAATCGTGCCGGCAGATCCGATGAGAAGCCCGGTCCACCACCGGTAAGGGCGACGACCAGATCAAACGCCTTCATCACAATCGCACTCATCAGAATAAAGACCGTGAAGAACACCGTGCGCATCATCGGGGTGATGATATGCAGGTAAACCCGCCATACCGGGATGCCATCGACGCGCGATGCTTTCCAGATATTGGGATCAATGTTGCGAAGACCGGCCAGAAACAGCGCCATGCACAGCCCGACCTGCTGCCAGATTCCGGCAATCGCCAGCGTATAAATCGACCTTTCGGGGCGCACGATCCAGTTGAATTCAAACCCGGTCCAGCCAAGGGCACGCACGGCCTCTTGCAGGCCAAGCCCCGGATTCATCACCCATTGCCAAATCACACCGGTGACAATGAACGACATCGAAAGCGGCAACATGAAGAGCGTTCGAAACATCCCCTCTGCCTTGACACCGCGATCAATCAGAATCGCCAGAAAATAGCCAAAAACAACGCAGCCGCCGATAAACAGGAACCCGTGAATCGCCAGGTTCTGCATCGCCGTCCACCAGCGTTCATTGGCAAACAGCCGGACATACTGTTCAAAGCCGGTGAATTTATAGACGGGTAAAAGCCGTGAACGGGTCAGTGAAATGACGAAAGTCCAGATGATGAACCCGTAAAAGCAGACAATCGTAATTGTCATCGCCGGGATCAACGCCATCCCCGCGCTCCATTGCGGCCGCCAACGCTTTTTTCCAGACTTGAGTGTGAATTTTCGATCTTCGGAACGCTGCAACACGTCCGGTGCCGGTTCGGCCATGACATTCTCGCCTATTTATGGAGGCGCCGCTGCACCCACATCCATGGTTTCAGCGGCGCTTTTCCGCAATATCCGGAATTTCGCAAAATCGTTATTTTGCGTAGGAAATCGCTTGCTGGAATTGTGCCTGACCCTCTTCGGGGCTCATATCTGCACTGTTCCAGAAATTGGAGATGGTGTCATCAATCGCACCCGAAACTGCACTTGGCACACCAAACAAACCGGTGCTGACAAGGTGGGTTTTCTTGTCCTGAAGAGTTTTGATGGCGGTTTGGGCGCAGACATCAAAACTGTCAGCAGGCACGTCAAGACGGGCCGGGATCGATCCCTTTTTCTTGTTAAAGGCAATCTGCACGTCCGGCTCAAGCATCACCTGCGCCATCAAGGTCTGTGCAGGCGTTGCGTCTTCACCATCCATGGCCGAGAAGGCAAAGGCATCCACGGTCATGATATAGGCGGTATCAATCGCCGGGGCGAAGGCACATCCGACCGTCGTGCCGGGCTCAATCCCTGCTGCGATGATTTCACCCTTGGCCCAGTCACCCATGAACTGGAAGGCGGCCTCGCCCTTGGCGACCATGTTGGTCGCTTCGTTCCAGTTACGGCCCGGGCTTGCTTCGTCGACAAACGGCTTGAGCGCAGCAAAGGTTTCAAACACCTTGCGCATGGTATCGGATTTCAGAAGGTCATCATCAAGCGTGCTGTAAAGCTCGGCATAAAACTCACGACCGGCAACACCCAAAAGGACGCTGTTGAACATGATGCGCTCCTGCCAGGGCTGGCCACCCAAGCCAATCGGCGTAACGCCAGCGGCCTTGAGCTTTTCTGCCGCAGCAATGAAATCATCCCAGGTTTTCGGAACCTCGATCCCGGCCTCTTCAAGAACCGACGTGTTATAGAACATCCAGTTTTCACCATGGATGTTGATCGGTGCGGCAATGTAGTTGCCATCATATTTCGCAGCTTTGACGATCAGCGGCGGCAGCTTTTCATCCCAGTTTTCTGCCGTGGCAACGTCACCGACATTGGCCAGAAGCCCCTGATCAGCCAATTCGCGAAGTTGCTGACCAATGGAAAACTGAAATACGGCGGCCGCGTCACCACCCAGCATACGGTTCACGGCCGCTGCACGCGCATTGCCGCCACCGGCAATCGGGGTATCAACCCAGGTGCCGCCTTTGGCCTCGAACGCCTTGCGGATTTCGCCAAGGGCCGCCTGTTCACTTCCCGAAGTCCACCAGTGCAGGACTTCGGCAGTCTGGGCATGAAGTGCACCGGCAGATACACCGACGCTCAGAAATGCCACGCTTGCGGCAATCTTTGAAAATTTCATCATAACGGATGTTCCTCCCTAATGGACACGATCACGCCCGGCTTCTTGTTAAGTGATATGACCGGAAAATCGTAACGTTACGATTTTTTTGATAAGCGCTTTAATCACCCTTGTCAATCACGAAAACCTTACCATAATAGGCCAAGATGAAAGTACGGAAGATTTTTTGCTGTGCTTTTCGAAACGTTACGATTTTGGATGCGTTCAATAAAAGACATCCAAAGCTAGGGCAAGGAAGCGAACATGACCAAATCATTTCCTGACGGTTTCCGCTGGGGGGTCTCGACATCAAGTTATCAGATTGAAGGCGGCGCAAAAGATGACGGACGCGGTGCCAGCATCTGGGACACATATTGCGCAACGCCGGGCCGCGTTGCCAATGGCGATGATGGCAGTGTCGCGTGCGACCATTACCATCGCTGGGCCGAAGACCTTGATCTGATCAAAGGATTGGGCGCAACCCATTACCGGTTTTCGATAATGTGGCCACGCGTGATGCCCGAGGGCACCGGCAAGGTGAACGAAACCGGCATTGATTTTTACAGCCGCCTGATTGACGGCATGCTTGAACGCGGGCTGGATCCGTGGCTGTGCCTTTATCACTGGGATCTGCCACAGGCGCTTCAGGATCGTGGTGGCTGGACCAACCGTGACATTGTTGACTGGTTTGGCGACTATACCGAACTTCTGGTCACCCGACTTGGTGACCGGGTGAAATCATGGGTCACCTTCAATGAGCCGAATGTCGTTGCCTGGGTCGGCCATGAAGAAGGCCGCCACGCACCGGGAATTACCGATCCGCGTGCGGCAATGCGCGTTGCCCACCACCTGAACCTGTGTCACGCACGCGCAACCCGGGTGATCAAAAACCATTATCCGGATGTGCCGGTCGGTTTCGTGTTGCCGATGCACAAGGGCTATACGCTTCCGCACCGTCGTGAACAGGATGCGCATCTGATTGATCTGTTCGAAGCCAAATGGAACGGCATCTTTTTGGACCCGGTATATTATGGCCGCTATCCGGAACTGATTATCGACCGGATGGAGCCCCATATTCAGGATGGCGATCTTGAAGCCATCAAGACCAAGGTCGATTTCCAGGGGCTAAACCAGTATTTCCCAAGCTACATTCAGGCCGCCGAAGGCGCTGCATGGCCGTTCAAACATGCCCAGCCGCCAAACTATTTCCGCCGCACGGAAATGGGCTGGGCGATTGACGGGGATTGCTTCTATCAGACCATGAAAATCCTTCAGGATGATTATGGTAACCCGCCTGTTTTCATTACCGAAAACGGTGGTGCCTTTACCGATATCCCGAAGGCAAACGGCCAGATTGATGATCAGGACCGCATTGCCTATTACACCGAATATCTCGAAGCCCTGCTTCGTGCGAAGTCCGAGGGTGCCGACATTCGGGGCTACATGCCCTGGTCGCTTCTGGATAATTTCGAGTGGGCATATGGCTATGAAAAGCGTTTCGGGCTGGTGCATGTTGATTACACCACCCAGAAACGCACCCCCAAGGCATCCTATGATTTCATGCGCAAGGTGATTTCACAGAACGCATTGCCTTAGGCCAACCGGGCGCTTAGATTGTCCGAAATTTGAATGGAACGGACCTGTATATGCCTGCTGCTCGCCCCAATTTGCGTACGATTGCCGATCGCCTTGGTCTATCGATCACGACGGTATCACGTGCGCTTAAAGACGGGCCGGAAGTCAAACCCGACACCGTCGCCCGCGTAAAGGCAGCCGCAGCAGAAATCGGTTATCAGCCAGATGCCCGTGGTGTCATGCTTCGAACCGGCAAAACCATGCAGGTCTGTTCCATTCTGTATTCCCCCGAAGTCGGTGATTACGGCGACCCGGGCTTTCTGGCACAGGTCGAAAGCCTTACCCAGGGTCTTGAAGCCGATAATTATTCCCTGTTGGTGCTGGCCCAGACGCGCGGCGAAGATCCGCTTGATCCGGTGCGCAAGGTCCATACCCAACGCCTTGCCGATGCTGTGGTGTTTTCACGCACAACCTTGCAAGACAGTCGCGCGAAATACTGCCTGCAACATGACTTTCCATTTGTCAGCTTTGGCCGGACAGAACTTCTGACCCCGCATGCCTTTGTCGATCATGATGACGAACAGGCCGCCTATGACGCGGTGAAACGGTTGCTTGATGATGGCCACCGCAATATCGGCATGATCGACCCGCCCGAAGCCCTGACATTTTTCGGATATCGCAAACAGGGCGCGCGCCGGGCCATGGTTGATGCCGGCCTTGATCCCGACAGCCTGATCTGGATGCCGTCGGAAATTTCCGTGCGGGCTGCGCGCGAATCAACAACACGGCTTTTTGCCAATCAGCGCGATGTCACGGCTGTTGTCTGCGCAAGTCAGATGACGATGATCGGCGCGCTTGAAGCATTGATGGAACTTGGCATGGACACCATCCGCGACGGAATTGGTGTTGTCGGCTTTGGCGGCATGCCGTTTCGCATGCTTTCGAAACAAAAACTTGCCTATTACTACCAGCCGCAGCGCCATGTCGGCGAAGTTCTTGCCCGCCATCTGCATGACCTGATGAACGGCACACCGCCCGAAAACCTTCAGACGCTTCTGCCCTATCACCGCATTGACGACCTTGCCGCCTTCCGCGAGGGCGAGGATTTCTAAGTGCAACCCAGTCAGGGCGCGGATTACCCTAAATTGCCCCTAGCTCTCCTTGGCGTCCTTGGCGGCCTCTGAATTGCCGACCCAGCGCACCAGCATGAGCTCGACCGGTTTCAGCGCGACCAGGATAATAAAGGTCAAGACGGTTGCAATAATCACGATATGCCAGGCCGCAAGCGCACAGGCGATGCCAAGCGCTGCCGTCATCCAGACGGTCGCAGCAGTGGTTAGCCCCGTGACCGACATGTTTTTTGGCTCACGCAAAATAACACCGGCACCGATGAAGCCGATCCCGGTCAGAACACCTTGCAAAATCCCTTGAACCACGCGTGAAAGCGCGTCGGGGTGATCGATCAGATCCTGAAAATGGACCGCCACGACCGACACGACCGCCGCACCAAGCGACACAAGGGCAAGCGTGCGCATGCCGGTTGGCTTGCCATTCACATCACGGTTCAACCCGATCAGCATGCCGATGACTGTTGCCGCCACCAGACGCGCAATCATATCGATCACGCCAATATCGAAGTATTTTTCCGCCGTGGCGAAATAGGGAAGGTCGGTCAGCATGCGATAAACCCTTGCCATTCAAACAATCCCCAAACGCTTCGCACGCAATCAATGTTCCGAGGTGATGCACAGCCGAACAGTTCGCTGATCACAGTCAGGCTGGTGATATCGCATGCTCCATGTCAGCTGCCTTAGCCATCAACCAGTCAAAGAACAGCGCAACCCGCGGGTCACGCTTGGGCGGGTCAAGCGTGATCAGGACATAATCATAGCCCGTCGGGGCCATGCCATGCGGCGCTATCAGCCTCCCGGACGCCAGATCATCAGCCACAAGCGGCAAGGGACCAATCGCTGTACCAAGCCGGTTCACGGCTGCCTGCAGGGCGAAAAAGAAATGATCGAAATACTGCTCGCTGGCCGGGGTTGCCGTGCTGCCGCTTGAGCGTTTCCAGTTATCCCAGGCATCGGGGCGCGTTCGCGTATGAAGCCAGCGGGCGTTGGACAAATCCCTTGAAAGGATGGTTTCCCAGCATTCCGGATCGCAAACCGGCCCCGCATATTCCGGCCAAAGTCGGGTGGTGATGTAATGCTCGGAAATACCGTAATCCGCACGCCGGATGGCAACATCACAACCATCCGCCAACAAATCCACCGGCCCGCCTGCCAGCCTCAGATCAATATTCAGATCCGGGTTGGCCTCGCGAAAATCGCCAAGAAGCGGCATCAACCAACGCATCGCAAGGCTGGGCTCGCACGATACGGTCAATATCGGGGACGACTTGTCATGGCGATGGATATCCTCAATTGCCTGATCAAGCCCATCAAGCGCAACCGTTGTTGCCTTCAACAACCGCTCGCCTGCGGCCGTCAGCCAGACACGCCGATTGCGCCGAACAAACAGCTTAACGCCTAGGCGTTCCTCGATTTGTGCGACCGCGCGACTGATCGCACCGTGCGTCAGATTAAGCTCATCCGCCGCACGCGAAAAGCTTTGATGGCGGGCTGCGGTCTCAAAGGCGGGCAGGGCCGCCAAGGGCGGCAAACTGCGTTTTCTGTGAATATTACTCACAATAAATACCAGTATTTTTCGATTTTCCGGCGATCTGAACAGTTTGATACTGAATTCACTCACACATCAAATGAATTCATCATTCACAAGGGATCACATCATGCCGGAATGGACAGGCGATATCTTATCGATGGAAATCATTGCCGTTGGCATCATCACCATTCTCGCCGTGATCAGCCCCGGCCCGGACTTTGCGATGGTGACCCGAATCGCCCTTGCACGCGGGCGGCGGGCGGGCGTGCGTTGCGCCATCGGGATCGGTACTGGCGTTTCGGTGCATCTTGGCTACACGTTGATCGGGCTTGGTGTTGTTTTTGCCAGTAATATCTGGGTTTTGTCAGCTTTGCGCTACCTTGGGGCAGCTTATCTGATCTGGCTTGGCCTATCGGCGCTTTGGCCGGACATTCGACACCTGCTGGGCAGGCCGGATCACAGCAAAAGTGCTTCGAACATCACAGCTTCTGATCCGTCGGATCAAAACCAAACCAGTTCGGCACAAAACAGCGGATCGGCATTTTGGATCGGTTTCGCCTGCAATGCGCTAAACCCCAAAACAATGCTGTTTATCGTATCGCTGTTCAGTCAGGTAATTTCACCAAACACGGTTATCATTCAGGAAGTCGCGTATGGTGTTTATATCGCGGCCTGCCACATGATCTGGTTTGCACTTGTCGCAACAGCCCTGACCCTGCCATCGGTGCAGGCGCGCATTGCTGCGATCAAATCATGGATCGAACGTGGTGTTGGCATCTGCCTCGCAGGCCTGGGCGTCAAGCTTCTGGCAAGCTAGCCCGAATACCAACCTCAAAGATCAGATAAACAGCATCTCGCCATTCTGCTTGGCATCATTCAGGAACGTAACAACACCGCCGGTTTCAATCGCCAATTCTTCACGCTTTGCCTGATTTTCAAGACCAAGGGCGCGCAGGCCCATCTCGCAGATCATGAATTTGGCATTGAGGCTGGCACAAGCCGACAACAATTCTTCGAAAGTGCCGATGCCCCGCGTTGAGTAACTCAGATCAATCGATGTCGCCGTTGCCCCGTCAACCTCGGTGCGCAGATGACGCCAACCCGACGGCGCAAACAGCGCCCGACTGGCTTCCATGGTAAAGAACAGCGTCACTTCACGGCCCGATGCCAAGGCGGCCGATGCCATTACGAGGGCGTAATGAACCTTTTCATAGGTCCCGGAAAACGCCACCAGGGAAAGCTTTTTGGGCGTATCAGACTCAGTGCTCATGAATAGACAGGTCCTTGACTGTGGCGTTTTCTGAACAGGTCGGGCAGCCCGGATCGCGGGGCACCTTGATCTTGCGGAACGAGGCGGACAGGGCATCGATAATCAAAAGCTGCCCTGAAAGGCCATCACCGATGCCCATCAGCTCCTTGAGCACCTCTGTCGCCTGAATGCCGCCAACCATGCCAACGACCGAGCCCAAAACGCCGCCCTGCGCACAGGACGGAATGGCGTCTTCGGGTGGTGGCGCATGATAAATGCAGCGATAACAGGGATGCGGCGCGCCAAGATGGGCCTTGAAGGTCGAAACCTGCCCGTCAAAGCGAAGGGCGGCACCGGAAACCAGCGTCTTGCCCGCGTGGTAGCAGGCATCGTTGAGTAAAAAGCGCGTATCGAAATTATCCGACCCGTCGGCAATCACATCATAATCGGCAATCAGATCCATGACATTGCTGGCATCAAGGCGGGTGTTATGGGCATGAACGGTGACTTCGGGGTTCATATCCGCCATGGTCGCCTTGGCACTGTCGACCTTGGGCGTTCCGATATCGGTCATGCCATGCGCGATCTGACGTTGCAGGTTTGAAAGTTCGACCGTGTCGGCATCGACAATGCCAATCGTGCCGACCCCGGCAGCCGCCAGATACATCGCAAGCGGCGATCCAAGCCCCCCCGCCCCAACGATCAGAACCCGACCGCGCTTGAGCTTCATCTGCCCCGTGCCGCCAACCTCCTTAAGGACGATATGGCGGGCATAGCGTTGCACTTCATTTTCGCTGAAATCGAAATCACTCACGCGGGTGGGCTTCCTGTCAGAACGTCGGTCATCAGATCAGATGGTAATCCGTTAGGCTTTTGCATATAGCCCATGGAACAGTGGCCTCAAGCAAAGATTTCATATTTATATCGAAACGAAATGCCTTGCTTGCTCAATCAACCAAGCCAGAGCCCCGCATTCCACCAATGAAAAAGGCCCGGCACATCGTGCCGGACCCTTTGAAATCTTTGGTCTTTCAGGCTGCTTATTGCAGTCCTTCGAACAACGGGGTCGAAAGATACCGTTCGGCAAAGCTCGGTATGATCACAACAATGCGCTTGCCTTCGTTTTCCGGCAGCTGGCCAAGCTCGATCCCGGCCGCAACCGCTGCACCGGACGAAATGCCGGTTGGAAGGCCTTCGATGCTGGCAAGCTTGCGGGCGGTGGCAAAGGCGGTCTCGTTGCCGATGGTCATGACCTTGTCGATGACATCGATATTGAGGTTGCCCGGAATGAAGCCCGCACCAATGCCCTGAATTTTATGCGGGCCGGGCGCACCACCGGAAATGACCGGGCTGTCTTCGGGTTCGACGGCAACGATCTGGATGTTCGGGTTATGCTTTTTAAGCACTTCACCCACCCTGGTCAGGGTCCCGCCAGTCCCAACACCGGCAACAAAGATATCTACCTTGCCGGCAGTATCCTTGATGATTTCCTCGGCCGTGGTGTTGCGGTGGATTTCCGGGTTGGCCGGGTTGTCAAACTGCTGAAGCATGACGGCACCGTCAATTTCCGAAACCAGTTCCTCGGCACGGGCAACCGCGCCCTTCATGCCCTTGGCCGCCGGGGTCAGATCAATCTGCGCGCCCAGAAGCATCAGCATTTTACGACGCTCCAGCGACATGCTTTCGGGCATGGTCAGGATCAGCTTGTAACCCTTCGCTGCGGCAACAAAGGCCAGTGCAATACCGGTATTGCCAGACGTCGGCTCCACCAGGGTCGCACCCGGCTTGATCTTGCCCGATTTCTCGGCATTTTCGATCATCGCCAAACCAATACGGTCCTTGACCGAGGCCAGCGGGTTAAAGAATTCAAGCTTGCCGATCAGATCGGCTTTGACACCTTCGGCCTCTGCCAGTCGCGAAAGGCGCACCAGCGGGGTTGCGCCAATGGTGTCGATGATGCTGTCGTAAATCTTGCCGCGAAACTCAGTCATGTTTTCCTCGCACGTTTCTGTATTTTTGCCATCAAGCACATCTTTGATCTGTATTTATCTCGCTATTTATCCGGGTCAAACGGATTGAAAGATTTTTTACAGATCCTGTGCCGGGCAACGTTCCATAAACTTGTAGTTTTACCTTCAATAGCAGCAGTTTCTTGTGCAATGACGATACACCAAACCGCTACACCCCGATAAGATCAAATGATGAAATCCGGGGACTCTTCAATCCCGCTGCGCAGGCCCGCATCACGTGCCCGGTTGCACAGGTCTTCGACCGTGATTTTTTCAAGCTGCTTCATCATTTCGTCCTGCAATTCCCGCCACAGCGGACGGACGACTTCCTTGCCCAGTGGCGATCCTGCCGGATCCTCGATCGGGTCATCGGATGTTTCCATCGACCGGATCACCGACACGATATCGGCAAGCGTGATGCGACGGCGTTCACGCGCCAGCCGATATCCCCCGCGTGGGCCACGCACGCCGACCAGAATGTCGGCACGCACCAACTGTTGCAACGTCTGTTCAAGGTAACGTTTCGGAATGCCCTGACGCGCGGTGATATCCCGGCTCTGAACCGGCTCACCCGCCGCGTTATAGGCAATGTCCACGACCGCCTCGATCGCAAACAGCATCTTCTTAGAAAGCTTCAGCATCTTTTCACTCAACTCCCCTTGCGGTTCAGCCATCCCCCCAGACGGCATAACCAGATAGCGTCAAACCGGATCGACCAGCATGCTTTCCCTGTCCTAACGGGCCGGGCTGGCTGTTCCGGTCGAACCGAAACCACCCGCACCGCGCGCGGTTTCATTCAAGTCTTCTACGGCGTTCCACTGCACTTGCGTCACCGGTGCGACAACCAGCTGGGCAATGCGCATGCCGCGCTCGATTTCAAAGGCCTCGTCACCATGATTGATCAGGATGACTTTGATCTCGCCGCGATAATCGGCATCAATCGTGCCGGGGCTGTTAAGGACCGTGACCCCGTTTTTCGCCGCCAGGCCTGACCGCGGACGCACCTGTGCCTCAAACCTGGCGGGCAGGGCGATGGCGATACCGGTTTCGACCATGGCACGTTTGCCCGGTGCCAGAACCAGCGTCCCGTCAATCGCGGCCTGCAAATCAACCGCGGCTGACTGCGCGGTTGCGTATTCCGGTAACGGCAAATCCGCCCCATGCGGAAGCTGTTTTAAATCAACGCTTAAAAGCGACATCGTCTATCCTTGTCTTGTCCCGGCAGGATCATCTGCCGGTCTAATCGTTCTGTCTGCCTTCCGGGATACGCCCGTCAGGAAAAATGTTTGATAATGCGCGCGCTCAATGCACGGGCAACCCCGGTCTTGCTTTGGCGTTCCCACCGTTCATCACTGGTTTCGTCTTCGCCTGAAATCAGGCAAATCTCGTTATCATCACCGCCAAAGGTCCCGGTCGAAGGCGCCACATCATTGGCCAAAATCCAGTCGCACCCCTTGCGCAAGCGTTTGGCGCGTGCATGGGCGGTGACATTTTCGGTTTCGGCGGCAAATCCAATCACAAGACCCGGCCGCGTAGCTCCGGCCTTGCTGATGGTCGCCAGAATGTCCGGATTTTCCGAAAGCTTCAGGTTCGGGATCACCCCCGATCCATCTTTCTTAAGCTTTTGACCGGCTTCATCAGCCGTGCGCCAATCGGCCACCGCCGCGGCACAAACGGCAATATCAGCGGGAAGGGCGGCCTGTACGGCACCCAGCATCTCGCGTGCGGTTTCGATGCGCACGACCTTGACCCCAACCGGGTCGGGCAGGGTCACCGGACCCGTCACCAGCGTCACATCTGCACCGGCCTGTGCCAGCGCCTCGGCAATCGCATGACCCTGCTTGCCCGAAGACCGGTTGGCGATGTAACGCACCGGATCAATCGGCTCGTGGGTCGGGCCGCTGGTGACCACCGCCTTTTTACCGGCAAGGGGTTTGGGCGCGTCTTGTGCATCAAGGAAATCAACAACACTTGCGATGATCTCGGCCGGTTCGGCCAAACGGCCCGATCCAAATTCACCACACGCCAAGTCACCAGATGACGGGCCGACGCGCAATACGCCGCGGCCTTCAAGGGTGGCGATATTGGCTTGCGTTGCCGGATGGTTCCACATCTCGACATTCATCGCGGGGGCAATCATTACCGGCTTGTTGGTCGCAAGTAACGCAGTTGTCGCCAGATCACCGGCCTGTCCGGTCGCCATCTTGGCCAGAATATCGGCACTTGCCGGGGCGACCAGAACAAGATCCGCCTCACGCGACAGGCGGATATGACCCATTTCCGCTTCATCGGTCAGGGAAAACAGATCCTGATAGACCTTGTTTTCGGTCAGTGCCGCAACCGAAAGCGGTGTCACGAACTCGGCCCCGCCCTTGGTCAGGATGGCGCGGATATGGATCCCGCGATCACGCAACCGACGGATCACTTCAAGCACCTTATAGGCGGCAATGCCGCCCGAGATGATCAGAAGGACACTCTTTCGATTTAAGTCACTTGGCACTGTGATTACCAATTAATTACGGTTAAGAAGTGTGGTTAACCTACATTGTCCCCTAATCGCGCGCAAGAACCCAATCAAGAACAGGATGAAAGCGGCACGATTGTTTGAAAAACGCCATGCCCGATATCTGGACATGGCGTTGATTTTATTTGGATTTCCGATCCCGACGCTGAATATCGGGTTTTGCGCCATCAAGCCGGTGCTTATGGAACGGTATAAAGCATCCCGAACCAGCGCCAGCGTGAATCTGGCCCCATGGCGGTGCAATTGATCCGCCAGCGCCCGCTTGAAACCGGACCATCGAGGCGGATTTCAACCCGCTCTTCGCCAAGGCGCGACATGGTCGGCTCCCCTTCGGACGGGTAACAGTTCATCGACGGGGCCGGTTCTGCCAGCGTAAAGCCAAAGGCCGGCGGATTGCGGGTCAGGGTGTAATCAGCCGGTGTGATGTCGCTGACCACAAGCGGTAGCGAATTCGCCGCCAGATTAAACCGATCCATCGCGCCATAATGTTCGTTCAGGGCATAGCGTGGCAGATACATGAAATCGGATTCGGTATGCATCGCACCGCTTTGCTGGCCAAATGCCGCACGATAACCGGCTTCCTTGACCGCGGCGATCACCGCGTCATTGGCCTCCCCATAGGGATAAGCAAAGATTTCCGGCACATAGCCGAGTTCTTCCTCAAACCGGGCGGCAGAATTGGCAAGCTCTGCCTTGACGCGATCAATTTCGAAATCAGGCAAATGGGCGTGATTCTGGCTGTGACCACCAATCGTTACACCCGCCTTGGACAATTCGCGCACCATGTCCCAGGTCATGTAGTTGGCATAGCCCGAATCAAGTTGTTCGGTGGAAACAAACACGGTGAAGGGCAGGTTGTGTTCGCGAAATACCGGCCAGGCCTCCTCGTAAACTGACCGATAGGCATCATCGACCGTAATGCCGATGGTGCGATCCGGAAGCCCCTTGCCATCGGCAAGCGCGCTCACGATCTGCGGAACGCCCATCACGGTATAGGGGCCACTGGTCAGTTCTTTGACGTGCTGGTCGAACTGTTCCATCGTGATGTTGGTCGAAGGATATTCGCCCTCGCCAAAGCGATGATACATAAACACCACGGCCGACGTCGCGTCTCCGCTTGGCGTAACCATTTCCTGATCCGCATTTTGCGGCGCATCGGACTGGGTCGCGTCCTGTGCTGTTGCCTCGGTCGTCGGGACTTCTGGTGTTTCCGGGGTTTCGGCACCATCCGCACCCGTTACCGCAGGCGCCGCCGTCGTCGCCTCAACCGTTTCATCGGTTGCAGGTGCGCTATCCGACGCGATCTGGGCAAAGCCCGCCGTAGCACCAAAAGTAAGCCCAACCGCGAAGGAGACACCAACAATAAGGCCGTGCATCCTGCGCGGCGGTTTCACCGGCATCACTGCCGAAATTGCGCTGTGCCCTTTGGTCTCAACTGCCATATCTGTTTCCAGTATCTTGCGATCCACCCACGCTGGGGCGCAACTCATTCGCGCCCTCGGATCTCCCCCCAGTAGAAAACCCGGCTCCTGCCCCACGCAATGCGTTTTGCAGGATCATTTTGACTTCGAAAATACCAGTGAACCGATTGTTTTTCCACAGTTCATATCAGCTCTTGCCAATTCTCCGCCACATTACAAATCTAATGGTAACCATATCGAACTTTTGGCACCCACTTCTGATTGACGAGGATGCATGCTTAATTCTGATGGACTTGACCTTCTTTTTCACAATGGCCGCACCCACAATGTCTGGCACGACAAACCGGTTGACCCGGCACTTCTCAAAAAGGCCTGGGACCTGACCGTACTGGGACCGACAAGTGCCAATTGCGAACCGATGCGCATTACCTTTGTCACCACCGACGAGGCCCGTGCACGCCTTAAACCCTGCCTGGCAGAGGGCAATATCGAAAAAACCATGACGGCACCGGTGACCGCGATCATCGCCCATGACATAGAATTTTACGAAAAGCTGCCCGACCTGTTCCCGCATACTGATGCCCGGTCGTGGTTTGCCGGCAAGGAAGAGGTCATCAAAACCACCGCATTTCGCAATGGCACGCTGCAGGCAGGCTATTTCATCCTCGCCCTTCGGGCTGTTGGCCTCGATTGTGGCGGGATGTCGGGCTTTGATAACGCCAAGGTCGATGCCGAATTCTTTGCTGGCACCCCGTATAAAAGCAATTTCCTGCTCAATATCGGCTATGGCGATGGCAGCAAGCTGTTTGAACGCCAGCCACGTCTGAGCTTCGATCAGGGTGCTGAAATCATCTGATCAGGCTTCTGATCACACCAAGCATGAACCTGACCGGCGGGCGTTAAAACACCCGCCCGCCAGTTGGCGCAAACCGATACGCTTCCCACATGAGCATCTTGCCCAAAGGCGTTGGGCAGAGGACGGCATCACCACGTACCCGACAGATATTTTCAATCACTTCAGTGCTTAGAAAACTGTCATCAAAGTTTTATTTGATCTTTACTGGCCCATAACCATTTTAGGTCCACTTTTGATCACACGCGTGGTAAACCGCCGTCACCCCGTTTAAACAGGAGCGTTAATTGGGTTTCCGCCAATTGATACTTACGGCTTTGGCCGTTGCCTTTCCGGCAGGTGTTGTCTTTGGCGTCCTTGCGGCGATGGAGCAGCTTGGCTGGGGCACAGCGATCCTGTCTGCGACCGCCGCCTGGCTCGGGGCTGCGGCGATTTTGCGCATCTATTTTGGTGATCTGCGCCGGGTGGCACGCTATGCGACCGATCTGCGCGACCGCTATAAAGGCACCCCGCCGCAACATATCAGCTTTGCCGCCGCGTCCGAGCTATCATCGCTCTATACCCAGATTGCCGCAGCATTTCGTGATCGGATCGCGCTGCTTGAAGCGCAAACCAGCACCGATGCCGAAATCCTTGATCACCTGCCAAACCCGGTGGTGATGGTCAATCGCCATCGCGTGGTCACCGGGTTTAACCGAGCGGCCAAGGGCCTGTTTCACAACCTTGAAACTGGCCGTGATCTGACGCGTTTTATCCGCGACCCGATCCTGCTGGATGCCTTTGATGACGTCGCAAGCGCGCGCGAAACCATGAAGCATGCTGAATTCGTGCTGGCGGCTGATGCACACCGTCACTTTGACGTCCTGACCGCGCGCCTGCCTGCTGCTGCGGGCGACCGGAACTTCGTTCTGACATTCTCCGATCTGACCGAGCTTCGCAAACTCGAACAGATGCGCGCTGACTTCGCGACCGATGCCGGGCACGAACTGCGTACCCCGCTTTCGGTGCTGCTGGGCTTTATCGAAACACTTGAAGGCCCCGCCAAGGACGATCCCGATGCGCTCAACCAGTTCCTGCCGGTGATGCGCGATCAGGCCCAGCGTATGCAGCATCTGATCGAAGACCTTCTGTCGCTTGCCCGCATCGAGCTTAATGAACATACCCCGCCGTCCGAAGACTGCGATGTCGGCAAGATCATTGGCAAGGTCGCCAAAAGCCTCGCCCTGAAGGCCGAAGCAAAGGGCATGAACATCCGTGTCACCAGCACGCTTGATGACACCGAAATGGTTGGCGAGGAAAAGGAACTGACCCAGGTCTTTGTCAATCTGGTCGAAAACGCCATCAAATACGGCCACGCCAATACCGATGTCGAAGTTTCGATCAGTCTGGCCAAAACCCCGCCGGGTGCACTGGCGCGTTTCCGTCATGACCGCATCATGGCCGTTGCCATCCGCGATCATTCCGATGGCATCGCCCGTGAACACCTGCCGCGCCTGACGGAACGTTTCTATCGCGTTGATACTGCACGCTCCCGCGCGGTTGGCGGCACCGGACTTGGCCTTGCCATCGTCAAACATCTGGTGCAACGCCACCGCGGCACCATGCAGATCGAAAGTGAACAGGGTGTCGGCTCGGTCTTTACGGTCTATCTCCCGGCCAAAACCGGCGACAATGTCCGGAAATTGCATTCCGCCTAAGCGTCTGGAAGACACGCAAAAACAAA
Source organism: Thalassospira sp. ER-Se-21-Dark (assembly GCF_017922435.1). Taxonomy (NCBI): domain Bacteria; kingdom Pseudomonadati; phylum Pseudomonadota; class Alphaproteobacteria; order Rhodospirillales; family Thalassospiraceae; genus Thalassospira; species Thalassospira sp. ER-Se-21-Dark. The sequence goes on along the minus strand of NZ_VDEZ01000001.1, from coordinate 1,312,945 downwards.
AAGGCCAGCAACATCGTGCTGGCCTTTTGCATATCTGGTCCGATTGAACGTTTCGATTACAGAATAAATTTCGAAAGGTCGGTATCCTTGGCCAGGTCTTCGACCTGTTCGCGGACATAATTGGCATCGACCTTGAACGTCTCACCACCACGGTCGGTGGCGGTAAAGCTGATATCATCGAGCAACTTTTCGAGCACCGTATGCAGGCGACGCGCCCCGATATTTTCGACCGATTCGTTCACATTGGCCGAAATACGGGCAATTTCATCGACCGCATCTTCGGTGAAGTCGAGTGTCACGTCCTCGGTCTTCATAAGCGCAATATACTGTTTGATCAGGGATGCTTCCGGCTCCATCAGGATGCGGCGGAAGTCACCCTCCGTCAGCGCCTTAAGCTCAACGCGGATCGGCAGGCGCCCCTGCAATTCCGGCAAAAGGTCGGACGGCTTTGCAAGGTGGAATGCGCCGGAACAGATGAACAGGATATGGTCGGTTTTGACCGTGCCATGCTTGGTTGAAACGTTGGTCCCTTCGATCAGCGGCAACAGATCGCGCTGAACACCTTCGCGCGATACGTCGCCACCACGTTCGGACCGCGCGGTGATCTTGTCAATTTCATCCAGGAACACGATGCCGTTCTGTTCGACATTTTCAATCGCCTCGGCGGTGACCTTGTCATTATCAAGAAGCTTGTCGCCTTCTTCATCGATCAGGCGCTCAAAGGCTTCTTCGACCGTCATGCGCTTGGGCTTGGTATTGCCACCAAACGCCTTGCCGAACATATCGTTCAGGTTCAGCATCCCCATCTGTGCCCCGGGCATGCCCGGGATATCAATGGTCGGCATTGAGGCCGCACTGCTTTCCTGCACGTTGATCTCGATTTCTTTGTGCTGAAGCTCGCCTTCGCGCAGCATCTTGCGGAACTTCTGGCGGGTGTCGGAGGATGCATTTTCACCGACCAGACCATCCAGAATGCGTTCCTCGGCCTGCATTTCTGCCTTGGCGCGGACTTTCTTGCGCATGCTTTCGCGGGTCAGGTCGATCGAAACTTCCACCAAATCACGCACGATCTGTTCGACATCGCGCCCGACATAACCGACTTCGGTGAATTTGGTTGCTTCGATCTTGATGAACGGGGCCTCGGCCAGTTTGGCAAGGCGACGCGCGATTTCGGTTTTACCGACACCGGTCGGGCCGATCATCAGGATGTTTTTCGGAAGCACCTCATTGCGCATCGTTTCGTCAAGCTGCTGACGGCGCCAGCGGTTGCGCAGCGCAATGGCGACCGCGCGCTTGGCATCCTTCTGACCGATGATGTGACGGTCCAGTTCGGAAACAATTTCGCGCGGGCTGTAATGTTGGGTCATGATTTATTCCGTATCTTTTTGCGACGAATGCAGAAGCGGCCCATTCAATTTAAACGTCGATTTTCGTGGCGAAAATGACGGAGCCCGAGAACCGGAGCGCAGCGCACTTTGATGTGCGTGAGCACCGGAAGCGCAGGTCTTCGTTATTTGCAGCCCGAAAGGCGACGTTTGCTGGCACCGTTATTTCGCATCCTCGATATCGATTTTCTCAAGCAAGACATTGCCATTGGTGTAGACGCAAATCTCACCGGCAATCGCCATGGCCTTGCGGGCAATTTCCTCGGCACTGAGGTCCTGATCAAGCAGGGCCCGTGCCGCAGCAAGTGCATAGTTACCACCCGAGCCAATGGCAATGATGCCATCTTCGGGTTCAAGAACATCGCCCTGGCCGGTCAGAACCAGCGACACGTCCTTATCGGCCACCGCCATCATGGCCTCGAGCTTGCGAAGGTAACGATCTGTCCGCCAGTCCTTCGCCAATTCGACACAGGCGCGCATCGTCTGGCCCGGATGACGATCAAGCTTGGCTTCAAGCCGTTCCAGCAGGGTAAAGGCATCCGCCGTTGCCCCGGCAAAGCCCACCATGATCTCGCCCTTCTGGCCGATCCGGCGCACCTTGCGCGCATTTCCCTTGATCACGGTCGGACCAAGCGAGACCTGACCATCACCGGCCACCACGACTTCATTGCCCTTGCGCACGGACAGAATTGTCGTGCCATGCCAGCTTTGTTGTTCGCTCATGAATTATCCTTGAATCTCATCGATTGCTTCGCCCAAGAGTTAGCACGGCAGACGCCCCGGTCAAGGGCCAAGGGTCAGCTGGCGCTTTCACCAAAACGCAAACACAGTTTCAATCCGCCAATCCATAAAAATTTCAAAGCGTTCAAGGGCCACATGCTTTACCCTTGGGGATGGTAAAAGAATTTCAAGAAGACAGGATCAGAGCCCATGAGCAGCGATCTTACCCAAACCCATCTTGGCAAATGCATCCTTGCCGGTCAGGGCAAAATCAAGGCTGATCTGGTCCTGAAAAATATCGGCTTGCTTGACGTCATCACCGGCCGGGTCACCCAAACCGATATCGCCATCGTCGGCGACCGGATTGTCGGCACCCATGACAACTACGCTGGCGAGACCGAGATTGATGGCACCGGCAAGTTCGCAGTGCCGGGCTTTATCGATACCCACCTGCACATTGAAAGCTCGCTCGTCACCCCGCTGGAATTTGATCGTTGTGTACTGCCCCATGGTGTCACCACGGTGCTGTGTGACCCGCACGAAATCGCCAATGTACTGGGGTCTGAGGGCATCAAATACTTCCTTGATTGCGCGGAACAGACCGTGATGGATGTGCGGGTTAATCTGTCCTCCTGCGTACCGGCCACGGCGTTCGAGACTGCCGGTGCGCGGCTTGAAATCGAAGACCTTTTGCCGTTCCGATCCCATGAAAAGGTCGTCGGTCTGGCGGAAATGATGAACTATCCCGGCGTGCTCAACCTTGATCCGGGCATCATGGCCAAGCTTGAAGCGTTTCAGGATGGCCATATCGATGGGCATGCACCGCTGGTGCGCGGGTCG